>NZ_RZQL01000101.1 GCF_003997935.1 Mesorhizobium sp. M7A.F.Ca.US.006.01.1.1
CTGAGCCTGCTCGTCGGTCTGCATCTTAGCCTTGCCCTCGGCCTGCTGGTCGGTGGTGGTGCCGGCCTTGCCCTGAGCCTGCTCGTCGGTCTGCATCTTGGCCTTGCCCTGGGCCTGCTGGTCGGTGGTGCCGGCCTTGCCTTGAGCCTGCTCGTCTGTCTTCAGTTTGGTCTTGTCCTGAGTCTGCTGATCGGTGGTGCCGGCCTTGCCCTGAGCCTGCTCGTCAGTCTTCAGCTTGGCCTTGCCCTGGGCCTGCTGGTCGGTGGTGCCGGCCTTGCCCTGAGCCTGCTCGTCAGTCTTCAGCTTGGCCTTGCCCTGTGCCTGTTGATCGGTGGAGGCGCCGGCCTTGCCCTGAGCTTGCTCGTCGGTTTGCATCTTGGCTTTGCCCTGGGCCTGATCGCCCATCTTGGAACCGCCCTGGCAGTCAGCCTGCCCGGAAGCGCAATTGGCGTCTGCGCCAGACTGGCTTTCGGTCTGTTGCGTCTGAGCCACTGCCGTTCCACAGCCGAGCCCGATGGCCAGCATGCTGGTAATGAGAACATGTTTCATGGGGAAATCTCCCTGGGTAAGGTTCGTCCCTTCAGTGCGTAGAACCAGCACCCAAAAAAAATGTTCCGAGATAGTTGAGTGAGGGCTAAAAAACGACCTCACTTGGGGCCATACGATCATGGGCGAAAGCCCTCGTTAAAACGACCTTTCCAACCTTGCCGATTGCCCTAGCTGTCTCCTGAGAGGAGACCGGACATGGCAATTTATAGTCTGAGAGTGGTCAGCTTCATTTTCGTTGCACTGGCTTTCGTTCCGGCCGCCGCGCATTTCTTCACGATGTTCAACAAGATGAAGCTCGACGGGGCGAACTATCTGGCTGCGCAACGCGCTTATGATGGATGGAGCCTGTTCGGCATCGTGGTGCTGGGAGCATTGCTCTCTACAGCCGCCCTGGCGGTCCTGCTCTACCGAGCGAGTGCATCTTTCGGCTTGGTTGTTGTCGCCTTTCTAAGCATCGGCGCCACGCAATTTGCCTTCTGGACGCTGACCTATCCAATCAATCAGGCGACCCGGAACTGGACTGTCCTCCCTGAAAACTGGGAGCTGCTGCGGCGCCAATGGGAGTATTCGCATGCCATCGCCGCGGGCCTCAACGCCTTGGCGTTGCTGGTGCTTTTCATATCGGCGCTTCGCCCTGCGGTGCGTTGAACGACCACGTCTTCACCAGCACGGCCATCGAGCGGGCAGGGAACCGCCCAGGAAGCGAAATCATTGACACGCAAGATGTTTGCAGCGTGACCCGAAATGAAGCGGTACTATTTCGACCTTCAAAATGGTGACGGCACAGTACCCGACGATGACGGGCAGCTGTTCGAATCCCGGGAACAGGCCAGGGCGGAAGCAATTCGTATTTTGCAGGACGTCGCCCAAGACGAAATGCCCGATTGCGATTTCGTCAAGGTAACCGTCAAAGTACGCGATGAGATCGGTGCGCAGATGTTTGAAGCGTCGCTTGTCCTGACCTCCGGTTGGAGCGTGTGATGCCGCAGTGCTAGCGGCTATACCGCACCGGGATTTGCACGACATTCTCCGATCCAGGCAGATCGAAGGCCATGGCCAGCTGACGTACGGAGGCCATCTCCACGATCAATTCTTCGATCGAAAGATCCGGCAGACCGGTCTTCACCCTCTGCCTCACCCTGGCTGCAAGTTCATGAACCCGCACCGGGACGAATAGCGGGCTGTCGTCCAGTAGCTTGCTGATTTCGATGACCACATCGGCGTCGATGTCTTTCGGCAATTCCCGCATGGGCGTCACCTCCAATCGAAGCAACAGCCCGCCATGTCGATGCGACGGGCGATCAGGCTTTGAGCGCCGGGCAGTGGGATCGGAGAGGGACGTGCTCGGCGCCGGCCGATGGCCTGATTCATAGATCTGCGGGCATCGGTGTGTCACGAAAAAATATCGGTACGAAAATTACCAAGCGACTGATCCCACGCAACCTATAAACGCCTTCCCGAGATGGCGGCTCCGGCAGGGGCTGTTCCCGACAGAGGAACAAAAAGTATCGTCCGGAATTGAGACTGGCGGATTGGAGAATCTGGCCATGGACAGCAGGGAAGAAAAGATCAAACGACGGGCCCATGAAATCTGGGAACAAGAGGGCCGGCCGGTCGGCCGCGAGCAGGAGCACTGGGATCGGGCCGTGCAGGAGATCGAGGCCGAGGGCTCGGAGACTGAACGTGGCCCGGCTTTGCCTGACCCGACAGTTGCAGCCGATTCCACTAGCTTGAAGCGTTGATCGTCAAATGCCGTGGTCTTGAGAGCACGATCAGGGCAACCAAGTTGGCGGAACCTCGTTTGCTGGACAGCAACCAGAGGAGATTTCGATGAAGCGGTTCTTTTCACTCCTGGTCTTGGCCGCTGTCCTTGCGCTCGGCGCCTGCGACAACAATACCGAGCCGATGAAAGCCAACACCGGCACCAACAACAAGAATCCAAAGGTTGATCAGGCCGCCAGACCAGAGTCCACGACTGGCGGCGACCAGCCAGCTACGGTGCCTCAGAGCAAATGAACTCCGTCTCACATTGCGACACCCCTCTGCTGCGCGTCGCCTATCTCGATGGTGGACTGCAGGACGGCGCCCCGGTTGTCTTGCTGCATGGCTGGCCCGACGACGCCACGACATACGCTCGTATTTCGCCGGTCCTTCATGAAGCTGGCTTCCGGACGTTTTCCCCTTTGTTGCGAGGCTTTGGGCCGACATCGTTCCTGTCGAAGGAAACTATGCGCTCGGGCGAGATTGCCGCGATGGCGCAGGATGTGCTGGATTTTGCCGATGCGCTTGGCATCAGCCGCTTTGCAGTTGTCGGACATGATTGGGGCGCTCGGATATCCTATCTGCTCGCGTCGGTTTTTCCGGACCGCATCAAGTGCTGCGCTGCTCTGTCGCTCGGCTGGCAACCAGGCAAACCAGCAACGCCAGCGCCCAGACAGGCGAAAGCATTTTGGTATCAATGGTTCATGGCGACCGCGCGGGGCGCCGAGTTCGTACGAAACAACGGCAAGGAATTCGCCAGGTATCAGTGGGACAGCTGGGGTCCATCAGGCTGGTTTGACGACGCTATTTTCGATGGCGTTGCGAGCTCGTTCGAAAATCCTGACTGGGCGGATGTGACGTTGCATTCCTATCGGGTCCGATGGGAAGAGGCCGAGCCCGATCCTCGCTATGCCGAACTCGCCCGCCGGCAAGCAGCGGTCAAGATCATCACGGTGCCGATCCTGACGCTTCATGGTGGCGACGACCGCGTTGTGTTTGCCCAGTCTTCAGAGGGGCTCGAAGAGCATTTCACCGGGTTCTACAGTCGGGTGGTGCTGGATGGCATCGGACACTTCCCGACGCGTGAAGCTGCTGATCAGGTTTCGCGATTGTTGGCTGCGTTTCTCGATAGCCATGGCAAGCGCTGAAGTGGGGTCGTTATCGACCTCACAGTACAGCGCGGAACCTGACGCATCGCCGTGCATTTCGTCTCCATGCATGACGAACCGAAATGCGGTCTCGCAACGGCAGCAGGGAGAATTTGAATGCAAGCTTCAGGCGCAATCTCAACACACCATGCTGGCCAACTGGCCATAGAACCGTTTGCCGGCACGGTGACGGTACGATTTTCCGACGCCATAGTCGCTGCCACGGAGCGGGCGAAAGTGCTTCAGGAAGAAGGACATGAGCCCGTGTTCTATATCCCTTTCGAAGACATCTATTTTGACCTTTTCGAAAAAACGAACACCACCAGCCGCTCCCCTTTGAAAGGTACCGCGAGCTACTGGCGCGTCCATGCCGTGGGCAGCTCGGCTGACGATTTCATGTGGGCATACGAGACGCCTGAAACCGCGGCGCGGGCCATTGCACGTCATGGTGCATTCGATCCGGAAAAGGCGCGCATCGATGTCGAGCCCGCGGAGGACAGAAGGCATACGCCCCACGTCACGGAGTAGATTGCCCGTTCTCATCGGCGCGAGCTGAGATTCAAGGCAGGTGCTAACCGCGTGGAAACTCTTCATCAAGGATGCGTAGTGCCCCGTATCTGACGGTTGATGCCCCGGCCTGTCGTGCCTGCCAGATATTGTCCGCCAGATCCGCGCGCTTCACCGGCAGCGCCAATGGATTCGATGCCGCTCGTCGCACGAACGCGAAGTAATCCTCGCCGTCCCTGCGCGACATGGCGTCGACGGCCGACGCGATCGTCGGGCCAAAACCGGCCTCTTCCAACCTGGTCCGGTCCCAGCCTTTGCCCTTTTCCAGGACGTCATGGAGATAGGCGACGACCTTCTGGTCCTTGGTTTCGACCGCGTCAACGACACGGCGGCAGTGCTCGATATAGGGTCGCCCGGTCTTGTCGCGCTGTGCTGCGTGGACCTCTTCGGCAATCTTGGCCGCCCGGTAAAACATGCTCATCTGGCTTGCCCTTCGGACATGGTTTCACCATCGCTCCTCGGTATCGAGGTGCGGCAGGTCTATTCCGCAGCAAACCCAGCCAAGTCGCTGCCTCGATCCATAGTTGTAGCGCGGCTCCAGGCGAGCCGGATCGTCGAACGTTCCGGCATGCAGCGCGATCTCTCCGGGCGATGCGTCATAGGCAAGGCTGAGCGGCGATCCGCAGGCGGAGCAGAACCCTCTGCGGGCAATCGGCGAAGACCTGCGATAGGTCGGCGTCGCATTGGTCCAGGTCACGCTTTGGGAAGGCACCCAGGCCAGAACCGCGAACGCACTGCCGGTCGCTCGTCGGCACATATCACAATGGCAGTAATGCACTCTCGGTTCGCTTCCAACGCGGAAGCGGATCGTGCCACATAGACATCCTCCGCTCAGTTCCATTTCGGCGCCCCGGCTGACTTGCGGCTCCAACGCCTCTCGCGCGGTCTCATGCGAGCACCTCCATTGATATCAGCGGAAACGCCAGCCATTTGCGTCGGTTCCTGTTGGCTATTTCAGGAACCAGTGCTTGCGCGTGGCGTTGCGTGTCTTTGCTGGCAAAGTGAGGAGGCAGCGAATGCATGGCCGGTCGGAGACGCACTGATGTCGATGCCGGGGCTGGCATACGGTCCCCTGGGCGATCGTTGCATGCATGTCTGCGTGGATATGCAGCGGCTGTTTGCAGAGCCGTCTGAATGGGCAACACCCTGGATCACCCGGGTTCTCCCGCAGATCGAAAGGCTGGTCGAGAGACGCGCGCCACAGACGGTCTTTACACGCTTCCTGCCAGCCGGGAAGCCGGGGCAGGGCGTCGGCACATGGAAGCGCTATTATGAGCGCTGGGCTTCACTGACGATCGAGACGATCGGGCCCGAAATGACCGAACTGTTGCCGTCTTTAGCCGGCTATTGCCCGCCAGCGGCGATCATCGACAAGCACATCTACTCGCCCTGGTTCGAAGGGCGCCTCAGGGCCCTTCTGGTGGAGCGCGGCATCGATACGCTCGTCATCACCGGTGGCGAAACGGATGTTTGCGTTCTGGCCACGGTGCTCGGGGCCATCGATTTCGGCTACCGCGTGGTTCTCGTCACGGACGCGCTGTGCAGTTCTTCCGATGCAACCCATGACGCATTGCTGACCGTTTACCACCAACGTTTCGCGCAGCAGGTCGAGACGGTCGAGATGGAAACGGTTCTCTCGAACTGGACTTGACGTTTTCTAACTCGGCTCGGCGGAAAGTGTCCATGCTTCCTTGCGCGGTTTGGCTGCCTATCTGTTAAGAGAATAACGGACACCAGAACAGGTAGCAGACGTGACGCAGCGATCGGGAAGTGCTGATCTTC
Organism: Mesorhizobium sp. M7A.F.Ca.US.006.01.1.1; assembly: GCF_003997935.1. Taxonomy (GTDB): domain Bacteria; phylum Pseudomonadota; class Alphaproteobacteria; order Rhizobiales; family Rhizobiaceae; genus Mesorhizobium. Next base: position 5,808 of record NZ_RZQL01000101.1, read on the forward strand.
CACTCCATGGTGGGCGCGTGCCGAAATGGCTCGGCGACCGCATGACGCGTCTTGGCGCCGCGATGTGCGAGGCAATCGTTCATCACTATGGTCGAGACGAGCTGCTGCGGCGGCTGGCGCATCCATTCTGGTTCCAGTCCTTTGGTGCTGTCATGGGCATGGATTGGCACTCGTCGGGGATCACGACCAGCGTCGTGGGCGCTTTGAAGCGTGGTCTCACGCCGCTTTCCGGCGAACTCGGCATTCATGTCTGCGGTGGTCGCGGCGCGCATTCGCGCAAAACCCCGCACGAGCTGGAGGCCATCGGCCAACGCGTCGGCTTCGACGGAGCGGGCCTCGCCACCGTCAGCCGGCTTGTCGCCAAGGTTGACAGCGCCGCAGTCCAGGACGGTTTCGATCTTTACCTGCATGGCTTCATCGTCACCGATGACGGTCGCTGGGTCGTGGTGCAGCAAGGCATGAACGGCGACAGCAAGGTGGCGCGCCGCTACCATTGGCTCTCCGAGGGCCTCAAGAGTTTTGTCGACCAGCCGCATGCCGCCATCGAGGGCGCCCATCAAGGTGAGATCGTCAACCTGACCGACAGGCGCGCCGACGCGTCGCGCCAAGGGCAACTGAACCTTTTGCAGAACCTCGGACCCGATCGCATCCTGAGCGAGCTTGCAGCCTTGGAGCGTTGCGCGGAGCCGACGCGCCGGCGGGAACCGGAGCAGCCGCTGCTGCCGCATTTGGTCATGCCGGCCCACCATGACGTTCGCGAAAGCGATGTCGTCATGCATCGTCTTCACGGCAATATCGCAGCCGCCGCGGACCGTGGTCCCACCGATTTCGCCGAGCTCCTTCTGGTCCCTGGCGTCGGCGCTCGCACGGTGCGCGCGCTGGCCCTCGTTGCCGAGGTGGTGCATGGCGCGCCTTGCCGTTTTTCCGACCCCGGCCGCTTCTCGCTGGCGCATGGCGGCAAGGACAGGCATCCATTTCCGGTACCGCTGAAGGTCTATGACGAGACGATCGGGGTTCTGAAGTCAGCCGTGCAGAAGGCAAAGCTCGGTCGCGATGAAGAAATCGGTGCCTTGAAGCGGCTCGACGATCAGTCGCGGCAAGTCGAACGATACGTGACCGGCCCCAGCCTGAAGGAAATTGTCGCGGGAGAATTCGACCAGTCGCATCTGCTTGGCGGGCGCAGCGTGTTCGGGTGGGAAGCTGCGCCGGACACAGCACCTGCTGAGCTGAGCAAGAAAGCGTGAGAACGAGCCAGAGCAGTTCACCGTTTCACGGAAACGGCGACCCGCTCTAACTCCTTGTTTTTACGCAATTCCGGACGGAAAACCGTTTCACACTTTTCCTGGAATTGCTCTCTAGAGGGCTGTAGATCAGTCGTCCAGATCGATCAGCGCGACACCGAGGTCCGGACGCTTGCTGCGGCGCAGATGGCCGGGCGCTTCCACCAGGATGATTTCGAGCGTTGGCCGAACGATGCCGTCAAGCAGATGTCCACCCCGGGTGGTGCCATCGCTCAATCCAAGCACCGCATGGACGTGCAGGCTGGGCTTGTCATCATCTGCCAGTGCGACATCGCCGATCGCGCTCAGAACCTCGCACTGTTCGTCGATAGGGATTTTGCGGTAGGTCTTCGCGGCCGGATCAAACCAGCCCACGGTGGCTTTTTCGAAAGCCCCTATCGCGGTCAGGGACGCGCTGCCGATGTTCTGCTCGACCGCGAAGGCGGTCAGTGCCGCGAACGCTTCTTCGCCTGGGTCGAGCACCACGACAAATGTCCTTTGTCCGCCGATCTCATTGACGAGCTGCGATTTCATCCCTGTGCTTCCATCGTTCGCCTCCATTGGACGCCGCCCTCAGATCAATGTGCGCGATGTTCCGCATTGCGCTTGCGGGTCGCTGCAGCTTTCTTCGCCGATTCCGATCGGCTTGCGGCAGACCGTGATGCCGATGCCTTGCCGCCGCTTTTGCCGCCTTTGTGCGCCGCGGGATGGCCCGTGTGTTTGCCGCGGCCCGAACCGCCTTCCTTCTTGCCGCCGCCATCGTCCTTGTTGACGGTTGCCCATGCACGCCGCTCTGCCTCCTTGTCGGAAACCCCGCGCTTCTCATAGCCTTCGGCAATGTGATCGGCTTTACGCTCCTGCTTGTCAGTGTACTTCGATTTCTCGCCTCGTGGCATGGTCTGTTCCTCCTGTTGAACAAGGGCTGAACGTCGACCCGACGCGCTGGTTCCAACAGAAGTTCGCGTAGCCAATGCCGCATCCTGGGCATGCCCAAACACCGTCGCGCGGCGCACGCTAACGCTTTTTGGGCCGGGGAGAGCGCAGCAGCAAGGCGAGGGGAATTGGTTCAGCCGATTGCCAACCTCACAACGAGGGCCAGGATCACGATACCGACCAAGCCGGCTATGAAGATAATCCGACGCGTGCGCGTTCGCAGGATGATCTCGCCCTGCCTCGCCTGCTCTGCAGAGAATACAGGGCCATTGTCACCGTCCTTGCCATGCCGACCATCGCTCACGATCGCCTCCTTCCGGCTCTTGGCACACAACCATCGCTCGACAGGTGAGGTTCCGGTTACATCGATCCCGCCAGCAGAAAAAAGGATCACAGGCTCGTGAGGAGGGAACTTTGTCCTCCGCGACTGGTTTGGGCCGCTTAGACCCAGCCAGCCCGGAGCCAGCCATGTCCGATGCCAAGATGTCCAGTGGCCTGAGCAGACGCATGTTCATGACGGCCTCTGTTTCAGCGGCGGCGGTGATGCCGCTCGTGAATTCCCCAACGAGAGCTGCCCAGCCGGCGTCCGCCAAACCGGCCGAACCGCGCGACCTGTCGGCGGTTTCGATGCGCATCAACAAACAGGCCTACAATCTCGCTCTCGACAATCGAACCAGCCTGCTTGACGCCCTGCGCGACCATGTCGGCCTGACCGGCACCAAGAAAGGTTGCGATCACGGTCAGTGTGGCGCCTGCACGGTTCTGATCGACGGAAAGCGGGTACTGTCCTGCCTGAGTTTTGCCGTCATGAACCAGGGCCGGGAGATCACAACGGTGGAAGGCCTGGCTTCGCCGGACGGGGAACTGCATCCGGTCCAACAGGCCTTCATCGACCACGATGCCTTTCAATGCGGCTATTGCACACCGGGTCAGATCATGTCCGCCATCGGTTGCATCAACGAAGGCCATGCTAGGTCGGAAGACGATATTCGCGAATATATGAGCGGCAATCTATGTCGCTGCGCGGCCTATCCCAACATCGGTGCGGCGATCGTTCAGGCACGCGACCAAATCAGGAGGGCTTAAGATGCGCCCCTTCGCTTATGAAAGACCAAATAGCGTCTCCGCGGCAATCGCCATGGCGTCCGGTCCCGGTGTCGTGCGTGTTCCGCCGACCAGCGCCGACACGCAGTTCATCGCTGGCGGCACCAATCTGGCCGACTATATGAAGCTCGGTGTCGCGCGGCCGGAGCGACTGCTCGACCTCAACACTCTTGCCGAGCCGGCCTTGCGGCAGATCAGGATAGACGATGACGCGATCCGGTTTGGTGCACTGGTCCGTATGGGTGAAGCAGTCGACAACAATGATGTCAGGCGCCGTTGCCCGCTCCTTGCCGACAGCCTGAAATTCGCCGCCAGCGGTCAGCTTCGCAACATGGCGAGCCTGGGCGGCAATGTGCTGCAACGTACGCGCTGCGAGTATTTTCGAGAGATTTCCTGGCCGTGCAACAAGCGCGAACCTGGCTCCGGCTGCGCTGCGATGGAAGGGTCCAATCGCCAGCACGCCGTGCTGGGTACGAGCGATGCCTGCATCGCTACGTATCACGGCGATTTCGCGCAGGCGCTGGTCGCGCTGGACGCCACCGTCGATATCGAAGGCCCTCGGGGAAGGCGCAGGCTTGCATTTGCCAAGCTGCACAAACGGCCGGGCGAGACGCCCGACATCGAGACGGATCTTGCCGCCGATGAGCTCATAACCGCCATCGAAGTGCCGCTCGAACGGTGGAGCAGCCAGTCGCGCTATCTGAAGATTCGCGATCGCGAATCCTATGCGTTTGCGCTGGCGTCCGCGGCTGTTGCGCTCGACATGGATGACGAGACGGTAAGGAGTGCGCGCATCGCGCTTGGTGGTGTGGCGACTGTGCCGTGGCGTGCGCGCGAAGCAGAGGACGCGCTACAGGGCAAAGTGCTTGACGAAGCCGCGGCGCAAGAGGCTGCCGAGGCTGCCTTCGCCGATGCCAGACCGCGCGAGCATAACGCATTCAAGATACCGCTCGGCAAGCGCACGCTGGTGCGGGCGCTGCTTGAAACGCGGGATATGAAGGGCTGAGCCATGAACCAAGCTGCACCCGCTCCCAGGGAAAACCAGGGCGATCCGGTTGTCCGCATTGATGCCCGGCTAAAAGTTACCGGACAGGCCGGCTATCCCGCCGACATCGTCACGGCCAACGTCGCCTACGGTACCCTTGCCACCAGCAGCATTGCCCGGGGCAAAGTTTCCGAACTTCACACGAAAGACGCCAGGGCCGTACCCGGTGTGCTGGACATCGTCACCTATGGCGATATGGACAAGATCGACACGCCGAAATTCGGCAATACCGGCGCAAGTTCGATCGGCCCTTTGCACGACAAGACGGTTTTTCACGACGGTCAGATCATCGCTCTGGTGGTCGCAGAAACCTTCGAGGCGGCGGAGGAAGCCGCAATGTTGATCCGCGCAGACTACGAGGATGAACGGCCCAGCGCCAGCTTTGATTCCAAGGGCGTGAAGATGGAACCGGCTGCCGGCAAAAGCCCTATGTTCAAGGAGGATGCGAAGGCCGGTGACTTCGACGCCGCCTGGGCGGATGCGACGGTGAAGATCGACGAAAAATATTCGACGCCGACCCAGCATCACAATCCGATCGAGCTGTTTTCGACCACGGCCATATGGCAGGGCGACCAGTTGACGATACACGAGCCCAGCCAGAATGTTACGGGCTGGAAGGTGGAACTGGCACGCCAACTGAAGCTTGATCCGGCCAATGTACGGATCGTCAGTCCCTATATCGGCGGCGCCTTCGGCTCCAAGGGGCCGATGACGGCACGCACTGCAATCGTTGCCGTCGCGGCGCGGCGGATCGGCCGGCCGGTTCGCTGCGTCGTCAGCCGTATGCAGGCTTTCGGTACGCAGACCTATCGCGCCGAAACGCGGCATCGGATTCGCATGGGCGCCGGCAAGGACGGCCGCATCACGGCGTTCGGACACGAGGGATGGGAGGTGACGTCACGCCCTGATCCTTATGTCGTCGGCGGCACGTCCGCCACCGCGCGAATGTACGATTACGGCTCCGTTCTGACGCATGTTTCGTTGGTTCATGCCGATCGCAATACGCCTGGCTACATGCGATCGCCGCCGGAGACGCCTTATGTCTACGCGCTGGAAAACGCCATGGACGAAATGGCCGTGGCCCTCGGCATGGATCCTGTGGAGTTTCGCCGCATCAATGAACCGGAGAAGGAGCCGATCGGAGGCAAGCCATTTTCCAGCCGCTCACTCATCAAGTGCTACGACCAGGCGTCGGAGGCCTTTGGCTGGTCGAAGCGCGATCCCAGGGTCGGCTCGATGCGCGACGGCGATTGGCTGGTCGGGATGGGCTGCGCGACGGCAATCTATCCGACTGCCGCCGCTCCCTGCGCGGCCCGGGTTCGTCTCACCGCCGATGGCGAGGTGCGGGTCCAGTGCGGCTCGCATGAAATCGGTACCGGCGTTCGCACCATCGCCGGGCAGATGACGGCGGAAAGACTGGGGGTCGGCATGGACAAGGTCAGCGTCGAGATGGGCGACAGTGCCTTGCCGCCGGCTCCCGTGTCGGGCGGGTCGATCTCGACCGCCAGTGTCTGCTCGGCGGTCATGAAAGCCTGCGACGTAATACGCGAAAAGCTGTTCGCCGCCGCTGCGGGCAGGGGGGCTCCGCTGGCTGGTTCAGGCAATGCGAAGCTGGACTTGAAGGACGAAAAGGTCGTCACCGAGACCGGCAAATCCGCAAAGCTGGCCGATGTGTTCAAGGCCATGCAGGTCGGTGCCATCGAGGAATATGCCGAGTTTGCGCCGAAGGGTTCTTCGCCTGAAGCCCTCAGCAAACTCTATGCCGGACAGTCGGAGTTTCATGGTGGAGAGAACGACGAAGATTCGGTCAAGTATGCCTTTGGCGCCGAGTTCGTCGAGGTGCGCATCAACAGCTATACACGCGAAATCCGGGTGCCGCGCATCGTCGGAGCCTTCGCTGCCGGGCGCATCATGAACACGCGCACCGCGCGCAGCCAGCTGATGGGTGGCATGATCTGGGGCATTGGCCAAGCGTTGCACGAGGCCACGGAAATAGATCAGCGACACGCGCGCTACGTCAATCGCGACCTGCAGGACTATCTCGTGCCGGTCAACGCCGACATCAAACAGGTCGACGTTATCCTGGTCCCCGAAATCGACCATCAGGTCAACCCTGCCGGCGTCAAGGGCTTGGGCGAACTCGGCAATGTCGGAACGGCTGCTGCCGTGGCGAGTGCCGTCTATCATGCCACCGGCAAGCGCATTCGCGATCTGCCGATCAGAATAGACGATTTGATAGGCTGACGATCAAGAGTTCTGGACGAAGCATGGAACTCGTAACCCATAAGAAATTCAAAAACGGCAGGTTGATGCCGTGGGGAAAAGGCACGGTCGTCACCGGAGCAAAGGGATTTGTCTATCTTTGCGGGAATACGGCAACCGCCGAAAATTACGATCCTGCCGGAAAGAGAGGAGGGGGCTTCACTGGCGATGCGGCGGCACAGTGGCGCGCAATTCTGGCGAACATCAAATCAGATCTGGAAGAACTCGGTAGCGCGCTCGACTATCTCATCCGGCTGACCTTCTTCATCAAGGGGCCATTTCCCGATGGCGGCGTTCTGGGTTCTCCCAATTTTCGTCTCGATGTACTGGACGAGTTCTTTGCCGAGCATTGCCCGAAGCACTGCAGCTATAACAACCCGCCGCCCTCGGAGGTGATCGGGGTTGCAGCGCTTGCGCAAGCCGACATCGTTGTTGAAATTGTCGCGGTTGCGGCGTTGCCTGACTGAAAAGTTTAACGAGCAGCGATAGCCTAATTGCCTTGGCTCTCGCGTGTCACTCCGGGGCTGTGGCGGGAGCCGTGTAACGGCGGCGCACGGCATCAAGCACCTGCTTGCGGCTCTGCTGCGCCGACAGGGTCTTGTCCTCTTCCGCCTCGGCGGTTTCGCGCGCCAGGTCCTTGTCCCGGATCTGATGTCGAAACCATTTGGAATAGTCGCCGGTGCGCAAATGAAACTCCCAGGTCTTGTCATCTATGCCCTCCGCGATCTGAGCGAAGATCATCAGATTGTGAGCCCTGAGATTCATCGCATTGTCAGGGCCATGGAAATAGAAGCTGCCGGCTTCGTCGAGCTGGCCTTCGGCATATTTCCGGCTGTGCCGCTTGAGTGACTGACGTGGTTCGACCACCTTGACCGTCTTGACTTTCTTGCCAGCCTGCGGCCGCCAGAACAGCACGCGCGCGCCCTTGGGCGTTGGAATGCCCTTTGGCGGCTCAATGCCAGTCTCCTTGCAGAAGACCTTCACCACGTCCTTCGCCTTGGGGCCAAGTGCAATGATGGCTGTCACCAGGCGCAAGGCGTCTGTCGAGATCGCCTCGGGGTGAACGGTGATGAGGATTGTGCCAGGCAGTTCCAATGACAGGACCGCCCGCGTATCGTCGCGCCGCTTGGGCAGAAGATGATGCGCTTCATCGATGACGAGCCAGTGCGGTCTCGCGGTGCGCCGGCGGAAACTGCTGAGGCCAGGCAGCAGGTCGGCAAAGAAATCCGGCCTCTCGTCGACGCGCAGGGCCAGTCCATTGACGGCAATGTTGCTGTCGGCCTTGGCGATCAGATCCAGCACCTGCGCCTTTGTCGGCGCGCTTGAGCCGTCTCCCAGGCGGACAGCGCCTTCGAGGCCGTCATAGTCGCCTTCGGGATCGAAGACGCAGAACTGAAAACCACTTTCGACGAAGCGTTCCGTCAGCGCGGTGGCCAAGGTGGATTTACCGATGCCGGAGCTCCCGGCAATGAGGATCGTGTCGCTCGGCGACAGGTAGACATCATCGCCGCCAGACGATCCAAGAACGATGCCGTCATGGCGCTTCGGCACTATCGCGTGATCACGCTTTATCAGCTTTGCGATGAGTTGCTCCACGCCTTTGCCGCGGGCGCCACGCATGACCAGGTTGGCTGTATCCTTGACCGCCGGAATTGCATTGTCGACGGCGGCGCTGCAGCCACAGGCTTGCAGGAACGCGTGGTCGTTCTCGGCGTCGCCGACGCCGACGACGTTGTGCGGCGAAAGTCGAAGGTCCTGAAGGGCCGCAGCGAGCCCGGTGGCTTTGTTGATGCCGCTCGGCAGGATCATCACCGCGCCCTTGTTGAAGATGATTTCCAGTTCGAGGCCCATCTTTTTGATGACCTCGAGCACGGTCGCCTGATGGGGTTCCCAGGTCGCGACGATCGATCGCCCGACCGAAAGCGGCTTGACGCCCTGCCTCTTCAATCTGGCGACGAATTTGGGCTCGGGCGATGGGGCGATCACCCGTTCTTCCTCGCTGGCTGGCGTGTAGATCATCGCGCCATTCTCAGCGACGACCTTGTCAAAGAGGCTAAGCTCGGGAAAGACGCGCTTGAGATCGGGCAGTTCACGCCCGGTGACGAGAACCAGCTTGCGGCCGCTTTTCTTGAACCGCTCAAGCGCAGCGAGCGTCTTCCTGGCGACGATCCCATCATGAGCCAGCGTGCCGTCATAGTCTGTCGCCAATGCGATGAAATACATTCCGCCGACCTTCTCGTTCCAGTTACTCTGCGGCTAGAACGTGTGATCGAGACAAAGGCTCCCCAACGGCCGGATCGCAGGCCTTGGAGAAGGGGACGGTTCGCCCTCGGAAATCAGGAACTCCTTCGGTGCCGGTACGTTGACCAGACAAGCCGGGAACCGTCCCGGTCTTTGCTGGCGGCGTGCAAACCCCGTCGCCAAAATCCACACCAAGGCAATGAAAGGAAAGGCCATGGGCTTCTTTTCGAAGGACATCAAGACACTCGACGATCTCTTCGTGCACACGCTGCGCGACATCTATTACGCCGAAAAGCAGATCGAGAAGGCCCTGCCGAAGATGATCGACAAGGCAACCGACCCGCAATTGAAAGCCGGATTTGAAAAACACCTCGACCAGACGAGAGGCCATATCGAGCGCGTCGAACAGGTGTTTGAATTGCATGGCGTCAAGGCCAAGGAGGTCAACTGTCCGGCAATCGACGGCATTCTCGAGGAGGCCGATGATGTGAGCGGTGACGTCGATGACAAGGAGGTTCTCGACGCGGCGCTGATTGCTTCGGCGCAGGCCGTCGAACACTACGAGATGACCCGCTACGGCACGCTCATCGCCTGGGCCAAGCAGCTTGGCCGCACCGACTGCGCCAATGTGCTGGCCAAGAATCTCAAGGAGGAACAGGCGACCGATCGCAAGCTCACCGAAATGGCGGAAAGCAAGATCAACCTGCAGGCAGCCGAATAAGACTGCAATCCGGCCGGCTGGTAACCCGGCCGGCCGGATTGCCGGCAGGTTTCCATTCCGTCAGCGAGACGGGTCGACGCCCAGTGCCGCTGATTGCTGGCGCAGCGCCTCACCGTCATCCTGCGGCGCATGCCGAGCAGATCCTGCTGTTTCCGTGTAGATGCGGTACGCTACACAAGCGAGCGCCACCATGAAAAGCAGACGGCCCATCCATCCTACTCCTTGGTTACGGATTTCGTTTCGGCCATCCTCAGTACCCTCCGACGACCGGCAAGATCTCGCCGGTGATGTAGCTCGAGCAGTGCGGCGAAGCGAGGAACACATAGGCCGGCGCGAGTTCTTCCGGTTGCGCGGGTCGTTTCATTGGCGTGTCCGCGCCGAATTTCGAGACGTCGTCGGCTTCCTTGTCCGACGGATTGAGCGGTGTCCACACCGGACCCGGTGCGACCGCATTCACCCTTATGCCCTTGCCGATGAGACTGCCCGACAGGGCCCGCGTGAAGGCATGGATGCCGCCCTTGGTCATCGAATAGTCGACCAGCTGTTTTGAACCGTCGATACCGGTTACCGAACCGGTGTTGATGATCGCCGAACCGGGCTTCATGTGCGGTACCGCTTCCTGCGCCATATGAAAATAGCCGTAAAGATTGGTCTTCAGCGTCGTGTCGAAATGTTCTTCGGTCAGCTCGCCGAAATCGCTGGAATGGATCTGGAACGCAGCGTTGTTGACCAGCACGTCGATGCGGCCGAATTTTTTGACGGTCTCCATGACCGCCTTGTGGCAGTGGCTGCGTTCGCTGACATCGGCCTTGACCAGGATGCAGCGTCGTCCCTCCTTCTCCACCGCGGATTTGGTCTCTTCAGCGTCCTTGTCCTCGGCCAGATAGACGATCGCGACGTCGGCGCCCTCGCGGGCGAACAACACCGCCACCGAGCGGCCAATGCCGGAATCGCCGCCGGTGATGAGTGCTACCTTTTGGTCGAGTTTTTTCGATCCGAGATAGTACGGCGCATCGTACAGCGGCTCCGGCTCTAGCGCCCATTCGTGCCCCGGTTTGGGCTGATGTTGCTCAGGGAAGGGGGGCTCGGGATATTCACGGGCGCCAGCCTGCATGGCGCCTTGCTGCTTCCCATCGCCTTTCGATTTGTCCTTGGCATCGACGCCACGTTGGATATGGCGCTGCTTGGCCGCTTCACCGGTTATTTCCGACTTCATCTGCATGATCGTCTCCTTGGCTTGGAGAGGAAACAACGCATGTCGGCCAAAAAGGTTTGCGCAAAAGATCGGCTGCCCAGAGGATTCCGACCAGCGTTTGGCAATGCGTAACAACGACATCGCCAAATGCAACAATTCAGCTGCAATGCAGCCGCGCCAGCCACCGCCGCGATGGGATCGAGCACCCGGGGCTTGCCCGCTGCCTGCGCCCGCCTTGGCGCCGAGCCAAACGTGATGATGTGGACTGGGAAGCTATGCGTCAAACTGGCGTGCGCGAGGCAGCGCCATCTGGTCTGCTCCAGGCGGAGCCGCCGGAATTCTATCTTGGCGACAGGCCGTCGAGCAGGAAGTCGAGGCCCTTTCGGAAGGCGCCATCCCAATCGTTGTCCAACAGCAGACGAGAGCGTTCGATTGTCGGGTAATGTTCGCTGAGATGTGTAAGACGCTGCTGTGCGGCTGCCCTGTCTTCTTCCGAGAGGTCGAAGCTTGCCCGGGTGAGGGTGGCGCCCATCACGTAGTTCCAGAGCGACCATATGGCGGCGTTGAGATCCGCGTCCGCAACACCGGCTCTGGACAAGGTCTTGCTCAGCATTTCCAGGCGCCTGAGGATGTTCGGGCCAAGCGCCCGTCGCGGCAACAGCGATGCCGACCAAGGATGGCGCAACATTCTGGCGCGCCAGTCTTCGAGCATATGAACGACGTCTCCGCGCCAATCCGGAGACTCGCCTGTTTCAGGCGATCCGCGATGTTCGAGCGCCGAATCGAGTGCTAGATCAAAGACATCCTCCTTGTTGTCGACGTGCCAGTACAGGCTCATCACACCCGAGCCGAGGCGATCCGCCAGCCGACGCATTGTCAATCCGTCTATGCCCTGGGCGTCCAGCAGTTCCACCGCGACCGCCACGATACGCTCTCGAGACAGCGGCGGCTCGCTGCTCGCTTCCTGCATGGGTGGAAGCTTTGTCCGTCGTTTGCTGGCACTGCGGGTTTTGGCTGCCATCTGTCTTCCTTGCTGGCCGAACGTCGATTTTGGCAGGCACCGTCAGGAATGTCGACGCTGATCGCTTGACTAGTACGACGTACCATACGATGACTCGTACATCGCACGATTCATCGTATGAGCGATCTGGTTAAAGTTCATGCCGGCCGCGAGTGCGTTATTCGCAGTCAGCAGAGCCAGGAGGAATCATGTCACGCGCAATCAAGCATCTGCTTACCGGAGGGCTAATCATCATGACCATGGCAGTTTCCGCTGCGGCTACAGCGACTGGGAACGACCTCAAGCTGACCATCGTCAATCCACAGACGCTCTACGACCCGTCGCCGAATGGCTACAGCACCGCCGTGACCGCACCGCGCGGAGCTCGGATTGCCTACATCTCCGGGCAGGGCGGCCAAGACAGCACAGGAGCCTTGTCACCCGATTTCGCTGTCCAGGTTGAGCAGGCCTACGCAAATTTGCATGCGGCGCTCGAGGGCATCGGCGCCAGGCCGGATCAGGTGGCGAAGCTCACGGTCTTCGTGGTCGACCACGACATGTCCAAGCTCGATGTGTTGACCAGGAACGTCAAGGACATGTTCGGCGAGGCGCTGCCGGCGCAGACACTGGTTCCCGTTCCCAAGCTTGCAATCGACCCCATGCTGTTCGAGGTGGAAGCCACCGTTATTCTGGAATAGGGAGCCTGATCGCCCCAACCGACATGGGTCGAGCACGCCGCCGACAGCCGCGCGTTGGAACCACCAATTCATTTTGGCTCGTCAGCTTGTTCGGTTTCGCTAGAAGCAAAGCCGTCAATTTCACGACTCATTACAGTAGGTAATGGCTCAGCACGTTTTCCCTTCCGTCTTCCGCGGCGGAATTTGCTCTGATACTCACGTCGCTGTTTCGTGATTTCGTAGAGAACGATACCCGAACTGGTCCCGAGGTTTAGGCTCTCGATCATCCCGAACATTGGGATTGCTACGCACATCTCGCTGCGCTCGACCGCGAGGGGGGTGATGCCCCGTTTCTCATTGCCAAACCAGACAGCAAGTTTAGTGTGCTGGGTATAATCACCCTCATGCAGGAAAACGCTGGTTTTCCCCTTTATGTGCGGTGAGGTGACGACGGACATAAAGCCATGCTTTTCCAGATGGTTGAGGCAGGCGGCAGTGCTGTCGAACCGTTTCACAAACGTCCATTTGACGGCTGATACAGACGTTTCCGAAAGCGATTTCCGCTGGCGCATTTGCTGCCAGTCATCGGGAAGTGCTTTGCGTGGATCAACGATATAGACTCTTTCAACGCCCAGAGCATTTGCGTTTCGAATTACCGTTCCGATGTTCCTGATATCATTCGGATCTTCGACAACGGCTACCAAGTTCTTGCAGCGAAACGATCTGACCGCAACCGCACGCCTGCGAACCGATACTCTGGGTTTCTGAGCCTCAAGGGTTTCCATGGGAGAGCTTCTACCAGACGCGCTTCTGAATCCAAGGCCCGCGGGACTATTTGTCCGCCTTGGCACTTTATCGCCCTGTCGCCGCCACATCAGAAAGTCGCATAAGATAGATTATGGAACTAGTGCTCTGGCCAGGAACTAGAAATTGCCGCTGATTTTCATAGGCTTGAGCCAATTGTAGCGTATTGCCTTGAGCGGATAGCCAACGCTAGGCTGTCGAAATGACGAGAGCAAGCAGCGAGATCGAAGCGGCGATCGAGGTGTTCGTGCAAGGCTTCAGCGCCGACAGAAGCCGCACCTTTCCTTACGAGGCTCGCCGCGTCGGGCCGTTGTGGCTGATGCGCGACGCCGCGCGCAAGAATCCTCGCGACTACCGCGGCGAAGAATGGGTTGTCCATGACGTCGCCGCTCAAGAGGCCGATGCGATCGTGCGGCAGCATGCGCGGCCGGGCTTGGCTATTTCCGTTGTGATCGCGAACGAGGATCCGGACGGGCCGACACGAACCGCCTACAAAGCTCTCGGCTACCGGCTGCTTCGGACAGAAGGCTTTTTCGTCCACCGATTGCACCGGATTCCCAGCCCGCCAGCGGTTGCTTCGATCGAACGCGTGCAGACAGCCGAACGGGCAGCGCAGTTGGGAAAGATCATCCGCAGGCAACCGATCCCGGATCATTTGCTCGGCGACAGCGCGCCGTTCCGCCAGTATGTGGCAGTCGATGGCGCCGATATCGTTGGGCGCGTGCGCAGCCTGGATGCCGCGGGAGCCACCTGGTGTTCGAGCATGTATGTCGAGCCGTCGCACCGGCGTCGCGGCATTGGCCAGGCTCTGATGTCGAAAATGTTGCACGACGATCGCGCGCGCGGGTCAAGGTACTCAGTGCTGGCAGCAACCCATGCCGGGGCGCTGCTTTATCCCCGGATGGGCTACCAGCGGATCGGAACGCTGCTGATATTTGCGCCGACGAGCCGGAAGACCGTATGAAGCTCTATTCGCATCACGCTGATTCGTAAGGGATTTCGATCGCCATCCCATCATAGGCTGGCTCGACGTTGGCGGGTGTCTCGGCCATCACCTTGGCGTAGTCGAGCGGTACATGCATATGCGTCAGCACGGCGTGTCTAGGCGACAGCCGCTCGATCCATTCAAGCGCTTCACCAAGTGACAGGTGACTTGGATGTGTCCGGTACTGCAGCGCGTCGATGATCAGCACGTCGAGGTCGCGCAGTCGTTCGGCGGTGGGCTCCGGAAAGTCGCTGATGTCGGGGCAATAGGCGAGCCCGCCGATGCGGAAACCGAGCGATACGATGTCGCCGTGGATCTGCGGCAGCGGCTCGAGGGTGAGGGTGCCGCCCTCGCCTTCGATGACCACCGGCCTGGCGTGGTCGATGAGATGCGGCCTGACGATCGGCGGATAGGAACTGCCTTGCGGCGTCTCGAAACAGTATCCGAACGCTTCCCGCAAGCGAAGCATCGTCGCCCTGTCGGCATGAACGTCGATCAGCTGGCGCTGATCGAGAACGAAACCGCGCAGATCGTCGATGCCATGGATATGATCGGCATGCGGGTGCGTATAGACGACCGCATCGAGACGCCGGACCGAGGCCAGCAGCATCTGCTGCCGAAAATCCGGCCCCGTGTCGATGACGACCGTCGTGCGGCTGCCGTTGGCCGCGATCCGCTCGACCAGTGCAGCTGTGCGCATGCGCCGGCTCTTCGGGTTGTCCGGATCGCAATTGCCCCAGTCGCCGGTGATGCGCGGCGTGCCCGGCGACGAGCCGCAGCCGAGAATGGTGAAGCGCAGCCGGTCGGTCATCGTTCAGGCACTTTGCTCTACAGGCCGCGGCATCTTGCCGAACAGCCGGAAGAAATTGTCCGTGGTCAGATCGGCGATTTCAGCTTCGCTTACGCCGATCGTTTCGGCCAGCACCTTGGCGGTATGGGCAACATAGGCCGGCTCGTTGCGTTTGCCGCGAAACGGCACGGGCGCCAGATAGGGCGCATCGGTTTCGACCAGCAGCCGGTCATGCGGGACATCGGCGGCAATGGCACGCAACTCAGCTGAATTCTTGAAGGTCAGGATGCCCGAGAACGACACGTAGCCACCGAGAGCGACGCCGACCTCGGCAAGCCGGCGTCCTGAGGAAAAGCAATGCAGGATGAAGGGGAAGGCGCCCTTCCCTGTTTCGTCCTCGAGAATATCAACCATATCGGCATCGGCATCGCGCGAATGGATGACCAGCGGCAGCCCCGTTTCACGGGCGGCGGCGATGTGATTACGAAAGCCTTTCGCCTGTGCATCGCGTGGCGCTTTGTCATAAAAATAGTCGAGACCGGCCTCGCCGATCGCAACCACCTTCGGGTGAGCAGCCAGCCGCACCAGATCGGCCGACGTCACGTCCAGCTCTTCCCCGGCATTGTGCGGATGGGTACCGACCGAACAGTATACTTCATCGAAAGTTTCTGCGATTTCAAGGATTTGCTGAAATCGCTTCACGCGGGTTGAGATCGTCACCATGCGACCTATACCGGCTGCCTTGGCGCGGGCGACAATGGAAGCCCGCTCCTCGGCGAAATCTGGAAAATCCAGATGGCAGTGGCTGTCAACGAGCATCAGACGTTCGCGTCCGGCTGTTCGACGTAACGCGGAAACACCCCTTCCGGCACGGGCAACGCAGTGCCGGGCACCAGCGCATGGTCCGCGTGGACATGCACGAAGTCGCGGCTGTCCGCCGGCACCGCCAGGAGATCGAGCAGTTTGTTGGCCGACCCCGGAACGAAGGGCTGACACAGCACCGCCACGCGGCGCACGACTTCGGCGGTCGTCCACAGCACGGTTTCCATGCGCTCCGGATTGGTCTTCTTCAACGCCCATGGTGCCTCGCCGGCGAAGTAGCGATCGGCTTCCGCCACCACGCCGAAGATCGACGCCAGCGCCAAATGGATGCCCTGCTCGGCCATCGCCTTGCGCGCGGTGTCGAGAGCGGCGACGGCCTGGTCCAGGATCGCGCTGTCGGCATCCGTCAGCTCGCCGCGCTGCGGCACCACGCCGCCGCAGTTCTTGGCGATCATCGACAGCGAGCGCTGCGCCAGGTTGCCGAGACCATTGGCAAGGTCGGCATTGGTGCGGTTGACGATCGCGTCATGGCTGTAGCTGCCGTCGTTGCCGAAGGGCACCTCGCGCAGGAAGAAGTAGCGCACCTGGTCGAGACCGTAGTGCTCGACCATCGCGAATGGATCCACGACGTTGCCAACCGATTTCGACATTTTCTCGCCGCGGTTGAACAGGAAGCCATGCGCGAAGACGCGCTTTGGCAACTCGATGCCCGCCGACATCAGAAAGGCCGGCCAATAGACCGCATGGAAGCGGACAATGTCCTTGCCGATGATGTGCGTAGCCGGCCAATAGCGCCATTGCTCGGCCTTTGTGTCGGGATAGCCGGCTGCGGTGATGTAGTTGGTCAAGGCATCGACCCAGACATACATCACATGCTTGTCGTCGCCTGGCACCGGCACGCCCCATTTGAAGGTCGTGCGCGAGATCGACAGATCCTTCAGCCCGGACTTGACGAAGCTGAGCACCTCGTTGCGGCGCTCGGTCGGACCGACAAAGTCGGGCTGGCTCTCATAAAGCGCCAGCAATTTGTCCTGATAGGCGGAAAGCCTGAAGAAGTAGCTTTCTTCCTCGTTCCATTCGACGGGCGACCCAAGCGGTTCGCGACGCACGCCGTCGTCGCCGACGGTCGTCTCGCCTTCGTCGAAATAGGCTTCCTGGCGAACCGAGTACCAGCCGCTATAGCGGTCGAGATAGATGTCGCCATTGGCAGCCATCGCCTTCCAGATCGCCTGGCAGGATTCGTAGTGGCGCGGTTCGGTCGTGCGGATGTAGTCGTCGTTCGAGCCGCCCATCGCCTCGGTCATGGCGCGGAAAATCGCCGAATTGCGGTCGGCCAGCGCCAGCGGCGTTATGCCTTCCTTCTCGGCCGTTTGCTGCATCTTCAGGCCATGTTCGTCGGTGCCGGTCAGGAAGAAGACGTCCTTGCCGTCCAGGCGCTGGAAGCGTGCCAGGGCGTCGGTTGCAATGACCGTATAGGCGTGGCCGATATGCGGCTTGCCGTTCGGATAAAAGATCGGGGTGGTGATGTAGAACTTGTCGCGTGACATGAATGAACCGTCATGAATGTCTGAATGGAAAGGCGTGGCGGTGGATATCGTATCGAGGCAGCATTTGCCATCCCGATCCAGGAAACCCAGTCACATTCGCATTGCAGAATTCAGACGGTCGATCATGATCAAGG
>NZ_RZQL01000102.1 GCF_003997935.1 Mesorhizobium sp. M7A.F.Ca.US.006.01.1.1
TCCTCATTCTCATCGGGGTTGGGGAGCGGAGTCTCGTCCGGAAGCCTTTCCGGTTCGGGTTCCTCGATCGGCTCGGGCTTCCATGTTGGAGGCGGCACGGGCATATCGCGATTTGGGTCTGGCTGTCTTGGCTGTGGCATCTAACTATCTCCGTTCAGTCGGAACAACTCGTCCGCCGAGGCATGGTTCCTGGCAGAATCCAGCCGTTTTGATCGTTGCGCCCTCAAAGCAGGCGTGCGCACACGCATGCCGGCGCAAAAGTTGCAGATCGTTCGGAACCGGTCGGATTTTCGAGCCGTTGTCGTCGACAAGCGATCAAGGAGAAGCGTGATGAAGGACAAGGAAGGAAATATCGACCATACATTGCCGCAGGTCGCCATCGACGATCAGCAGGTGCGACAGCTGGCCGCCACGACCGATTTGCCCTCCAGGCAGGCTCGCGAACTGGTGCGCCGTCATGGCAACGATCCCCGCAAGCTGGAAGAGTTGGCGAAGTCGATCAACGCCACCAATTGAGTCCAGGCCAATGGATATCGGCGGCGCAGGCCCGTTGGCATCAGATTTCGAGCAAGGCGTAGGGGCGGCCGCCAGGCTTGGCCACATGCATGGCGACGTTGTAGACCTTGGCTCCGCCAGGTGTTTGACCTTCGTAAGAACCGCGATGTGCATGACCGTGCACGACAGCACTAACCCGGAATCGATCGATCGTTTCGGCCAGGCGTGAAGAGCCTAGAAACGGAAATATCTCCGGCGGTTCTCCCGCGACGGTGTCGGCAATCGGCGCGTAGTGGAGGATCACCAGCGTGCGCTTGGCCCGCACCTGGCGCATCGCATTTTCAAGCCGCATTGCCTCGTTCACGCTTTCCGCGACCATCGTCTTGATCGCCGGTTCACCGAATGAGCCGAGCATGCGCGACCCGAAGCCGCCTATGAATCCCTTCACGCCGACAAAACCGACCTCCTCAATTTCGACTGCCTGCCCATCGAGGAGGTGAACATGCGCTTGGCGCAGGATCTTCGTGACGTCTTCCACCGCACCAGACTCATAGTCATGATTGCCGAGCACCGCCACAACCGGGATGGAGCAGTTGCGCAGATCCTCGGCCAGCATCTCCGCTTCTCGAGGCTTGCCGAGATTGGTCAGATCTCCTGTGAGAACGAGAATGTCCGCTTCGCTCGATATCTCTCCGAACAGGTCTCGATACGAGGTTTGCGCATCTTCCCGCACATGAAGATCCCCGATCGCGGCAACTTTGAGCGCGCGTGCGCCCTCCTTGGGCGCGCTGCTCTTGACGGGATCAGCCATCACGGAATTCTCCCACTCCCCCGACGCCGGCGAAGCCCCATTCCTTGACGTCGATTTCGTAATCGGTTTGCGAAAGCAGCCGCCCACGGCAGATCTTCATCCTTGGAGACGGCAATTGCCGTTGCTTGGCGAGGCGGTCGAGCAATTCATCGAGCAACCACGCCGGGATATGATCGCGCTCGCTCGGATAGATCCATCTGAAATTGATAAGCTGCATCAACAGAACCTCCCAGTGAACCTCCAGGTAAGAAAGCAGCCGGTGCCAATCGATCTGATCGCCCGCCTTGAGAATCGTATGAGCGATATCGGCGCCATCGTGTCGGCCTCTGTCCTGGATAAAGCATTTGGACCAGATGAGTTCGGTCGGTCCGATGATCCGCACCCTGCTGCCCAACAGCTCGGTTTGGCGGGCGTGTTCCAGCCACAGGTCGCCAACAGGCATCATGCCGTTGGCCGAGCCGAATATGACGTCGAAGAAATGCGTGCCCTTGAACACCTTGCCGAGCCACCGATCGTCCTCGATTTCGACGGCATATCCAAGCTGCTTGAAATGGGCGAGAATCCGCGCGTAGTCGCCTGCCTTGCAGAAGATATCGAGGTCCTTGGTCTGGCGGGTGACACCCGTATAAGCGCTTACCGCGTAGGTTCCGGCGACCAGAAAGGGTATGTCGGTGGCGGTAAGCTCGCGGATTGCTTCCGTGTAAAATACCTCCGCCTCGGCATTTTTGAGCGTCGGCGCCGCTTTTGCATCGATCTTGGGAAGCGAGACCAGGACGTTTTCAGGCAATGGACCATTGGTCATGAAACGATGACTCCTAATCCGGCAACCGGCAGTCGCCCGCTGTGGTAACAACGTGAACCCCGCCTGGTTCCGCTACCGGGCGGCCAGCCAAAGGTTCATTCTCGTCACGTACTGGAAATTTCGGGATCGCGCCTGCCGATCCAAGCCCGCCCCAACGTCATCGCCGGCGCGCAAGTCTCTATGTCGTCTCGAAATCGGCCCATGCCGCCGCCAATGCCCATTGGCCCAAATTTGAAACACCTCGTGGGCGCTCGATCTCGATCGTTTTAGAGTTTATTGGGCTTACCCAATCGGGCACACGAAGCTGAAGCCTAGGCGCTTGACCTAGCCGCACCCCGATCCGCGTGCGCCAAGCCATCATCAGGACCATCAAGGCATGACCCCCTCGCCTCCCTTTCTCGGCCTTCCCGACCGCCTCGCAGACGGCCGGGTGCCCCGTGCGGTGATCTTCGGGGCCGGTCACGCCAGCACCTATCCCGGCAAGGAAAGCAGCGGCCACGCCTTGGCGGCGGATGCCATCCGCGCTGCGAGCCAGGACGATGCCGCGTTCGTCGAGCACTGGGATTTCGATCTTGGCGGCCCGCTGTTCGACGGCAAGCCGGTCTCTTGCATCGACGCCGGCGATATCTTGACCACCATGCATGACAATGCCGGCAACCGGGCCAGGATCGAGGCAAAAACGCGCGAGATCCTGACGTTGCCGGCTGTGCCGATCCTGATTGGCGGCGACTGTTCCATGACCATTCCCTTCCTCGCCGGCTTTGCGGAGCACGGGCCAGTCTGGGTCTTGCAGATCGACGCCCATATCGACTGGCGCGACGAGGTTCATGGCGAACGCCACGGCTATTCGAGCCCGATGCGCAGGGCGAGCGAGATGCCGCATGTCGCCGGCATGGTGCAGGTCGGTCTGCGCAGCGTCGGCAGCGCGCGCATCACCGAAATCGAAGCCGCCCGGCGCTATGGCAGCCGCTTCGTGACCGCCCGTGAGGTTCATGCCCAGGGCGTCGAAGCCGCGCTTCGGCATATTCCGGAAGGCGCGCGGGTCGTCGTCACCCTCGACTGCGACAGCCTTGATCCAAGCATTATGCCGGGCGTGGCGGCGCGTACACCCGGCGGCCTCACCTACACGCAGGTGATCGACCTGATCGCCGGCCTCGGCAGACGGGCCCGGATCGCAGGATTCGACCTTGTCGAGTTCTATCCTCCGGCCGATATTGACGGCCTGTCAGCGCTGACCGCCGCGCGCCTTCTCGTCAATGTGGTCGGCGCCGTCGTCCGGCAGGCTTGATATCAAAACCCTGCTTTTCGCCGCAGACCGGCCCAAAAGCGCGCGAGCGAGCTTGCGGTTGAAATGCCCTTTTCCACACCTGGGTACTCGATCCTGCCTTGTCCGGCCGGCTCGTCGCTCCAGGCCAAGTTGAAAGCAATGCCCTTGAGCCCAAGCTCCCCGATCCGGCGTACGATCGTCTCCTGCAGATAGATATCGGATATTCGCACCCCGTCGGCACGCTCGGGCAGCTTGAATATCTCGATACCGCCGATTGCGTCCGCTCGAAGGGCGAGGCTTTCGATCACCATTATGCCGCCATCGTCAAAGCGAACGATCTTTGAACGTTCCTCGTCCAGCGCATCGATCACGGTGGTGACATTGAAGAGCGATATTGGCTCGTCAGCACGAAGCGGCAGGAATTCACCGTACGGTTCGAGGGTAGGCCGAAGCAACTTCAACGCCCTTGCCCGCAGGATGAGCACATGCTCGCCAAGCCATGGAAAATCTGAATATTGCCGGAGCGTACCGTCGTCCTGTTCGCGCAGGATCTCCATCCCGGGCGGATGCCATTGGGTCTGCTTCCGGCCGCAGAGCATCGAAAACAGCTGGTAGTCGTCCGCCTGTCGAGGAAGGCCCCATTCCTGTCCTTCGACCACGCTCAGGACATAGATCTTCATCCGATCCCCCACACATCAGTGCCTTGGTAGACTCGGCTTGCCGCGCGGTTCCTCGCGCGCATTCTCACCGCTGGTCCGCGACAGCCGTTTGCGGCACCGGCGGTAATTCGGGTGCATCCATCCCCTTGAAAGGGTCACGCCAGGCGTCGATGTCTTCAAGCCGGCGGTACCAGCGGCTGACAGAGGAATAATCGTCGAGCGGCAATCTGGCGGCATCGTTGAACGGCAGGAAGGTCGCCATTCGAAAATCGGCATGGGAAACCGAATTCCCGACCAGCCACTGCCGCTCGGCAAGCACGGCATCGAGTATTGCCGCAGCCGTATGGAATCGGTCTAGGCCCTCCTCCACTCGCTTCTGATCGATCGGGCCGATGCCGTACCGCTGTTTGGTGCCACGTTCGAAATGCACCGTGTCGCAAGCGAGTGCGAAGTGCTCCTTGCCCCAGCTGAGCCAGCGGATCATCTCCGGTTCGTCATCGCCGGTGCGCCAGAAATCCGAATGCGCGTCGCGCGAGAGCCTGCAGGCTATGGCGTCTGCCTCCCAGAGGCTCTTTCCCTCATCATCCACAAGGATGGGCAGTGAGAGATTGGGATTTAACCGGCGAAATTTCTCCATTTGCCCGGCAGCGAATGGCGAAGCGAATTCAAAGTCCACTTTCGTTTCGAGATAGCGTGCGACCGCGACCGCCAATCGAGGATTGGGATTGCGGCTGAAGTACAGCTTCATTGGGCACTCCCGGTTTGGCCGGATCTGCCGATCAGGAACGTCACAGCAGTCGTATCTGATAGCTCATCACGCGCCTTGCACCCGGCGCGATCAACATCACGCCAGGCTTGTCGATGAACTCACCATCGAAATCCACCGGGCTTGCAATGCCGTGCCAAGGTTCGATGCACAGGAACGGCGCGCCGCCCGGCTTTGACCAGACGCCCAACTCCTGAACTCCATGCCAGGACATCTCCAGAGCCGGGCCAAGCTTAGCGGCATAGCGCACGCTGGTACTGGCGGGCTGGTCCATGATCACGGCGTCCTCGTCGAACAACCGCTCTGAGAGCGGGAGGATGTTGCCTTCGACAGGCGTCGGCTGTGGCGTTTTCAGCAGCAGTCCGTCCTTAAGGCGGCGGATCGGCGCCGGCTCGTCGTCGGCAAAAATCAGCCGGTAATCCGTCTTGGCCAGATCCGGCAGCAAGGGCCAATTGAATGCCGGGTGCGCCCCGATCGATGCCGGCAGCGGCTCATCGCCGGTGTTGGTGATATCGAAAGTCACATCAAGCTGCTGGCGGACCAGCGTGTAGGTCACTTCAAGCCGAAAGGCGAACGGATAGCGCGCCCGGGTGTCGGCGTCGTCAGTGAGCACCAGCGTGCAGGATCGCGGCCCCTTCTGCGCCCAGGCAAACGGCTTGTCGCGCGCAAACCCGTGCTGCGTCATTGGATAGGTCCGGCCGCGATGGCGCAGATGATCGCCCGCCAGCCGCCCTACGATCGGGAACAGCACCGGCGAGTGCCGCCGCCATTCTGGCCCCGCCTGCCACAGGAATTCAAATCCGTGCGCGTCTTGCAGCGAAATCAGTTCCGCGCCCTGCGCGACGATGGTCGCCGAGATATCGTCGCCATGAAGCGTTTGGCTGTCCTGTGCCACATTTCCTCGCGGGTCGTGAAGGCCGGCGCGGTGGGCAGACTAGCAAAAGCTCTTGGGGACTCAAGGTGCAGCCGGGTTCTGCAGGAACGAATTGTGGCCGGAGGATCTCCCTCCGGCCACCTCTCCGCATCAAGAGCAATAACCCTCGCTCTTGCCCACAGCGGATAGTCGTTATTCGCGTTCGCCGGTGAAATTCAGCAGCAGCTGGAAGATGTTGATGAAGTTCAGATAGAGCGAGAAGGCGCCGAAGACGGCAAGTTTCTGGCGCGATTCCGCATCGAAATTCTCGGCATACTGTTCTTTGATCGTCTGCGTATCCCAAGCGGTCAGGCCGATGAACACGGCGATGCCGATCACCGAGATGGCGAACTGCAGCGCGGTCGAGCCGAGGAAGATGTTGACGATGCTGGCGATCACCACGCCGATCAGGCCCATGATCAGGAACGACGAGAACTGGGTCAGGTCGCGCTTTGTCGTGTAGCCGTAGAGGCTGGTGGCGCCGAACATGGTGGCGGCGATGAAGAAGGTGCGCGCGATGCTGGTTCCGGTGAAGACCAGGAACACGGAGGCGAGCGACAGGCCCATGACCGCGCAGAAGGCCCAGAACATCGCCTGGGCACTCGCCGCCGACATGGTCTGCATCTTGAACGAGAACAGCATGACGAAGGCGAGCGGCGCCAGCATCACCACCCATTTCAGCGGGCTGGAGAAAATCGGCACGTAGAGCGCCGGCGTCGATGAGATCATGAAGGCGACGAGGCCGGTGACCACCAGGCCGACGCCCATGTAGTTGTAGACGCGCAGCATGTGCTGGCGCAGGCCCTCATCGAAGATGGCTCCGGTTTGGGCGCCGGCGCCGACGCGATATCCCAGATTGGGGGTGTTCATTTGCGTTCTCCTTTGTGGATCGATCAGTAAAGCGTCTTGGCGAGCGTCTCGGCGGCGCGGTCGAGGTCACGGACCTCGCTTCGTCCGACCACCGCATAGGCGACCTCGCCGATCTGGAAATAGGCCGAGGAAATATCGCCCGAGGGCGCGATCGTCGGCTTGACGACGTCGAAGGTTCCAGGCCGGATCGCAAACAGCGACACCAGCCCCATGTCTTTCGTCTCGACCGCCATCTCGACGCTCGGCCCAAAGCGTGACGGATAGATCTGCACGTCGCGAACCTTCCAGTCCTTGGGCAGCGACGGCATGACGATGGCGGTCGCAGCGCGAATCTCGCCGGCATTGTAATTGGGCGCTTCGGGCTGCGACGGCATGCTCTCGCGCACCAGCGTCGTCCTGTGGGCCTGCACCGCCTCGTCGACATAGGCGGGCGGCTGCGGCGAGGCGACGACCTTGGTCACCGACATCGGCCCGATGATGCCATTCGCCAGCCAGCCGGCGGCGACGAAGGCAGCAACCACCGCGGCGCGCTGCAGCACACCGAAGATGCGGCCGCGGGCAAGCCCCCTCTCCAGCCGCCGCGCGGCATCGGCGGTCGCGGGCCGTGCCATGCCCTTGGAGCCGGCAAGCGCCACGCGCAGTTCATCGCGGGTCCTGAGATCCGACATCACGCGCGCCGCTGTCTCCGGGCGAGCGGACAAGAATGCCTCGACCTCGATGCGGCGGGTGACGTCGATCTGGTCGTCGACATAGGCGTCGAGGTCGATATCCGTCACGGGATCGACAGTTGCGGTCATGACGGGCCTCCAACGATCCTGAGGTGGTTTTTTGCCTTCGCCGGTTCCTCCATCTCGCGCAGTGCGGCGCGCGCCCTGCCGATGCGTGACATCAGCGTGCCGAGCGGCACGCCGCTGGCATCGGCGGCCTGCTGGTAGGAGAGGCCTTCGATGGCGACGAGGTGCAGCGCTGAACGCTGTTCTTCCGGCAGGCTGAAAAAAGCCTGGCGCACCTGCGCCAGGCGCACCGAATGCTCCTGCGGTGCCGGCGTGCTGCCGTCGGCCAGGTATCCAGCCTGTTCGAGGCGCGACGCTTCGGACTTGCGGGACCGCATCTTGTCGATGAAGGTGTTGTGGACGATCGACAGCAGCCACGCGCGCAGGTTTCCGCCGGAGCGGAACGTGCTGCGCCGCTCATAAGCGCGCACCAGCGCGTCATGGACAAGATCCTCGGCGTCGGTGCTGTCGCGCGTCAGCGAGCGCGCATAGCGGCGCAGCGAACCGAGCTGTCCTATGATGTCAAAGCGTGGCATCGACGGTTTCATGTCCTGTTTACGGAGCATGTGGGGATTTTAATCCCTGCCCTGCCAATTTTTTCCCTTTGGAGGACATCGTTCGAATACAACGATTGTTGCCGCATCAATGTCATCATTGGTATCGCCACAATATGCGATGCCCGTAGACCGTGCCTTACTTCACACGCCTCTTCTCCAGCTTCCGCGCCAGTGTCCGGCGGTGCATGCCCAGCCGTCGTGCTGTCTCGGAAATGTTGAAGTCGGCCTCTACCAACATCTCGTGGATGCGCTCCCATTCGAGGTTCTTTATCGAGGTGGGTCGCTCGGCGAGCGGCACCGAAGCATTGCCCTCGACCTGGCCGAAAGCCGCTTCAATGTCGTCTGTGTTGGCAGGCTTGGCGAGATACTGGCAGGCGCCGAGCTTGATCGCCTCGACAGCGGTGGCGATGCTTGCAAAGCCGGTCAACACGACGATCCGCATTTCAGGATCGTGTTCGTGCAGCGCCCTGACGCATTCCAGGCCAGAGCCGCTGGCAAGCTTGAGATCGACGACGGCATATTGGAAGGCAACGGTGCCGATCAGCGCATGCACGCCGTCGACGCTCCGGCAGCCATGCGTTTCGTAATCACGCCGTTCGAAAGACCGACGCAGCGCGTTGGCAAAGGCGATATCGTCCTCGACGATCAACAGCGTGCGTTTAGTCGGCATTGTGCCCTCTCGGAGACAGAGCAGCCAGCGGCAGATGCAACGTGACCGAAGCTCCCCCCTCGGTTCTGTTTCTTACGGTGACGGTACCCCCCAGCTTGCGGATGACATTGACGACCAGAAACAGGCCGAGCCCGCTACCTGGCCGATTCTTGGTCGACGTGTAGGGCTTGCCGAATTCAGCAAGCATGGCTTCTTCAAATCCCGGTCCCAGGTCGACAACTTCGACGATGAGATCGTCCGCGTGGCGGCTGACGATCAACCCGACCCATAGAGGCGACGCTTCAAGTGCGTTGTCCAGTACATTGAACATCACCTGTTTGAGCGCGGGATCGGAGACGATCTCCTGGTTGGCGCCGAAACGCCTGGTGTATTCGAAGCCTTGCGGCAGCCGTGTCGATTTCCATTCGGCCACCAACTCCGCCAGGAAGGCGTCGACGGAGGTGCGAACCGTGCCTTCGCCGCGCAATTCGCCCGACGACATCAGGATTCCCGAAACGATCTTCTTGCAACGGTCCAACTGGCCCTGCATCTCCCGGATTTCCTGCGCCATATCCGGATCGGCATCGAGAGCCGGCATGCGCTGCCAGTCGTTGAGGATGACGGAAAGCGTGGCCAGCGGCGTGCCGAGTTCATGCGCGGCGCCAGAGGCGAGCAGGCCCATCCTGACGATGTGAGCCTCCTCCGCCGACTGCTGTCGCAAATCCGCAAGATGGGCGTCGCGGGTGCGAATGTTGTTCTGGACCCTGGTGATGAACAGCACCAGAAGCGTTGCCGCCAGGACAAAACAGATGAACATGCCCTGGATGTGCAGGCTGAACAGCCCGGCACCGTGTGCGGCGGGCAGGCTGATCTCACGGTAGAAGGTGGTCAGCGCGATGAAGCACGTGCTTGCAATGAGGACAAGCGCCCAGACCGACCATGTCTCCAGCAGTACCGCGCCCAGGATGACCTGGAGCAGGTAAAGCGAAATGAAGGGATTGGACGCGCCGCCGCTCAGGTAAAGCTGGACCGTCAACGCGGTGACGTCGAGCAGCAGTCCAAGAAACAGCTCGGTGTTGGTGATCGCGTCCTGGCTGCTGTGCCGACGCAGGCTGGCGACGTTGAGAGCGATCAGCAGCAGGATCACCACTGCCATCGGCACCAGCGGCAGCCCGATGCCAAGCGCGTAGCGGACGAACAGGATCGTCACGATCTGACCACCGACCGCGATCCAGCGCAGTTGAATCAGAAGCAGGAAATTCTGCTTGTTGGTCTTGTCGTGCAGCGTCATTGGGCCGGGAGGTCCCCAGCCCTGGCCAAGCAGGTCGCTCAAGCGGGCGTCCGATCCAGGCGCTGGTTGAGCCTCAGCGCCAGCAGCGTGCATAGCGCTCCCGACAACAGATAGGCGCCTGACGAGATCAGCCCGAAGTGGGCGGACAGGAACAGGGCGACAATGGGCGCGAAGCCGGCACCGAACAGCCAGGCGAGATCCGAGGTCAGCGCAGCACCTGTATAGCGGTAGTTCTTTGAAAAGTTCGAGGCGAGTGCTCCCGAAGACTGGCCGAACGACAGGCCGAGCAGGACGAAGCCCAAGACCATGAAGACGGACTCACCGACGAAGCCGCCATCGAGCAGCTGTGGCGCGAAACCGCTGAACACGGCAATGGCCACCGCCGAGCCTCCAAGCAAGGGCCAGCGTCCGACGCGGTCGGCGACGAGGCCCGAGATCGCGATTGCCGCCAGGCCGAAGAAGGCTCCGATCGTCTCGATGACCAGGAACCGTCCCGGTCCCTCGCGCGTGAACAGGAAGATCCAGGACAGAGGAAACACCGTAACCATGTGGAACAGGGCGAAGCTCGCCAGTGGCGCGAAGGCGCCGAGCACGACAGTGCGCCCTTCGGCGCGCAACGTCTCGCGGACGGAGGTCGGCTCCAGTTCCTGGCCTTCGAACAGTTTGGTGTATTCCGGCGTCACCACTATGCGCAGCCGCGCGAACAGGGCGACGACGTTGATGGCGAAGGCGACGAAGAACGGGTAGCGCCAGCCCCAGCTGAAGAAGTCTTCGGCCGACAGGTTGCCGACGAAATATGCAAACAGGGCGCTGGCAACGATGAGCCCGAGTGGCGCGCCCAGCTGCGGGATCATGGCATACCAGCCGCGGCGCTTTTCGGGCGCATTCAACGCCAGCAGCGAGGCAAGTCCGTCCCATGTCCCGCCCAGCGCCAGTCCCTGACCGATCCGGAACATGGCCAGCAGCCAGGCCGAAGCCTGGCCGATCTGGTCGTAACCGGGCACGAAGGCGATCGAGACCGTCGAGGTCCCCAGCAGGAACAACGCGATGGTGAGTTTGGCGCTGCGGCCGTAGGCGCGGTCGAGCGCGGTGAAGATCGCCGTCCCGATCGGCCGCGCGATGAAGGCAAGCGCGAAGATGGCGAAGGAGTAGAGCGTGCCGGTCAACGGGTCAGCATAAGGAAATACGAGCTTCGGAAAAACGATGACGGAAGCGATCGCGTAGACGAAGAAGTCGAAGAATTCCGACGTCCTGCCGATGATGACGCCAACGGCGATTTCGCCCGGCTTCACCTCGTGATGCCGCGCGTTGATCCGTCTTGCGTCGGCTTCGATCTTCGAAGTTGGGCTCACAGCATTCTCCGTCGCCCCGCCGCGGTCTCATACGATCGCTTGCCATGTGCGCGGGCCAGGTGCTTTGATGACGCCTGCCGCGTCATTGCGGCATTGGACAAATTGTCCAATGCCTTCATTGCCGCGGTACGGTTAGCACTGGGGGGAACAACCGACAGGTCATACATTGAGCCGTCTCCGTACCCTTTTCCTGCTGCCCCTGCCGGCATCGCTCGGCTCCTGCAGCATGGTCGTCCTGAACCCGGCCGGCGACGTCGCCGCGCAGCAGCGCGACCTGCTGATGGTGTCCACGGCACTGATGCTGATCGTCATCATACCGGTGATGGCTCTCACCATATTCTTTGCCTGGCGATACCGCCAGTCCAACCGCGAGGCGCGCTACGAGCCGGATTGGGACCACTCGACCCATCTCGAGCTCGTCATCTGGGCCGTGCCGCTTCTGATCATCATCTGCCTGGGCGCCTTGACCTGGATGGGCACCCATCTGCTCGACCCCTATCGTCCGATCGGACGTGTAGCGGCCGGCAAGCCGCTGCCGCTGGATGTGCGCCCGCTTGAGGTCGAAGTCGTCGCGCTCGACTGGAAATGGCTGTTCATCTATCCCGAATACGGCGTCGCCGTGGTCAACGAACTGGCTGCGCCGGTCGACCGGCCGATCAGCTTTCGCATCACCTCCGCATCGGTGATGAACTCCTTCTACATTCCAGCACTGGCCGGCCAGATCTATGCGATGCCGGGTATGGAAACCAGGCTGCACGCGGTCATAAACAAGTCCGGCGACTATGAAGGGTTCTCAGCCAATTACAGCGGCGCCGGCTTCTCGGGAATGCGCTTCGCGTTCCACGGCCTCGACGATGCCGGTTTCCAGGCATGGATCGCGAAGGCAAAGGACGGCGGCGGCAAGCTCGACCGAAACGGCTATCTGGAACTCGAACAGCCCAGTGAGAACCAGCCCGTGCGCCACTATGCGGCGGTGGATACCGATCTCTACAAGGCGATCCTCAACATGTGCGTCGAGCCAGGCAAGATGTGCATGAGCGAGATGTCGCAGATCGATGCCAAGGGCGGTCTGGGAATGGCCGGCATCCGCAACACCCTTCCGCTGCTGTACGACAAGTTCGCCCGCCGCGGCACGATATTCGGCCCTGCCCCATCCTATGTCGCCAGCATATGCACGACCGAAGAAGCACTGGCGGCTTCGAAGGCTGATCAATCCGCCACGCCGATGACCTCGACGCCGATAGTCGGCGCCGGTCTGCAACGGCCACTGCCCCTGTCGATCCGACTGCCGTCACCTTCCGCAACCGGCACGCTTCGGTCGCCCTTCAACTCCTGAGGCGCCACGCAAGACATGTTCGACAATCCTGCTCTTCTCAAGGCGATCTTCGGCCGGCTTACACTCGAGTCGCTGCCGCTGCACGAGCCCATCGTGGTCGCGACCTTCATGGTCGTCGCGCTGGGCGGCATCGCCCTCGTCGGCGCGCTGACCTATTTCAAGCTCTGGGGCTATCTGTGGCGCGAATGGTTCACCAGCGTCGACCACAAGCGCATCGGTGTGATGTACATGGTGCTCGGCATCGTCATGCTGCTGCGCGGCTTCAGCGACGCCATCATGATGCGGCTCCAGCAGGCGATGGCCTTCGGCGGTTCGGAAGGCTATCTCAATTCACATCATTACGACCAGATCTTCACCGCGCACGGCGTGATCATGATCTTCTTCGTGGCGATGCCGCTGGTGACGGGTCTGATGAATTTCGTCGTCCCGCTGCAGATCGGCGCGCGCGACGTGTCGTTTCCGTTCCTCAACAATTTCAGCTTCTGGATGACGGTCGGCGGCGCGGTCATCGTCATGATGTCGCTGTTCGTCGGCGAATTCGCGCGCACCGGCTGGCTTGCCTATCCGCCGCTGTCGGGCATCGGCTACAGTCCGGATGTCGGTGTGGATTATTATATCTGGGCACTGCAAGTGGCGGGCGTCGGCACGCTGCTGTCGGGCGTGAACCTCGTCTGCACCATCGTCAAGATGCGCGCGCCTGGCATGACCATGATGAGAATGCCGATCTTCACCTGGACCGCGCTCTGCACCAATGTGCTCATCGTCGCCGCCTTCCCGGTGCTGACGGCGGTGCTGGCCCTGCTGGCTCTCGACCGCTATGTCGGCACCAACTTCTTCACGAACGACTTCGGCGGCAATCCGATGATGTACGTGAACCTGATCTGGATCTGGGGCCACCCCGAGGTCTACATCCTGATCCTGCCGGCCTTCGGCATATTTTCCGAAGTGACCTCGGCCTTCTGCGGCAAGCGGCTCTTTGGCTACACCTCGATGGTCTACGCAACCATCGTCATCACCATCCTGTCCTATCTCGTCTGGCTGCATCACTTTTTCACCATGGGGTCGGGAGCGAGCGTCAACTCGTTCTTCGGCATCACCACGATGATCATTTCGATCCCGACAGGCGCCAAGATATTCAACTGGCTGTTCACCATGTACCGCGGCCGCATCCGCTTCGAACTGCCGATGATGTGGACAGTCGCCTTCATGCTGACCTTCACTGTCGGCGGCATGACCGGCGTGCTGCTCGCCGTTCCGCCGGCCGACTTCGTGCTCCACAACAGCCTGTTCCTGGTCGCGCATTTCCACAACGTCATCATCGGCGGCGTGCTGTTCGGCCTGTTTGCCGGTATCAGCTACTGGTTCCCCAAGGCATTCGGCTTCCGGCTCGATCCGTTCTGGGGAAAGATGTCCTTCTGGTTCTGGGTGGTCGGCTTCTGGTTCGCCTTCATGCCGCTGTACATCCTCGGCCTGATGGGCGTAACGCGCCGGCTACGCACCTTCGAGGATCCCTCGCTGCAGATCTGGTTCATCATCGCCGCTTTTGGCGCCTTCCTGATCCTGCTTGGTATCCTGTCCTTCCTCATCCAGATCTTCGTCAGCGTGCGCCGGCGCGAGCAGCTTCGTGACGACACCGGTGATCCGTGGGACGGGCGTACACTCGAATGGGCAACCTCGTCGCCGCCCCCGGCCTACAATTTCGCCTTTACGCCGGTCGTCCACGATCTCGACACCTGGGCGGACATGAAGAATCGCGGTTACCAGCGTCCGTTGACGGGCTTCCACGACATCCACATGCCGCGCAACACCGGAGCCGGCGTCATTCTGGCTGGGTTGAGCGTGGTGCTTGCCGTGGCGCTCATCTGGTACATCTGGTGGCTGGCGATCGTGAGCTTCGTTGCTCTGATCGGCTACGCCATCGCGCATACCTTCAATTACGACCGGGACTTCCACATTCCGTCCAGCGACGTCACCCGCGTCGAGGACGAGCGGACACGCCTGCTCGCAGCCACCAGCCAGGCGGGATGAGCACCATGGCACACGCCGACACGGTGATCGACGAAACGGTCTTCCACCTGGAAGACGACCACGGCCATGCCGAGAGCGGCAGCAGCACCATGCTCGGCTTCTGGATCTACCTGATGAGCGACTGCCTCATCTTTGCGATGCTGTTTGCAGTCTACGGCGTGCTCGGTGGCAACTACGCGGCCGGACCCGCGCCGAAGGACCTGTTCGATCTTCCGCTGGTCGCGCTCAACACCACCATGCTGCTGCTGTCCTCCATCACCTACGGCTTCGCCATGCTGGAGATGGCGAAAGGGCGAGTGAGGCCGATGCAGGTGTGGCTGGTGATCACCGGCCTGTTCGGCCTCGCCTTTCTCGGCATCGAACTCTACGAATTCGCCCATTTCATCCACGAGGGGGCGACGCCACAGCGCAGCGGCTTTCTTTCGTCGTTCTTCACGCTGGTAGGAACGCACGGCCTGCACGTCACCTTCGGCCTGGTCTGGCTGGTTGTGCTGATGGTGCAGGTCTCCAGACATGGGCTGATCGCCGCGAACCAGCGGCGCCTGATGTGCCTGAGCATGTTCTGGCACTTCCTCGACGTCATCTGGATCGGCGTCTTCACCTTCGTCTATCTGATGGGAATGTTGCGATGAGCGCCGGGCACCAAACAGACACCAGCGACCACAGCCACGCGCATCACGGCGTCGATCACGGCTCGCTGGCCGGCTATCTGACAGGCTTCGGCCTGTCCGTCGTACTGACCGCCATTCCCTTCTGGTTGGTCATGACCAACGCGCTCGGCAATCAGATGGCGTCGGCGATTGCCATCATGGCCTTCGCCGTCGTGCAAATCATCGTCCACATGGTGTTCTTCCTGCATATGAACACCAGGTCGGAGAGCGGCTGGACCATGATGGCGCTGATCTTCACCCTCATCCTGGTGATGATCGCGCTGACGGGCTCGCTCTGGGTCATGTACCATCTGAACGTCAACATGATGCCCGGCCATGACATGAGTCAGATACCCTGAGAGAGGGACCTGGCTTTGGACGAACAGGCGCGGGCGACACCGCCTTCGAATACAGGCGACGGTCAAAGGGTTACGCGTTCGAGATGGACGCTGTTGATGCTTTGCCTTTGCGGAGCCATCGGCATCGCAGGGTTCTCGGCGCTTGGTATCTGGCAGCTGGAGCGCCGCGTCTGGAAGCTCGACCTGATCGAGCGTGTCGACCAGCGTCTCAAGGCGGCACCTGTGGCCGCCCCGGCGCCTTCGGCCTGGCCGGCGATCAACGCCAGGGATGACGAGTATCGCCAGATTGCCGTCACGGGCCGGTTTCTCGGTGATCGCGAGACCCTGGTCCAGGCGGTCACCGATCTCGGCGGTGGCTTCTGGGTAATGGCGCCGTTCCGAGCGGATGATGGCTTCACGGTTCTGGTGAACAGGGGCTTCGTGCCGACGGACAAGCGCGATCCGGCAACCCGCCTCGAAGGCAAGCCCTCGGGCGATCGCACCGGGATTCGCGGCCCGTTGCGCATCAGCGAACCGAAAGGCGGCTTCCTGCGTATCAACGATCCGGCCGCCAACCGCTGGTATTCGCGCGATGTGCAGGCGATCGCCACGACGCAAGGCCTCGGGCAGGTCGCTCCTTATTTCATCGATGCCGATGCCACGCCCAATCCGGGAGGGTGGCCGGTCGGCGGCCTGACGGTCGTTTCGTTCCACAACAACCATCTGGCCTATGCCCTGACATGGTTCGGGCTGGCCTTGATGGTGCTGGGCGCGGTCGTCTATCTGTTGCGGCAGACTGGGAAACACGGCGGGGCTGACCGCTGGCCGAGGCAAAGCTGAAAGGAGCAGGCAGGGCAGGCTTCCCGGCACCCCCGCCTCGGGCTGGAGCACCTAGCTAAAACCGCTGGCGAAACGCGACCGATTTGCGTATCACTCCGCCGCGCCAATGGAACCATTTTCGATGTTTGAAGCCCTGCAGCCCGCCCCCGCCGACAAGATCCTGGCCCTGATCGGCCTTTATCGCGCTGATCCGCGCCCCGACAAGGTCGACCTCGGCGTCGGAGTCTACAAGGATCGCGACGGCAAGACGCCCGTCATGCGCGCCGTGCGCGAGGCCGAAAAGCGGCTGCTGCAGGGTCAGGACACCAAGACCTATCTCGGCCTTGCCGGCGATACCGCCTTCAACACGGTGATGGCCAAGCTCGCCTTCGGTTCGGGCGCCGACATGACGCGCATCCGCGCCGCACAAGCGCCCGGCGGCTCCGGCGCACTGCGGCTGGTGGCGGAACTGCTGAAGCGGACGCGCTCGGATGCAACCATCTGGCTGTCGGATCCGACCTGGCCGAACCACATGCCGGTGATGCGCGCCGCCGGACTGCAGATCCGTGAATATCCCTATTTCGACGCCGCCTCGGGCGCCGTTCGTTTCGACGACATGCTGGCGGCGCTGCGGACCGCAAAGAGCGGCGACGTCGTGTTGCTGCATGGCTGCTGCCACAACCCAACCGGCGCCAATCTGGATGCGGCACAGTGGGCAGCCGTTACCGATCTGGTCGTCGAGCGCGAGCTGCTGCCGTTTGTCGACATCGCCTATCAGGGCTTTGGCGATGGGCTTGAGGCCGATGCGCTCGGCTTGCGCCTGCTGGCCGCGAAAGTTCCCGAAATGGTCGTCGCCTCGAGCTGCTCGAAGAATTTCGCCGTCTACCGCGACCGCGTCGGCGCAGCGATGATCCTGGCCAGGGACGGCGCACAGGCGGATGTGGCGATGAGCCAGATGCTGTCGGCGGCGCGCGCTATGTATTCGATGCCACCGGACCATGGTGCGGCGGCCGTGCGTATCGTGCTGGAAGATGCCGACTTGCGTGCAGACTGGGAAGCTGAGCTCGAAGAGATGCGGCTGCGCATGCTCAGGCTTCGGGTGCAGTTCGCTGAAGCGCTGCGT
Organism: Mesorhizobium sp. M7A.F.Ca.US.006.01.1.1; assembly: GCF_003997935.1. Classification (GTDB taxonomy): domain Bacteria; phylum Pseudomonadota; class Alphaproteobacteria; order Rhizobiales; family Rhizobiaceae; genus Mesorhizobium. Next base: position 17,500 of record NZ_RZQL01000102.1, read on the forward strand.
CGGCAATCCAATTCAGACCGCTTCGATTTCGTTGCCAGCCATCGCGGCATGTTCTCCCGCCTTGGCCTCACGGAAGCGCAGGTCGAACGGCTCCGTGCCGAGCACGGCATCTACATGGTCGGCGACAGCCGTATCAATGTCGCCGGACTGCCCGAGGACAGCATGGACGAACTCGCCAAGGCGATCGTTTCGATTCTTGATTGACGCGGCTCATCTGTGGACAAGGCTTCCGCGCCGGCTGACAGCGTTGGCCGCGCGGCCGGTCGCGGGATAGCATCCGATAGACTGTTTTGACGCAATTCCGGACAGAAAACCGTTTCACACTTTTCCTGGAATAGCTCTAGATGACGCCATCGAAAGACATTTCGCGCCTGATCGAGATCATGGCGGCGCTGCGGGCGCCGAAGACCGGCTGCCCCTGGGACATCGAACAGGATTTCTCGACCATCGCACCCTATACGATCGAGGAAGCCTATGAGGTGGCGGATGCCATCGCGCGCGGCGACCTCGACGATCTGCGCGACGAACTCGGCGATCTGCTGCTGCAGGTCGTCTACCACGCGCAAATGGCCGAGGAGGCCGGCGAGTTTGCCTTCCCCGACGTGGTGCAAGCCATCACGACGAAGATGATCCGTCGCCATCCGCATGTCTTCGGCGACGAAAAAGCCCGCAGCGCCGGCATGGCCAAGGGCATGTGGGAAAAGATCAAGGCCGAGGAGAAGGCGGAGAAACGAAGCGCCCGCCTCGCGCGCGGTCTCGATCCGGAAGACAACGGCAAGGGGTTTCTGGACAGCGTGCCGGTCGCCCTGCCCGCGCTAACCCGGGCGCTGAAACTTCAGGAGAAGGCCGCCCGCGTCGGCTTCGACTGGAGCGAGGCGGCGCCCATCCTCGACAAGATCGAGGAAGAGATCGGCGAATTGCGCGAGGCACTGGCCAAGGGCGACACCGCCTCGATCAAGGACGAGTTCGGCGACATGCTGTTTGCCGTCGTCAATCTCGGCCGTCACCTCAAGCTCGATTCGGAAGCGGCGCTGAGCGGCACCAACGAAAAATTCCGCTCACGTTTCCATTATGTCGAGCAGGCCTTGGAGAAAGCCGGCAACACGCTGGACAAGGCTGATCTGGCCGAGATGGAAGCGCTCTGGCAGGAAGCAAAGACCGCGAAGTAATCTCTCTTTCGGGCAATTCCGGACGGAAAACCGCTATACACTTTTCCTGGAATTGCTCCGGATTACCCGTTGTTTTTACGACGCAATCGGCTTTCGATCTCTTCGCGGGCGCTTTGCGTGGCCTTGAGCGAGATGGTGGCGCTGCCGTCGTCATTGTCGGTTCGCGAAACGACATCGCCATTGCGGTAAAGCCAGTCGACAAGGCCGAACTGTGCCGGCTCGATCGTCACGGTGAGGTCTTCGAGTTCGCCCGCCATCCGCGTTTCGATGATCGCCTTCAGCGCGTCGATGCCCTCGCCGGTCACCGCCGACACCGCAATCGGCGGGGCCTTGTTGGCATCGGCGCCGTCTGCTAGCAGCCGGGTCCGGTTGCCTTCGTCGAGCCGGTCGATCTTGTTCCACACTTCGATCACGCGCTTGGCGTCGCCGGCGTCGACACCGAGGTCGGCCAGGATGCGCTCGACATCTTCCGCTTGTGCCGCAGTGTCCGGATCGGAAATGTCGCGCAGATGAAGCACGAGATCGGCCTCGACCACCTCTTCCAGGGTGGCGCGGAAAGCTGCGATCAGATGCGTCGGCAGGTCCGAAATGAAGCCGACCGTGTCGGAGAGGATGATCGGCGTGCCATGCGGCAGGCGCACGCGACGCAGCGTCGGGTCAAGCGTGGCGAACAGCATGTCCTGCGCCAGCACATCCGCCCCGGTCAGCCGGTTGAACAGCGTCGACTTGCCGGCATTGGTGTAGCCGACGATCGCCACCACCGGGAACGGCACCTTCCTGCGCTTGGCGCGGTGCAGGTCGCGCGTGCGCCGCACCGTTTCCAGCTCCTGCTTCAGCTTGATGATCTTTTCCTGCAACTGCCGCCGGTCGGATTCGATCTGTGTTTCGCCGGGGCCACCGAGGAAGCCGGCGCCGCCACGCTGGCGCTCCAAATGGGTCCAACTGCGCACGAGGCGGCCCTTCTGGTAGTTGAGATGGGCGAGTTCGACCTGCAGCGTGCCTTCCTTGGTGCGTGCACGCTCGCCGAAGATCTCGAGGATCAGCCCGGTGCGGTCCAGCACCTTGGCGTTCAGCTCTTTCTCGAGATTGCGCTGCTGCACCGGGGTCAGCGGATGGTCGACGACGACCACTTCCGCATGTCCCTCTTTGACGATTTCCGCAAACTCCGCGACCTTGCCGCTGCCGAGCAGCGTCGCCGGACGCGGATCGTTGACGGTCACCACCGCTGTGTGGATCAGATCAAGGTTGATAGCGCGGGCAAGGCCAACGGCCTCGTCGTGACGAGCATCAGCCGAACGCATCAGCCGCGGGCGGTTGGTCTCGTCGTCGTTGCGCTGGTGGCGGGTAAGGACGGGCACAATGACAACGGCCCGGGTCGGGCCCTTGGCTTCCGTCCCGGGATGATGTGTTGGTTTTCCGCGAACGGTGGCGTCCGCGTCTTTCTCACGTGCCAATCAGGCGCCCTGGCTTTCCTCGCCATCGAACATCTGAACCGGCTGGCTCGGCATGATCGTGGAAATGGCGTGCTTGTAGACGAGCTGGGAGTGACCGTCACGGCGCAGCAGCACACAGAAATTGTCGAACGAAGTGACCACGCCGGTCAGCTTCACGCCGTTGATGAGGAAGATGGTGAGCGGGTTCTTGCTCTTGCGAACTGAATTCAGGAACAGGTCCTGAAGGTTTTGCGATCGTTCCGCCATTGTTCTTGTCTTTCGCCGATCCCCTTCGGTTTGCAAGCCAATGCGCCAAATTAACGGGCGCATGTCAAGCTCGCAAACACCGTCTTGTCGTCAGTAACGACAAGCAGAACGAGATATATTGATGTTCATTCCACCTGTGCGGTTATCAGGCTGGACTTTTTTCCGCAATGTCAAAAAAGGCCTGCCGCAACGAAAGTGTTATTGAGCCGGGATGTCCATTGGCGACCGTATCGCCGTCGATAGCCACGACCGGCATGGCGATTGTCGTTGCGGAGCTGATGAACGCCTCGCGTGCCGCCTTGGCCTCGGCGACGGAAAAGCCGCGCTCCTCGATCTTCAGGCCGAGCTTGGCCGCCACTTCGAACATGGTCGTGCGGGTGATGCCGCGCAAGATGCCGTGCTCGGCCGGCCTGGTGACCAGGACGCCGTCCCGGGTGACGATCCAGGCGTTGGACGACCCGCCTTCCTTGACGTTGCCTTCACCGTCGACGAACCAGGCTTCCTGCGCTCCGGCTTCCTTGGCCTTCTGCTTGGCCAATACATTGGGCAGCAGCCCGACGGTCTTGATGTCGACGCGGTCCCAGCGGTTTTCCGGCACGGTGATGACCGCGATGCCAGTCTCGGCGCGCTTTGCACCAGCGGCAGGGTCGGCCTTCTTGGCAGTCACCACCAGGGCCGGCTTCGTGTCGGCGGAAGGGAAGACGAAGTCGCGGCTGGCCACGCCCCGCGTAACCTGCACGTAGACCAGGCCATTGGCGACGTGGTTGCGATTGACCACTTCGCGCAGAATGAGTGGCAGCACGTGAGAGGTGACCGGCCAGGCGATCGACAATTCGCTCAGCGAGCGGTTCAGCCGGGCCAGGTGGCGCGGCATGTCGACGATAAAGCCACGCGCCACCTCGCAGACCTCATAGACGCCGTCGGCGAACTGATAGCCACGGTCCTCGATATGCACGGCAGCATCGGCGTGCGTGACATAGCGCCCGTTGACATAGGCAATGCGCGGCATGGGCAACCTCTAGGAAATTCTCGGGGCTTTCTTATGCGATTCCACTGCGGCCGTAACCGGCAAATGCTTGGCCCAGGCGCGGCGGCTGGATATGACGCGCTCAGACGCCCAGCGACTTCAGCTTGCGGTGCAGGGCGGAGCGCTCCATGCCGATGAACTCGGCGGTCTTCGAGATGTTGCCGCCGAAGCGGTTGATCTGGGCGATCAGGTAATCCTTCTCGAACTGTTCGCGCGCCTCGCGCAGCGGCAGCGCCATGATGTGCTGGTCGGATTGATTCGGCGTGCGCGGCATGACATCGCCGATCTCGGCCGGCAGAAGGTCCGCGGTGATCGGCGCGTCGACGTCGTCGCCGCGCGCAAGGATCATCAGGCGCTCGACATTGTTGCGCAGCTGGCGAACGTTGCCCGGCCAATTGTGCGCCTGCAGCACGGCCAGCGCATCATCGCCGATGCGGCGCGGCTTGATGCCGGCCTGGCGGGCGATCTGCTTCATGAAATTGTCGACGAGGTAGGGAATATCCTCGCGCCGCTCGGCCAATCCCGGCACGATGACCGGAACAACCGCCAGGCGATGGTAAAGATCCTCGCGGAAACGACCGTCGGCGATCATCGCTTCGAGGTTCTGCGAGGTCGAGGAGATGATGCGGACATCGACCTTGACCCGCTTGGTGCCCCCTACCCGCTCGAACTGCTGCTCGACCAGCACGCGCAGGATCTTGTTCTGCGTCTCGCGCGGCATGTCGGCGACTTCATCGATGTAGAGGATGCCGCGATGAGCCTCCTCCAGCGCGCCGACCTTGCGCTCGACGCCATTCGATTCGGTGCCGAACAGCTCGATCTCCATGCGTTCGGGCGTGATGTTGGCGGCGCTTAGCGTCACGAATGGTGCGCTCTTGCGCGCCGACAGCGTGTGGATGGCGCGCGCGGCCAGTTCCTTGCCCGAGCCTGACGGGCCGATGATCATGACGCGGCTGTTGGTCGGTGCGACGCGCTCGATGGTCTGGCGCAACTGGCTCATCGCCGACGACATGCCGATCAGATCGAAGGTTTCGCCACTGCGCAGCTTGAGATCGAAAACCTCGCGCCGCAATTTCGAGGTCTCGAGCGCACGCTCGGCAATGAGGATCAGCCTGTCGGCCTTGAACGGTTTTTCGATGAAGTCATAGGCGCCGCGACGGATGGCGGAGACCGCCGTTTCGATGTTGCCGTGGCCCGAAATCATCACCACGGGCAAGGTCGGATGCATCGTCTTGATCTCGTCGAGCAGCGCCAACCCGTCCAGACGCGAGCCCTGCAGCCAGATGTCGAGGAAAATCAGCCGCGGCGCGCGATCAGCTATAGCAGCGAGCGCGCTGTCGGCATCGAATGCCGTGCGGGTTTCGTGACCTTCGTCGCTCAGTATGCCCGCGACGAGTTCACGGATGTCTTCCTCGTCATCGACGATGAGAATATCAGACGCCATTACCGACCTTTTCAGTTTCTCGTTCGTTTTCCGTCCTGCTTTCGCCGCGTGGAGCCACGGCGGCAGCGGGCGGCAGGATGATGCTGATCATCGCGCCGCGCCCGTCGTGGAAGTCCGCGGGCGCATCATGAAGTTCCAGCCTGCCACCATGGTCCTCCACGATCTTCTTGACGATAGCGAGACCAAGCCCGGTGCCCTTCTCGCGCGTGGTCATATAGGGCTCGAGCAGCCGTTGGCGATTTTCGCGCGGCAGGCCTTTGCCATTGTCGATGACGTCGATGCGAATCGCGCCATTCTGGCGCCCGGCTTGAATCCGGATTATGCCGTGCGAACCATCCTTCTGTTCCAATCCGTCGATTGCCTCGGCGGCGTTCTTGATCACATTGCCGAAAGCCTGAGC
>NZ_RZQL01000103.1 GCF_003997935.1 Mesorhizobium sp. M7A.F.Ca.US.006.01.1.1
GCAGGTTGTAAGCGGCTCCCGGCTTCTCATCGGTGCGGAAGGATCATGGAAGGGAGCGCTACGCTTGCGTTTGCAGCGCGAGCCCTCCGATCGCACGGAGATTGACGCGAGGATTAATAGCCCTTGCTCAGATCGACCAAATTCGGCAGCGGTTTACCTTCGCGATCAGCCCGTAAGTTTGCCATGATGAGATCTACCGTGTCGTCGCTATAGGTCGTCAGGTCGTCTGCCGAGATGTGCGGAGTGACAATCAATCCACGTGTTCGCCAAAGGCGATGGCTGGGGTCCGGAGGTTCAGGAACGGCTACGTCGGTGAACGCTGAGTCAAGATGCTCTGCGTCGAGTGCGTCGCATATCGCATCCTGGTCCCAAACCGGCCCACGCGCTATGTTCACAACACGTGCCCCCTTCTTCAACAGGGCAATTCGTTCTCGCGAAAGCAAGTTACGCGTGGCGCTTGTCAGGGGGCACGCCAAGAGAAGATCGTCAACGCGCGGCAATGCGCTATCGAGATGGTCCACGGAGACCGTCTCATCACAGTCAGGATGGGGCTCGTGGCCGTTCCGGATTCCGATTACCCGCATTCCGAAAGCACGTGCCCGCCGCGCGACGCCACTTCCGAGGGATCCCATCCCCACCACACCCAGCGTGCGGCCCCGCAGCGTTGACCCGAACACCTGGGTCCAGGCCTTGGCCCGTTGAGCCTCTATCAATTCCGGCATGCGGTTTTGCAGCATCAACAGGGCCATAATGCCGAACTCACCTGCCTTGTCGGAGTGGATACCACTGTTGTTTAGCAATGAGACGCTGTCAGGCAGCCAGTCGAACGGCGCCAAGCGATCGATGCCAGCAGAAGTATAGTAGAGGATTCTCAGGCGCGGCGCCGCGTTGGGCAGCGCACCGCGAGGAAAGCGCTCTTTAATATCGTCGACCCAGGCGACAAGCACCTCAGCATCTTCCAACGCCCGTTCGAAACCGGCGTCGTCGTTACAGACGGTCACGTTAATGCTCGCCATATCGGGGTGTCGATGCACGCCGGCTTGCCACTGAGCCAGCGATATCGCGAACCCCGTATCTTTTTTTTGGTTCTGAATGTGAAGACGCATCGCTACATCCTCGTGGTACGACACAGAACGTCCGGTGCTGAGCCGGCTGGATCTGAAATGGTCGCCCGGGGAAGGAAACAGGCGCGATCATACCACCCTTCGGAGGGTGAACCGGGGGCTGGAAACATTCTTTTTCTCCGACGAGAGGCTACTCGAATGAGCCGCTCGATCGCACGTAGATGAAACTATCGAACCCCACTGGAAAGGCCAGTTTGGCGTTTGCGGTCGGACCACTAAGGGGCGTTCGGCGAGGCTGGAGGTAAGTCTGCCGAATCGATTTTAGGCGCAGCTCGTTTCGTGTTGAAAGTCACGCCTTGAGGCAGGAGGAGACGTCTTTATCGCACGCGGGCTGGTTGGTCACGCCATTAGCTACTTCATCGATGTTCAGATGACCTGCAGAGCATCCAAGCCGTAAACGAGTCCCGGCGAGACCTGCCGGCTCCAGCTTCTTGTGAACAACGAGCCCACATTGTTCCAGCCTCTGATAATGCGATCGACTGCCAACTTATTTCTCGACAGGCAATTGGCGCGACGCGCGCGCGCGCCAAGGGAATTCCAGCCTTTGCATTGTTCACTTCGATGCCCCACCGGAGCCCGGTGTGATCGTCGGCACTGAACGCATTGATCGGTGCCATCCAGCAAACCGCTACGAAACGGATCTCTGCTCCAAGAGAGATCCACGCCATCGAACATTCCTTGGCTCACTAGCTGACTGTTCCTTACACAAGCGCCCTGGATTCGACTGGTAGCATGATCCCCTATCATCACACCCGGCTGCGTTTTTTCATCCCGCGAAACAGGGATGCCTAGAATTCGTGTCCCGTTGGACCGATTGTGTCGTTCGCTACCCCACGCCACCAGGCATATGAAAAGTCGTTTCCGCGCTCGGTTGATATCTGAGCGATAATCGCTTATCGCTAATAGTGAGCATGCAGTCAGACAGGGCCGAACGGCGCCGACCGCATATCAATGCGCGATGCCGCACTGCAAGAAAACGTTCTATGGCGACGAGACCAAGCGTTTGCATTCACCGGAGCGTTCATGACGGCTATTCGCATTGAGGCTCTTCGTAAGGAATACGGCGGCTTTGTCGCGGTTGCCGGCGTCGATCTTGTCGTGAATGACGGCGAGTTCCTGACGATCCTTGGCCCGAGCGGATCTGGGAAGACAACATTGCTTTCGATGATAGCCGGACTTACCGAGCCATCGACAGGCAAGATGTTCATCGGCGGCCGAGAGGTCACCAGCGAGCCTCCGCAAGGCCGAAACATAGGGCTCGTTTTCCAGTCCTATGCGCTGTTTCCGCATATGTCCGTATCCCAGAACGTGGCGTTCCCGCTGGACGTCCGCAAATGGGACAAGCAACGAACGGCATTGGCGGTCCGCGACGCTCTGAATTTAATGCAGCTTGGCGCGCTCGCAGATCGCAAGCCCGCACAACTCTCTGGTGGTCAGCAACAAAGGGTGGCGCTTGCCAGGGCAATCGTATTTCATCCCGATATTCTGCTTCTGGATGAACCACTTGGGGCCCTTGACCGGAAGCTTCGTGAGGAACTGCAGGTCGAACTCAAGCAGCTCCAGCGCCGAGTCGGAATTACAACACTGCTTGTCACCCACGACCAAGAGGAGGCGCTGTCGATGGCGGATCGTGTCATGATCCTAAATGATGGTGCCGTGCAACAGCTTGCTGCGCCTGAGATCGCCTATCTGCAGCCCGCTAATCGGTTTGTCGCTGAATTCCTTGGAGCCGCGAACATAGTCTCGATCTCCGATGGCGCGCACGGCGTCGTCAGACCCGAGCGTATCCAGCTTGGCCGTCCGGGCAGTCCGGGCTTGGAGGGGATCATTCGCGAACTCGTCTATCTCGGGCAGACCATCCGCTACCACATCGATACGCAGGACGGATTGAAATTTGTCTGCATGAAGCCATTCGTCGGCGAACGTTTTGAGGTCGCGGACACTGTCGTGATGTCCTGGTCTCCCTCGGACGTCTGGCCAATCGGCTGATTGCGATCGCTTTGGGTGCAGCAAACAACGGAGAGGACCAACTCATGCAAAGACGAACTTTCAACCAGATGCTGGCTGCCACTGCAGCGCTTGGTGCTGCAGGAATTATGTCGAGTGCAAGGGCGGAGGTAAAGGAGCTTCGGCTGAGCGAGGGCGGTGGCCTCAATGGTGACGCGATCGATGCCGGCTATGCCAAACCGTTCACGGAAAAGACCGGCATCAAGATCATTCGAGAAAATCCCAACACATTCGGCAAACTCAGGGCCCTTGTGGAAAGTGGCAGCACGACCACTCAAATGTTCGAACTGGGGTCAGCTTCGCTCGAACAGGCCAAGGCGCTTGGGCTTGTCGCGAAGCTGGACTGGGAGAAGATCGCTCCCTTGCCCATCTTCCCTGAGGCAAAAGATGATTACGGCGTGGGCTACCAGTACTATGCGACGCTGATGTGCTGGCGCACCGGCGTCAAAGCGCCGAAAAACTGGCAAGACTTCTTCAACGTACAGGATTTTCCCGGTAAGCGCACAATGCCCGATGATCCGGTCTACTCGGTTCCGATCGCTTTGCTGGCCGCCGGCGTGCCGATCGGCAAATTGTATCCACTCGACGTCGACCTGGCGTTCAAGAAACTTGACGAAATCAAGAAGGACGTGGCGGTCTGGTGGAAAGCTGGCGCGCAGCCGCCGCAGCTTCTCAGAGACAATGAGGTGCAATATGGCGTTTCATATTCGGGCCGCGTGGTGGGCCAGGAAGGCATCGAATATACCTATAACGAGGCCAATCTGAATATAGGTTTTATCACCATCGTGAAGGGAACGAGTGCGGAGGATACAGATGCTGCCTACAAGTTCCTGCACGGATTGACGGAACCCAAAAATCAGCTAGTTGCCGCAAGCATTGTCCCTTATTCTGGCAACTCCCCCGACTTCGAAAAGCTCCTGCCGAAGGAAAAGATCTCTGCCTTTCCGACGACGGCCGATAACAAGAAGGTTCAATTCTTCAACGACGCCGACTGGTGGTTGAAGAACGCAGAAATGGCCCAGAGCCGTTGGCAAGAATTCGCATTGAACCGATAAGGAGCCGAGGTCGATGAGTGGCACCTTCAACAGCGTCCAAAAATCTCAGCGCTTTCGTCAAAGCGCAATGCCATTCATCGGCCCCCTCCTCCTGCTGCTCGTGGTTGGTTTCAATATCCCTGTTCTTTTGATCTTCAAATATAGTCTGTGCGGGCCACAAGGGCTGACAGTGGCCAACTATGAGAGCCTGGTCACAACCCCGGTGTTTATCAAGGTTGTCGCAAACACGTTTCGCATAACCATCATAACCACTTTGGTTGTCGCGATCTTCGGCTACGTTCTTGCTTACTGGATCACGGGTCTGACGAGTCGCAGTCGTAACGTTGCGCTTGCCCTAGTCATCCTGCCGTTCTGGGTGAGCGTACTTGTGCGGACATATGCCTGGATCGTAGTCCTCGGGAATGCAGGACTGGTCAATCGTCTCCTGCAGTGGAGCGGACTTACGGTCTCACCGGTCGCTTTTCTTTACAACGATTTGGGGGTCACGATTGGAATGGCTAACATCCAGTTGCCGCTGCTGGTGCTGCCGCTCTACGCCGCAATGATCCGTATCGACAAGCGCCATCTGCAGGCCGCTGCCTCCCTGGGCGCATCTGACAGGGTGATCTTCTGGCGTGTGTTCTTTCCGCAGACCGTTCCAGCTCTGCTATCAGGGGTGATGCTGGTTGTGATCCTTTGCCTTGGGTTCTATGTGACGCCGGCGATCCTCGGTGGCGGCCGTGTACCTATGGTTGCCAACATGCTCGATACCTACATCAACAGTATCCCGAAATGGGAGTTGGCAAGCGCGGTGTCGATTGTGCTTCTGATCCTCACGCTTGTTCTGTTCGGCATCTACAGGCGCCTTGATGCACGCGCCACGGGACATGTGTGATGAAGCAGCCGATCACCGTTCCGATTGTTGCGATTGCCACGCTGATGTTTCTGATCCTGCCGATCCTTGTAGTCGTACCGATGTCGTTCTCATCGGCAAGTTCGCTCAGTTTCCCGCCCAATGCTTTTTCACTGCGATGGTATCGGGCGTTCTTTTCCAGCGACACATGGTTGAACGCTATGGGGACGTCGATTCTCCTTGCCTGCCTGTCCTCAATCTTTGCCGTGGTCCTTGGAAGTTTGGGCGCCTATGGGCTGCGCCGACGTGAAATCAGATTCTCAGGAGCCCTGGAGAGCAACTTCATGGCCCCAATGGTTTTGCCGACGATTATTGCTGCGGTCGCAATGTACATTGCCCTTGGCCGGGTAGGTCTGCTGGGATCGTTCATCGGGCTGGTGATCGCTCACACGTTGCTGGTGGTACCTTATGTGATCGTTGTGATGAGCGTGGCGATCCGAGCCTTCGACCTGCGACTGGAACAGGTGGCGTGGACGATGGGCGCTTCGGGGCTGACCACGATCCGCCGAGTTGTCATCCCACTGCTGGCTCCGAATCTCGCCGCCGCCTGGATCTTCGCGTTTGTTGGCAGCTTCGACGAGGTCGTCGTGACGTCCTTCATCGCCGGGACCTACGACACGATCCCGAAGCGAATGTTTAGCGAGCTTATACTCGAGATATCTCCGACCATTACGGCCGTAGCCACACTTCTCATCGGATTTACGATCCTAAGCCTGATCGGCGCATCCCTTATCCTCCGACAGGCCTCCAGGTCAGTTGCTTCCTGAACGGTCCCCTATTCCACAGCCGCTTCGGTCGCAGCAAGCGCTGACCGTGGCGCTTGGCCAGTTCAGTTTCATGGTAGGAGAAAGGTTGTCAGCCAATGCCCAGCACCAGAATCATGACGGGAGATTGGGCACGCGAGCGGGCCAAACAAATTATTGAAACTGTCCAGAATGCCCTTATGTCAGGCTTGGGAATTCCCGACTGGGATCGAGACATCGTGCTCAATTTCTACGACGAGGACCATCGGATCGTCCCGGCAGGCCGCTCGGAGAAATACACCCGGATCGAGATCACGCTTTATACCGGCAGAACATTGGATATTAAGCGCAAATTGTACACGTCTATTGTCGAGCATCTGAGCGCTATCGGGCTCCCCAAGGAAGACGTGAAAATAATTCTTATCGAAATGGCCCCAGAGAATTGGGGTATTCGCGGTGGTATGCCCGGTTCAGAGGTCACTGGGTAGGTTGGTGATAGTACCGGGTCTGGAGTAAGTTGGCGGAGGGCTTTGCCATGGTCTCCAAAACCTTTGGGTTCTCCTCAACCCGCGAGCTCCTAAGACAGCAAGCTTTGAGATGTCGATTTCGGATGCTCCACCTTGCAGACTTCGTGGAAGGCCGGGTCGATAATTCTACGCATCCAATGATCCTTGCCGAACTGGTGTGGCAGCTTGGATATGAGGATGGACGAACTAGACAGATGTCGTCACACGACTTCCAAGACCTCCTTTACCGATCGTATTTGGCAAATTCCGAACTTGCACGACGCATTGTTTCGCCTGACGGAAAGAGTAAGGGTTGGCGGGTGACAAGCGGTATGGCATTTTCCTGATGTTGCCGGCCCATTCTGGCAGCGATGTTTCATGCCTCCCAAGCACCGTATCGTGCGGCGTTTTCGTCGCATGGTACGGTTTTTTGGACAGCGCTCTTTGCCAATCAACTGCCGTAGACCGGGTCGCAACAGCTTGCCATCAGCCGAGCGGGCAAGGCCAGTCTACCTCTGCACGCAGGAGCCCCCCAAAACTGCTTAACAGCGAATAGCCGAGGCTTGCGAGCGGCATTTGGGGTCGAACTTATGTCTGGGGGCATCCGCGGCGGAGTTCCTGAATCCAGGTGACCCGCAAGCCCGCACGCCCTCTCAGCTTAGATTGGCCGCCGACAGCAGGTTTGGAATCGGCTGCGTCTTACACGCCATATCCGCTAAAAGGACGCGACTAACGGGCCTAAGGTCCCTCGCATCAAGACTGTGGGAACGTGTGAGCCGGATGTTCAACCGATCGTCAGACCGCTCATATCGATCTCCGGCCTCCGTCCCTGCATTATATCAGCGACAATCCGTGAGGTACCGCAAGACCATGTCCAGCCCAGATGACCATGACCTGCATTGAAGAACAGATTTGAATGGCGTGACCGACCGAGAATGGGGGTCCCCGTAGCCGTCATAGGACGCAGTCCCGCCCAATATGAAGGCTGTGTGAAATCCGCACCATTTGGATACAGTTCTCGGGCCGCCTTGATCATCGGCGCAAAGTCAGATTGAGAATGGCGCGTATCGAAGCCGGCGAATTCGGCTGTGGCGGTGAAGCGCAGGCGATCGCCAAACCGAGCCCAGGCAATAAGGTTGTTTTCATCGATGCCCCCGATCTCAGGCGCTTCGTGCTCTTTAGCAATCGGCAAAGTCATCGAGTAGCCCTTGACCGGGTAGATCGGCAAATTGTAGCCAATCGTTCTTGCCACTACCGGAGTGTACGGCCCGAGGGCAATCACAAAGCGTTGGGCGGCCAGACAACCCTTGCTCGTGTCAACGGATTCGACTGTGTCACCGCTCGCAACTACCTGCTTGATGGCAGTGTCGAAGAGAAACTTAACTCCGAGCCCAATGCATCGGTCGTAGATCGCCTTTGTGAAAGCATGCGCATCACCGGTCTCATCGGTAGGACAATATATCGAGCCGACTAAGGTCTCACCGGAAGCCGCCAATGCAGGCTCCTTGCCGATTGTTGTTTGCCTGTCGAGGACCTCAAGCGGGAGACCATTGTCGGTGAGTATGGTCGAATTTCTCACCCCACGGTCGAATGCAGCCTGGTCGCGAAATAGATAAAGCAATCCCTTAGAAATGCGGCTGTAGTCGAGCTTCTCCTCTCGGGTGACCGCCTGCAGTTGGCTTTGCGAATAAAGTGATAGCCGAACTTTCCTGGACGTGTTCCGTTGTGCACGCGCGGCCGTACAATTTCTCAGAAACCGCAGCCCCCAGGCATACATGCGCCAGTCCGGTATTAGCTTGAGCCGAAGCGCCTCGCCATCCCGAAACAAGGATCTGATCAAAACCCCGGGCGCGCTTGGCGATGCCCAGGTATAGGAATGGCCAGGCGCAACCAACCCGGCATTCGCAAAACTCGTGTCCATCGCGACACTGGAATGACGTTCAACCACCGTAACATCATCGCCGCCTTTGGCGAGGAAGTAGGCGGTCGTTACGCCGATGATCCCGCCACCGAGGACTATGGTCTTCATGAAAAGCTGTCTCCAATTTTGAGAGACGGCAGGGCTCCTAATTGTCTCATCTTTGGACCTTGGTGACGTCCGCTTGCGCAAGCACTTCAATAATTGCACCGGGAACGATCAGACCCGTGATAAACGTGGCTCTGACTGGATAGGGTTTGTTGAAAAATTTGGCATAGACGGCATTCATGCCGCTGAAATGCGCATGGTCGGTAAGAAACACCTGCACCTGGATCACGTCGTCCATTGTCGCACCGGCCGCCTCCACTGACTGCTTCAGGTTTCTTAGCGTCTGCTCGGTTTGGGCCTCGATACCCCCTGGCTCGATGATGCCGTCAGCCAGGCTGGGAATGCTGCAGACGTACAAGATGCCATTTGCGATACCGGCCAGTTCTACGGGTGACTTACCTTCTGGAAGTCCGGTGTTAATGATTTGGCGCAAAGTCGCCTCCTTTCAGAGTCGGTGAAAGTTGATGCGTCCACAAGGAACGCTGGGTCTACTTTTGACAGTAAGGGGTGCTGGTGCGAGCGTGAACGAAAGCTTTTTTCGCTGGACGAAATTTGCAGCCTGATGTCGGAAGTTCTGGCCTACGGTTGGTTGAATCCACTCGAAATCGGCGTGAGCAGAGGGCGAATTTCGTCGGAGGAAAGAGCATGTTGTGGGTGCGACCGACTTAGCGAAGACAGCCAGCACTTTCGCAACAGGTATCAACTTCACTTTCCGTTCTTTTAGATTTCGCCCTTGTCATACGAGCGGATAGTGGCAATTCACGAAACGGCCCGAGCCAACCGCGATCGGTGTTGGCGGTTCGAATGAGCAATTTTCCCTGGCAAATGGGCAGCGCGTGTGAAACCGGCACCCGCTTGGCGGCATCAACGGACTTGGAGGATCGCCGTGGAGCTTGATCCTCGCAGGCTTGGAGGGATCATTAGGGCCGTGGGGCACGGAGGATAGGAGCGCCGCGGTGTAGGGATGGGCGGGGTTGTGCAGCACGTCGTCGGTTAAGCCTATCTCGACAATGCTTCCAAGATACATGACGGCCGTTCGGGTCGAAATTTGCCTGACCACGCTGAGGTCGTGCGCGATGAATAGATATGTCAGGCGAAGCTCCTCCTGCAGGTCCATGAGCAGGTTGACGACCTGCGCCTGCACCGAGACGTCGAGTGCAGAAACAGCTTCGTCGGCGACAATGAACTTGGGTCGAAGCGCGATAGCGCGCGCGATGCCAATTCTCTGCCTCTGTCCACCTGAGAACTCATGGGGAAAGCGTGACAGGAAGCTGTTCGATAGGCCGACCATGTCCATTAGCTCATGCAGCCTGGCCTGGATTTGTCGCTCGTCCGACATCCCATGCACCCGCATCGGATCGGAAATCAGGTCGCCGATACGCCTCCGAGGATTGAGCGACGAGTAAGGATCCTGGAATATCATCTGCATTTTCGACCTGAGCGGTCTTATCTCGGACTGTGACTTCTTTGAGATGTCGACGCCATCGAATTCGATCGAGCCCGAATCCGCTTGGTACAACCGCAACAAAGTCCGGCCCAAAGTGGATTTGCCGGAACCGGATTCGCCGACAAGGCCTAGGGTCTCTCCTTCAAATATCTCAAGGGAAACATCCTTGAGAATTTGGACAGCACGCCGGCCACCTTTTTGCAAATAGCCGCCGATCGGAAATGACTTGGAAACTTTGGTCGCGCGAAGCAGCGGAGCGGCCATATCACGGCATCCTTTCATCGCTCACGTCCCACGTATGCGAGCCGTTTTCGGCTAGGAAGCATGCGGCAAACTGATTGTTACACGGAAATAGCGGGGGGGCGTCCAGGCACCTATCGAAGCTGAACTCGCATCTAGGTCGGAAAGAACACCCGGCTGGTCGGGCGTCGGGTGGCGGGGGACCGCCCGGGATCGAAGGAAGCCTGTGAGGCCGGGCGCCGGTCATCGGCGGAATCGATCGCATCAGACCACGGGTATAGGGATGCTGTGGATGCGCCAGCAAATCGCGCTTTTCGCCATGCTCGATGATGCGGCCCGAATACATCACCATGACGCGATCGGCGATGGCCGAGACCACGCCCATATCGTGTGTTATGAGGATGATCGAAGCCCCGTATTCCTCCCGCAGACCTTCGAGTAGATCAAGGATCTGCGCCTGCACCGAAACATCCAGGGCGGTCGTGGGCTCATCGGCGATCAGGATGGAAGGCTCACAACTGATGGCCATCGCAATCATCGCTCTTTGGCGCATCCCGCCAGACAGTTGATGAGGATAGCGGTCGAATGCTCTGTCGGGATCGGGAATTCCCATTTTACTCAGCAGGTCCACCGACCGCCTCCGGGCCTCTTGCGCTCCAAGCTTCAAATGAACTTTTTGCTGCTCCGCGATTTGCCATCCGATGGTGTACACTGGAGTGAATGCGGTCATTGGGTTCTGGAAGATCATCGCGATCTCGCGGCCACGCAATGCCCTTATTGCATGCCCATCAAGGGTCAGGAGATCGCGCCCCTTGTAAAGAACCGCGCCGGTCACGACCGCATTCGGGTCCATGATCAATCGCATGATGGCCAAGCTCGTCATGCTTTTGCCTGAGCCGGACTCGCCGACGATGCTCAGGATCTCTCGCTCTCGGATCGTAAAGGAGACATTCTCGATGATCCGGATCGGCCCCTTTTCCGAGCGGAAGGAGACGCAGAGGTTCCGAACGTCGAGGAGAGGCAGCGGCCTATTGGAATTGCTACCGTCAGGCATCGCGCACTCTCGGATCAAGTAGGGCATAGACGATATCGACCACTGCGTTCGCGGCCACGACGAAGAACGCCGAGTACATCACTGTCGCCATGATGAATGGAAGGTCGAGGTTCTGCAGGGCGCCGTAGGTCAGATGACCGACGCCCGGCAGATTGAACACTACCTCCGTCAATAAGGCGCCACCGCCCACCAGTGCGCCGAAATCGAGGCCGAACATCGAGACGAAGGTGATGAGAGATGTCCGCAGTGCATGGAAGACCATGACCCTCGATTTCGACAGGCCTTTGGCGTGGGCCGTGCGGATGAAGTCCTCATGATAGGTCTCGACCAGGCTCGCCCGCAGCACACGGCCGTAGAGGCCGACATAGAGAATGGCGAGCGTTACCCACGGAATGACCAGCCCCTTGAACCAGAGCCAAGGGTCTTGGGTTAAAGGGGTGTATCCAAGCCCAGGGACCCAACTGAACAGCCATGTGTCGTGGAAGACCGACTGCGTGATGAGATTGGCTACGGAGCCAACCCAGAACACAGGCATCGACACGCCGACTAGGCCCAGCAACATGAGGGTCCGATCCACCAGCCCCCCTTGGGTGGCCGCCGCTATGACGCCCACCAGTACGCCGCCGACCAGCCAAATGACCGCGGCTCCCAGGACGAGCGACAGTGTGACCGGTATCGCCTCCATGACGGCTGGCACCACTGGCTGACCGCGATTTACGAAGGACGTCAGGTCCCGCGTCACAAACAGCTTTTCCATCATCCTGGCGTATTGCACCGGCAGCGGTCGGTCAAAGCCGAAGGACGCTCGGACCTGCGCCAGCGTCTCCGGCGTCGCGTTGCGGCCCGCAATGCGCGCGGATGGATCGGCGCCCGGCGTGGCGAAGAACATGAGGAAGACCACAATGCTGATGCCCAGCATCACGAGGAGCATTTCCGACAAGCGGCGGAGGACCGGGATAACCATGTCCCTAGAGCTTTCGTGCTCGGAGCTTCGCCCGCGGGTCGAAAGCATCCCTCACGCCGTCGCCTAAAAAATTAAGCGCCAGCACGGTGATGACTATTGCGATGCCAGGTGCGACCGAAACTAATGGGCGAGAATAGAGCAGGCCTTGGCCGTCCTGAATGATCGTTCCCCAGCTGGCACCCGGCGGCTGGACGCCAATCGACAGGAATGACAGCGCTGATTCCGTCAGCATGTTCAGCGCCATCATAATCGGTGCGAAGACGATCAGCGTCGTAGTCACATGCGGTAGGATATCTCGGAATAGGATGCGCGACGTCGGCAAGCCCAAGCACCTCGAGGCCAGTACGAAGTCGCTGCGCGACAGCGACAGGACTTGGCCGCGGATGGGCCGGGCGACATAGGGAACATAGACGATGCCGATGATCGCGATCGGGAGCAAAAGGCTGTTGGACGGTATATTGATCGGACCAAGCTGCAGCCCATTGCTAATGAGGACGACCGAGAGTGAGATTGCAAGAAGATAGACGGGAAACGCCCAGAGGATGTCGAGAAGGCGTGCCAGAATGGAATCCGTTATCCCGCCCACGAAGCCCGCGACGGTGCCGACCAGAGCCGCCAGCACCAGACATACCGCGGTCGACGAGAATGCGACAATCAGGGAGTTCCGCCCGCCATAGAGCATACGAGCCGCGACGTCGCGGCCCTGGTTGTCGGCACCGAGGAAATATTGCGCCTGCCAGGTCGGCCCGATAGGGACCACGCCAATCCCAAGGCCGGTAGTATCGGCCTGCATGATGTCAACCGGCTGTGACCCGATCGTCACTTGGCCGTCGAGCGCCGATTGGAATGGGTCGCTCGCCGACACCTTATCCGCGTAGATGCTTGCGCAGCAGCAGGCGAACATGATGATGGCCAGGACGATCACCGCCCCCATCGCGATGCCGTCCCGACGGAGCTTGCCCAGGCCGACACGCCACGGCCCCTCGCCCACCGCCATTGGCGGCTGCGCGGATTGGCCCGCGACCGAAATAGAATTTGCCTCGCTATCGCCTGAATTAGCCATCGTATTTCCGCATCATTTTCTTATTGACGAAACTGCGTCTACGGAGCGCATCAGTGCCGCTTTCGCTCCCTGGCGCAAATCAGGAGCGCCAGGAAGCGACGGGGTTATTTCACATAAACCTTCGAGAACATCAGGCCGCCCAGGTAGCTGTACGGGAAGTTCTTCAAATTGGTGGAGACGAAGTCTAGCCGCTTCGGCGAGAGCATGGTCACCCAAGGCGCATCATCCGTCGCCTGATGATCGATTTGCGACCAAATATCGTTCGACGCCGCAGTGTCGGTCAGCGCCTTTTCCATGGCTTGCTTCATCTTGGCATCCAAATCTTTGTTGCAGTAGCCAGCGATGTTGATCGAGGCGTCGGAGCCCGGGTGGAACCCGCTGCAATTCAGCAAGGTATTGATGAAGTTGGACGGCGCCGGATAGTCCGCGAAAAGCTCGCTAATGCTGATCTGGACGTTGTTGTTGGTGTTCTGGATATACGTGAATTGGATGTTGGCCGAGATCACCTTCAATGTCGCCTGGAACCCCAGCTCGTTCAGCACGCTGACGAGGTATGTTCCGAGATTGGGGTCTGCATTCGAATCAGCAACGATGACGGTCACTTTCTGACCGATCTGCCCGGACTTTGCCATTAGCGCCTTGGCTTTAGCCATGTCAGGCGCCGACCACTTCGCCCCGGGGTTCTTGGTGTACGGACAGTAAGCCTTGAAGCCAGGCAAGTCGACTGGCAGCGTCTGGCAGTTCGGCTGTGCCAAATTTGGCCCCCCCATGATGTTCACCGCCGAACGGCGGTTGAAGGCGTAATTGAGCGCCAGCCGCGCATCCTTGTTGTTGAACGGAGGAATGTTGAGGTTCATCGTCGCGACGTAATAGGCGAACATCGGATTGATGTGGATCTGCTTTGGATAACGACCGCTGATCTCCTTCAGCCGGTCCGAGGGTGGCGTGTCATACATCCAGTCGAGCTGGCCATTGGCGATCGCCGTTACCGCGTCCACGGGCTTGGTGCCGAAGGTGTAGTCAATCTCGTCGACAAATCCATTAGGCTGGGCGTCCGCGCTCAATTCCCTGAAGTACGGATTGCGCTTGAGGATCATCATCTTTTGCGGATCATAGCTGGTGATCATGTAGGGGCCGGTCGCAACTGGCGGCGTCGTACCGATGTCGGTTGCCGGCGTGTCGGCGGGCAGGATCGCGCCGAATGGTACGGCGATCTTGTAGAGGAATTCGGAATCCGGTGCGGTCAGGTGGATCGTGATGGTATTGGCCGCCTCATCGGCGACCACGCCGCCGGTGAGCGTGCAGGTGGCGGGGGTCTTGAGACACACATCCGCGCCGACGATGCCATTGTACCAGGAGCCTACATTCGGACTGATGACCTTGAAGAGGCGTTGAAAGCTGGCGACTACATCCTTGGTCGTGACATCTTTGCCGGTAGAGAACTTGACCCCTTTGCGTAATGTGAAGACGTAAGTCATACCGCCATCCTCAACCTTGGGCATGGCGACCGCCAGATCCGGCACGATTTCATTGCCTGCCGCGCCTTCGGCCTTCTTGAATGCCACCAGCCCATCGTTGACGATGTAGGAGATCGGCCAATATTGGCTAGTCGTGTAGTTGATGTGCGGATCAAGCGTGCCAAAGGCACCCGCGGCCGCGAGCCTCAGCGTTCCGCCGATGTTCGAGACATCTTGCGCTTGCGCGTCGACATCCGCACTCGCAATCCACATAAGTGCTGATGCCAAGGCCGCAGCTTGAAAAAGAGCGTTTTTACCCATTGTATATCCTCTCTCTGGAGACAGCACACTCCAGGCCCGGACGCGGAAGCGACCAAGCCCTTGCCAGAGAGGTCGAGGGCCCGCTGGCGGAATGCACATGAGATCTGTCGAGCACCTGCTTCCGTGCTTCGCTGTCTATTGTTCCCGGTTATTGTCGTCTTCATTGAGACGAAGGCATCCTAGATACGGATCGAGGATGCGAGAACTTCCGCGCGTTTCGCCTCACGAAAATATCAAGCGGGGAGACGACACTCGCGAAACTCGTTAATCAGGGAATCTGCTCGAAAACGATATTCTGCGCGAGCGGCGCCGAGACGCGAACCACAACGGCACCTTTGCTCGTGGTTTCCCGTATGACCGTTAAAGGGCCTGGAGCCATGTCAATCCCTCGGAGGTTTTGGCTCTGCCAGACATCCTTAGCGACAGGTTTAAGGGCAAACAAGGCACCTGCGCCGAACGCTCCGTCAAACGCACCGTATGACACGCCGCTCGTCGCTTTCGCCACGAACGTGGAGCCCAGTTCTTCACTGTAAAATCGTCCCTCGAGCGCGCGATCGGTTGAACGCTCCCCCCGCTCAAAACGCAGGTGCGGTTCCACGGCCGGACGGGCTATCTGCAGCACTCTTCCTTCGCTTTCAAATACGTAGCCCTTGCCCTCCGAAACGCCCTCGCCGTCGAGTTTGACCGTCGTGATCTCGCCCTCTGACAGGACGCTAATCTCATCACCGACGCGGCTCGTAACTTCCACCAGAATTGCCCTGTCGCGGTTCAGAAAAAAGTGTGAGGGCTCCTCGGTTTCGTCTTCGGCCTTCAGAGCCGCTGCAATCAATGACTCCGCAGCGGCCTTGGCGTCGGCTTCGTGGTTAAACATCACGATACTCGAAAGGCCGGCCTCTCGGGCGTACGTACGATGCATGCGCCAGCCCCGCATTCCGCCTGAATGACCAACGACTGAGGCGCCACACACATTTCCACGCGCGAGACCGAAGCCGTAAGGCGCGGGCGTTCCGTCTGCGAAGCTTTGCGGAGTAGAGATCTTTCGATAGAGACTGCCCTGGTGGTGATCCAGTTCCTGGACGTACTGCTCCCAGCGGATCATGTCCTTGAGGCTAGCACATATCCCAGCGTCACCGATCCATTGGCTGCGATTGACCGCGGGAAAGAACCCGTTGCGGAAGTCGCCTTCGTACCCGGTGCAGGTTTCCGGGTATATGGTGGAATCAGGCACAAAACGAGCTGTCGTCATTCCAGCAGGATTGAAGAGGCGTTCGCGCAACAACGTCCCGTAGTCTTCGCCGGTCGCTTCCTCTATCAGACAGGCGATGATGTGGAAATTGCTGTTCGAATAGCCGTATTCCGTCCCGGGCCGGAAATAGGTGCTTGACGTCCTTGCAAGCAGCGCTCGAGCCTGGTCACGGTCGAACCGATCTTCTGCTCCAAGGCCGCATAGTATCGTCGTCGTCGCATAGTCTCTTACGCCCGACTGGTTGTTGCAGAGCTGGGATATCGATGGGCCTGCACTTTTTAAATTTGGCAGGAACTGCCGCAGCCGGTCCGCCAGGAATTCTGGGTCCGGAAAAAGATCTAGAAGCAATGCACAGGTGAACTGCTTGGTAATTGAACAAATTGGCAAAAGGGTCTCTGGGGTCATAATACGCCCCGCTGTCGCGTCCGCATAGCCCCAAGCTTTCTGGACGATAACGGCGCCGTCTTTGACGACCGCGAGCACCCCGCCCGGACCCGCGTAGTTCGATGGAAGGGACTCAGCGGCCGATAGCAGCGCGTCTGCTCGCATCATTCTCATCCTCGTTCTGACTTCCGTACTGCTGTAACAGGAACGGGCGATTTGTCGTAGGTGGAGAGGTTTCGCGGCACGAAACCGGTGTCAAAAGAGATGCCAGACTTCGCGAAGGAGTGGATCCCCGTGAGGCGCTCTTCGGTTTTTTCCACGTCATGAAACGGGGTCGACTAGACCTTCCGGGAAGCTGAAGGATAGTGGTTGGGTTCCCGGCGCTTGCTCGCCAACCATAGTAATTCGAGGTTTCTCAGATGAATTCACAAAACAGCATCGCTCCAGACGTTGCAGCATGGGTGGCAGCATCCGATCGCCTTGGCTCGGCCCTGGTCCTCGATATCATGGACAAATTGGGTCGGCGGCATCAGGCCCTCAAACGCCTGGAGCCACGCACAGTCAGAACGACCACAGTGGGACCGGCAAAGACATTGCTCTGGATGAACTTCGCCCATGACGACCCCAACACGTATGAGCTCGAGCTCAAAGCCGTTGACAGCCTGAAGAGCGGCGAAATCGTTGTTTGCGCCACAGGCAATTCAGATCGATCTGGCATCTGGGGCGAGCTACTCACGACCGCGGCAAAACAACTTGGGGCGGCAGGCATCGTGACAGACGGCGGCGTGCGCGACATGGCTCAGATAGATGAAATGGGCTTTCCCGTTTTTGCGCGCTATCTGTGCCCCTATGATAGCTTCAACAGACAAAAGGTCGTCGCCTACGATGTCCGGGTCGAGATAGACGATGTGTCGATTAAGTCGGGCGACATCGTGGTCGCAGATCGCGATGGCGTTGCCATTGTTCCCTCGGAGATCGCTACCGAAGTTCTCGCTTCGGCCAAGGCAAAGGCTGAGCAAGAGGATGCTTTCCGTGACGCAGTGAAGGCAGGATCAAGCCTCATGGACGCCTACGAGAGATATCACGTCCTCTAAGCAAACACCGATTGCACTTTGGCTGGAGCAGCCGGCACGGTCACTTGAAAAGACGCGCAGGGGGTCTAGTCTGGTCGCAAAAGGCACCCGAAAGGACCCAATGTTTCTTCAGCGTTTGATAAGTGAGCTTGGCCAAGATCTCGTGCTTTCGGACTCCGACGCGACTCAGAAATATTGTCGGGATTGGATGGGGGATGTAGATACGTCAGCGGTGGCGGTCTTACGCCCCAGGTCCCCTGCCGACGTGTCGCGCGCGGTCGTTGCGTGTGGGCAGCTCGGGCTCGGAATCGTCCCCCAAGGTGGAAACACCGGCCTGGTCCTAGGAGCACTTCCTGATGATCCGTCGAGGCAGGTCATCCTGTCGCTTGAGCGGCTGAATAGGATTCGCGCAATTGAACCGGCGGATTTTGCCGCAGTCGTGGAGGCCGGCTGCATCTTGGCGAACGTCAAGGATGCCGTCGCGGAGCGGGGTCTCTTTTTCCCGCTCGCGCTCGGGGCGCAAGGAACCTGCCAAATTGGCGGCAATGTCAGCACGAATGCCGGCGGCTTGAATGTGCTGCGTTACGGCATGGCACGCGACCAGATATTCGGCCTGGAAGTAGTCCTTCCCGATGGCCGCATATGGAACGGGCTTAGCGCATTGCGGAAGGACAACCGGGGAATAGACTTGAAGCAGTTCTTCATCGGTTCGGAGGGCACACTCGGAATCATCACCGCTGCCTCGATCAAACTCCTTCCTGCGCCCACCAAGGTTGCGACCGCACTCCTTGCTGTCACATCCCTCGGCGCCGCGGTCTCGATCTATTCATTGTGCCGCGAGCTTTGCTCTGACTTGATGACTGCTTTTGAGTTCATGCCGCCATCGGCCCTGATACTTGCGAAGGAGGCCATGCCGGACCTGGAAATGCCACTGGCCGGGGAATATCCCGCCTATGCGCTTATGGAAATATCGGGATCCGGCCTGGTGGATATCGACGGCCTTATGGAAAAAACTATCGCAGAGCTTTTCAGCCGAGAGCTGCTTTTGGATGGGGTACTTTCTTCCTCCGAAAAGCAAACAAGAAACCTTTGGATGTTTCGTGAGGCCATGATCCATGGCATCGCACATCGCGGTCGCCATCTCAGGACGGACATTTCGGTAGCGCTGTCGAAACTGCCTATTTTCGTGAAACGTGCGGAAGCTCTGTTGGCGCGTACCATGCCAGAATTTGTGGCTATCTCCTATGGGCACGTTGGTGATGGCAATGTGCATCTTGACGTCATTCCACCGACGCACATGACCGAGGAGGAAAAGATAGCGGCTATCGAGGTCGTAAAGGATAGGCTCTTCGAACTCGTCTATGAATTTGACGGAAGTATCAGCGCGGAACATGGAATTGGCAGAGAGAAGCGGGATGACTTCCTGAAGTCGTCATCTCCCGTGAGCGTTGAGCTCCTGCGAGCTGTAAAGAACGCCATCGATCCTGCCGGGATCATGAATCCCGGCTGTCAGTTAACGGCGGACTGATTGACGATGATCGGTCGAAGCCCGAGGGTGATCTCCCTGACCTTGTTAGCGGGCTAAGCCGATCACTAACGCCAAACTGAGCGGACGACCTGAAGCAGGTCTCGCCGAGAACCTTTCGCACGTCTCGTTCAGAGAAACCTCGCTTGAGGAGCACGTCTCCTAGATTGATACTCCCTTCGAAGTTCCAACCCCTCTGGCACCTCCCACGCTAGCCGTCATTCGAACAAGGATTCCGACCGCAACATCTCGCCAATCTCCCTGCTTGCGGTGAGCAGGGCAGTTGCGGTCGAGGTTACCAGAGTTTCAGAGTGGCGCTGCACGGGTGCGGATAGGCTCAATGCGGCGAACGGGAAGGTCAGGTCATCGAGGATTGGGACGCCAACGCACATCGAAACATCTTCGTTCTCGCCAATTTCCACGGCGAATCCGCGACGTCGGACTTCGTTCAGTTGCTTGCGGAGCACGCACACATCGAGAACGGTCCGGTAGGTACGCTCTGAGAGTGAAGTGCAGAGAACTTTCTCCCTTTCCGCCTCGCCCAGGTACGCCAAGATGGCTTTACCTAGTGCTGTGGTGTGCATCGGGTCACGAGCGCCAATATGCGCCTGCATCCGAAGATGACGGGTCGACTCGATGATTTCAATGTAGATGACCCAACCCTGCGATTCGATCGCAAGGTTGATGGTTTCATTGAACTCGCGATTGAGCTTCCGCATTATGGGAGTGGCCACTTCACGAAGCCGTTGCAGGCTCCGGTCGGTGCGGGCGAGCGACCTGAAGGCCGTCCCGATACCATAGCGGTCGTTGGCGATGTCGTGGCGTAGATAGGAGGTCGAGCTCAGCGTCTGGAGGTATCGAAAAACGGTAGTTTTGGGCAGCGAAACAGCTTTCGCAACTTCAGTGAGCGAGACCTCTCGTCCGCTGGCTCCGATGTAATCGAGAACCTGCAAGGCCTTGATTACAGGGCCGACGATGTAACCGCTGCCATGCTTTGCGCCCATTTCGCTCGCTCCCATCCAAGGCCTGAGATGGTCGAATGTCGGACATGCAGATCCGGTTCACAAGGCGAAACTGTTCCGCATGGCGAAACACGGCCAACCCTAAGCGGGCCTACGCGAAAAATCATTGCGTTCGGGCGGTTTTTTCCGCGTTGCGGAACCGGCTAATGTGGCCGTTGTCCGACGCCCACAACAATGTGCTGCCAATAGAACAACAAGCTTGAGCGAGTACAGATGCAATTTTCACGCGGAACCTTTGTTGGACGAATATGGCGCGAAGACCTTCAGGGCCCTTCCGTCGTTACAATCCGCAATGGACACGTCATCGACATAACGTCGAAGCAAGCCCCAACCATGCGAGACTTGCTCGAAATGAGAGAGCCAGCCGAATTCGCGGCGACTGCAGCCGGTTGCGACATGGGGGATCTCCAAGCACTTGCAAATAGCGATTTCTCGCTGTTGGCGCCGCTCGATCTTCAGGCGATCAAGGCGTGCGGCGTGACGTTCGCCCAATCAATGATCGAAAGGGTTGTTGAGGAACGTGCTGCGGGCCTGCCGTCCGAAGCGGCCAGAATCCGGTCGACCATCGCGGAAATTGTCGGCGGGAGTTTGCGTTTTCTTCGTGCCGGTTCGGAAGAAGCGGGACGCTTAAAGGAGCTCCTCGTTAGAGAGGGCGTTTGGTCTCAGTATCTCGAAGTCGGGATTGGACCGGACGCCGAGATTTTTACGAAAGCACCTGTGCTATCTGCGGTTGGGCATAATGCGAAGATTGGAATACTAGCGAGCTCAAGATGGAACAATCCAGAGCCGGAGATAGTGCTGGCAATCGATAGCCGCGGCAAGATTAAGGGCGCGACACTCGGTAATGATGTGAACCTGCGAGACATCGAAGGTCGGTCTGCACTATTGCTTGGCAAGGCAAAAGATAACAATGCGTCGTGTTCGATTGGACCCTTCATTCGCCTCTTCGATTCAACATTCTGCATTGATGACGTACGTTCGGCGGAACTTACATTGGAAGTCCGCGGTCCCGACGGCTACGTTCTCAATGGAAGAAGTTCGATGAAGGAAATCAGCAGAGACCCCCTCGATTTGGTCAGTCAGACCATCGGTCCTCATCATCAGTACCCTGACGGCCTTATGCTGTTCTTAGGCACCCTCTTTGCACCGGTTGAAGACAGAGAGCACTCTGGAGAGGGCTTCACTCACAAGGTGGGCGATGTGGTCTCGATCTCATGCGAGGGTCTTGGCCAGCTTAGAAACACCGTCGGTCTGTCGACCGACTGCGAGCCTTGGACTTTCGGGATTGCAGAGTTGATGCGCAATCTCGCCGCACGTGAACTGATCTGAATCTGATCGTTCAGCAAGCGCATCGATCTGATATCTGTGGATGGCGTTGCGGGCCTCGGTTCGAAGTGCGGGACTGACACTTGATCCCGAAACCGGGACGGTGCAATCGGCTATTCCATCTCGACGCGCGAATAGGTCGCTGCAGGTCAAAGAAAGAAAGCGCAGCGACAGACGTTAACACCACGAAGCCGCCGTATCTGTTTCGAGCCCGCCCCATCGCCTTCAACAGCGATCGAAAGAGGCCCAGTTCCGTCCTGGCATCGTAACAGTTCCTATCGCAGTATACTCAGCCCTGTTCTCCTGCATTCGGCACTGAGAACCATCGCAGGGCGGCGCCGGTGCCAGTCTGTCGCTTGCTCGAACGCAAGACCAATTCGTAGCGCTAGCCGTTCCTGGTTCTCTCTGCACACAATCTGTAGTGATGTCGGGATACCCTCGGCGTCCTTGCCATTTGGCAGTGCCAGACCGCACATCCCTAGGGTGTTCACAAACCGGGTGAAAAGCGAAGGCGTACCTCCGTCGAGCCCTTCGATTGGAGGGGCTACGGTTTCTGTCGTCGGTGTGAGCAACGCGTCGACATCAACGAGCGCATCGGAGATTTGGCCTTTGAACCGGCTTACGAGTTCGAAGGCATCGAAATATTGTCGCGGGGAAATGGCGCGACCGGCTGAAATGCCTAGGCGTACACTCTTGTCGAGCAGAGACGAGCCGTCTTCGATCACATTACGAAAATAGGAGTATGCCTCCGAGTGCATTATGGTCCTGTGTGGCTCGCGGCAATCGTCGAGCCGAAATGGAATGTTGATCTCGACAATCTCCGCGCCAAGGTTGCTTAAGGTCTCCAATGAGTGGTCGTACGCTTCAAGAACCTCGGCTTCGACGCCATCCCTTTCCGCCTTTGGTATGGTTGCCAGCTTCAGCCCCATGACCCCGCCTCCCAATGCGCGCGAGATGCCACTTACGGTGCCGGCCCCGAAGGCGAACTGAGATGTCGAACCCAACATGACGTTGTAAAGTATAGCC
Organism: Mesorhizobium sp. M7A.F.Ca.US.006.01.1.1; assembly: GCF_003997935.1. Lineage (GTDB taxonomy): Bacteria > Pseudomonadota > Alphaproteobacteria > Rhizobiales > Rhizobiaceae > Mesorhizobium. The sequence continues at coordinate 22,502 of NZ_RZQL01000103.1, forward strand.
GCGTCAAGAACAGACCGGGTGATCGGTCCCGGCGTATCAAGGGTCTTACTCAGAGGAATTATTCCGTCCGTCGCTATTTGACCAGCAGTTGTCTTCAAACCGGTAACGCCGCAAAACGCAGCAGGCAGTCGCACAGAGCCACCGGTATCTGTTCCGATCGCCCATGGTGCGAGACCGGCACAAACAGCGACTGCCGAGCCGCTGCTTGACCCCCCCGGGACCCTCTGGTTGTGCTGGTCCCACGGGTTCCACGGAGTACCCATCTGAGGATTGATGCCCCAGCCACTGTACGCGAATTCAACCGTCTGTGTTTTGCCAAGGATTATGGACCCATTCGCGACGAGCCGCTCGACAAGACTGGCAGTTACGCAAGAGCGACGACCCCGAAAATGGGCTGATCCTGCCGTGGTGATCCTGCCCTCTACTTCAAGCAAATCCTTCAGGGCAATGGGGATGCCGCACGCTAATCCGCTCCGATTTCGCCCATCCCTGGCTCCGTCGAGGGCTGCTGCCGCTGCACTCGCCTCCTCTGTGAAAACCTCGACGTAGGAATTAAGCTTGCTATCGAGTTTTGCGATCCGCGAAAGATAGGCGCC
>NZ_RZQL01000104.1 GCF_003997935.1 Mesorhizobium sp. M7A.F.Ca.US.006.01.1.1
CGCCTAAATACCGCCACTCCCCCCTACCCAGCGCTGCAACCGCCGCCACGATCCGCGCAAACGCCTCCGCCGCCGCCGGCACCGTCGTTCGGGCGCGCAGGAAGCTGTGCACCAGTCTCGGCTCCTCGTGCCACCACGCCTTGCCGCCGGCAGAAACAATCCGGTCGCGATAGATCTCGCCATCCGACGACAGCGGATCGCATTGCGCCGTGACGATCACCGTCGGCGGCAGGCCGGAGAAATCCGTGTCGCGCAGCGGCGCAAAAGTCGGATCGTCCAGCGATTGCCGCCTGGCCGAACGGACGTCGCGGTAGAAGGCGATGTCGGCCACCGACAGCAGCGGCGCCTCGGCGTGCTCGATATAGGAGCGGGCGGTCTCGTCACCGCCGAGTTCGGGATAGATCAGCACCTGGCCAATGGCAGCGCTGGCGTGGCGGCGCGTCGCCTGCGCCACCGCCGCGGCGAGATTGCCGCCCGCACTTTCGCCGCACAGCACCAGCGGCAGACCTGATGTGGCGGCTGCCCATTCGAAGGCGGCCACCGCATCGTCGAAGGCGGCGGGATGAAGATCCTCCGGCGCCAGCCGGTAGTCGACCGACAGCACGTCGAAACCGGTGCCGGCGCAGAGCTCGGCGCAAATGTCGTCATGGCTTTCGAGCCCGCCGAGGATGAAGCCGCCGCCGTGGTAGTAGACCACCATCACCTTCGCGGCCGTGCCGGCAAGCTGGTAGCGGCGGACCGGGATGTCGCGGCCAGCCGCAGCGATTAGCCCGTCGCTGGCCTTGACGCCTGCCGGGCGGCCCTGGTGGAAAGCCCGGCTCATACGGTCATAGACGGCGCGCTGCTTGTCGATCGGCAGGCCGATGATTTCGGGCGGGTACCAGGCATTGACGGCGTCGATATAGGCCCAAAGGGCCGGGTCGAGCCTTGTTTCGTAGGGGCCGCGCGTCATAGATCGGCGTAGAGAGCGGCCGCGTTGTCGAAGCTGAAACGCAGCGGAACCGAGCCCTCGACCTGCCAGGCGGTGACGGTCTCGCCCGCCAGCAGCCGGCAGGCGCCATCGGTGTCGGTGACGGCGCCGCCATAGAGGCGGTTGGCGAGGTTGAGAATGCCGGTCTGGTGCATGGCCGCGCTGCCGCTGCCGCAGGCATCCTTGACCAGCAGCACACGAAAGCCTTTGGCCACCGCATCCTTGACGGAGGCGTCGATGCAGGCCTCGGTCCAGACGCCGGATACCACCAGCCATTCGATGCCCGAAGACTTGATGTCGCGCGCCGCCGGCCCGGTGCGGAAGGCGCTGGCCTCGGCCTTGATCAGCAGCGCCTCGCCGTCGATTGGCGCCACCTCACGGCAGATCTCGGTCAGCGGATCGCTCTTGTCGGAAAAAGCCGACTTGCCGTCCTCACCGACCGGATGAAAGGGGCGGTCCTGGCTGTCGAGATCGACGATGTAAGCCCAGTGGTAAAGCGGCACATGGTTCCGCCGCGCCGCCGCCTGCAGGCGCTGGACGTTGGCGAGGATCGTTGCGTAGCCGTCGACCAGGTAGCGCGGATCCTGCCGGTGCTCCTCCTGCAGGTCGATGAAGATCGCGGCCACGGTGCCGGGTTTGATGGAGATGTGGGTTTTCATGCGGCGCCTGCGTGATGCATGGGCGGCCGTGCTTGGCCAAAAGCCGACGCCGTTCCGTTACCGAGCTGGCGCAAACGGTGGCGATTGGCCGAAGCACCCATGACTTCGTCATCCACGGGCGGAGCGGGAGCGAAGCGGACGCGCAGACCCGAGGATCCATGCCGTGACGTTGGCCGAGAGGTGCAGCGGAGGAGAATCTGCACCGTGGCGACGCATTGAGGTCGCGGCATGGATCCTAGGGTCTGCGCCGCGTCGCTGCGCTCCTTGCTTCGCCCTAGGATGACGAAGGAATAAGGGTACGAGCTGGTAGCAAAGACGTCACCGAGGCGGGCTGCGGATATCAAACCTTTCCCTCCAGAAACTCATCCTCATAGGGAAAGCGCGACAGAAGCTCTGTACCCGTCTCCGTGATCAGGATCTCGTCCTCCAGCTTGACGCCCTCGCGACCGCCCTTTTCGCCGATGTAGCTTTCGACGCTCACCACCATGCCTGGCACGATATGGCCGTCGCGGCCATAGGTTTCGTAATCCATGGAATGCGCAATGAACGGCGTTTCGCCATGCATGCCGACGCCATGCATGACCGAGGTGTAGCGCTGGTCGACGAAACGGTCAGGGATCTTCCACGCCTTTTCGGCGATCTCGCGGAACGCCATGCCGGGTTTGACGATCGAGATGTTGTGCTGAACCTGGTCGTGCGCCATGCGGTAGAGCGACTTCTGGTAGGGCGTCGGCTTGCCCGGCCCGCAGCGGAAGGTGCGCGAGAAATCCGAATAATAGCCGTAGCAGCCGATCGTGTCGGTATCGAGCGCCAAAAGTTCGCCGGGCCGGATCTTGCGGCCGCTGGCCTCGTTGAACCATGGGTTGGTGCGCTGGCCGGAGGTGAGCAGCCGGGTCTCGATGAACTCGCCGCCCTGGCGGATGACCTCGCCATACATGATGGCGAACAGGTCGTTTTCGGAGACGCCGGGCTTGATCGCCTCACGCACCGCATAGACGGCGGCCTCGGCGCCGGCCATCGACACCTGCAGGCATTTGACTTCCTCGGGCGTCTTCACCGCGCGCACGGCGAGGATTTCGCCCTGGCAATCGCGGACCTCGCAGCCGCGCTTTTCAAGCGCCAACGCCTGCAGATGGCTGCAGCGATCGAGGCCGAGCTTCATCGAGCCGCCGCCATGCTGCTTCAAGAGCTCGGCGATCTCGTCGGCGAAGGGGCCGGCGGTCTCGTCGTCGCGGCCCGAGACCGACGACCAGACCAGCTTGGAAGGCCGCGCCTCGTCGATCGTGTCGAGCACCATGGAGACATGGTAGCTCTGCGGGTATTCGAACAGCACGATCGGCCCTTCGGTCGGGATAAAGAAATAGCGGGTCGAGTTGCGCAGGAAATAGCCGAACATGTTGCGCGAGCCGGTGGCGTAGCGCTGGTTGTAGGGGTCGAACAACACGACGCCGCCATAGCCGGCGTCGCGCATCCAGCCGCGCAGTTTCGCCAGCCGGCCTTTGCGCAGCGCATCGGCATCGATGTAGGACGGCTCGGTGTCCGACAGCCACATGCCGCCGGCCGGATCGGCCGCCGCGGGGTGGCGCATGCGGTCCTTGAAGTCCACGTCCTCGGTGCTGTCGGGGTCGAATACGACGATGCTCATGGGGGTACGGCCTTGGCTGGGTTGCGAGGTCGGAGCATGACGCAGGAGGGGCGGAGGGATTGTGCGGAAAACCGCATGTGTTGTGCGGGATGCCGCTGGAGGCCAATGTATGGCGCTGCCCTCTCACCCAGCCTCCGCTTCGCTCGGCTGACCGTTCCGGGGCGAGCCACGTATCTCGCCCGTCCTCCGGACCCCCGAGGGGAGAGGAGATCGCCAGCGCCGGCGCCAGTCTCTTCTCCCCAGCGGGGAGAAGGTGGCCGCGCAGCGGCCGGATGAGGGGGCCTACCCTCATAAAGCGCCGCCCCTAGTGCCGTCTCGCCAGCTTCGGCGGATGCCCATGCTCCTCGCGAAACGCCCGGGCAAAGCTCGACATCGAGGCGAAGCCGCAGGCGAGCGCCACGTCGCGCACGGCGAGCGTGGAATGCGCCAGCAGATCGGCGGCCCGTTTCAGCCGGAGCCGGCGGTAGTAGCCATTGGGCGAAATGGCGAGTTCCGAGCGGAAGCTGCGTTCGAGTTTGTCTGAGGAGACGCCGAGCTTCGCGGTCAGCTCGGCCATGCCGAGCCGTTCTTCGACCGCGTCCTCCATGATGGCGATCGCCGACAGCACCAGCTCGTTCTGCACCCCGGTGCGCAGGCGCAACGGCATCAGCTTGCGGTCGACACTGGAGCGCAGCTGACTGTGCACGAACCATTCGGCAACGCCGGCGGCAAGCTCGGCGCCGTAGTCCCTGGTGATGATCTCCAGCATCATGTCGAGGCTGCCGACGCCGCCGGCCGAGGTGAAGCGCTTGCGATCGATGACATAGAGGTCGCGCCTGAGCTCGATGTTGGGGAAGGCTTCGGTGAAGGCGGCCTGGCTGGTCCAGTGCAAGGTGCAGGCATGGCCGTCGAGCAGGCCCGCCCGCGCCAGGAAGAACGCCGCATCCGCCACAGCGCCGATATGGGCGCCATTGCGCAGGCTCTTGCGGATCCAGCTTGCCGCGTCTTCGGCAACGAGGTGATCGGCATCGCCACCCGAACAGACGACGATGCGATCGACCTTCGGCGCATCGTCGGCGTAAAAACCCGGCTGGATGACGACGCCGTTCGAGGCCTCGACCGCGCCTTGGGTGGCCCCGACGATGATCCAGCGATAGCACTGCCGTTTCGCCAGGACATTGGCGGCGCGCAGCGGCTCGATGACCGAGCTGAACGCCATCATCGGAAAGCCGGGAAACACCAGCACCGCGAAGGTGAGGGGGGTGTCGGTGGGTCTTGGCGGGGCGTGTGTAGCCATGGGGCGCTACACTTCGGGCAGATGGGGTGCGGCGTCAATTGGGCTGATGCTTGAACCTGGAACGTCAGCGCCGCCCCTCACCTGCCTGCCGGCATCCTCTCCCCGTAAACGGGGCGAGGGACGCTGTTATCGGCGCTTACGCCAATCACCGGCGGCCGCGGTTAGCGTCTTTCTCCCCGTCGCTATACGGGGAGAAATGCCCGGCAGGGCAATGAGGGGCGGCGCCGATTTTGGCGATTTGAGGTCTATCCCCCCAGCGCCTGATCCAGATCGGCGATCAGATCGTCGCCATCCTCGATCCCCGCCGACAACCTTACCAGCGAATCCGATATGCCGATCTCGGCCCGCTTCTCCGCCGGAATGGACCCATGCGTCATCAGCGCCGGATGCTCGATCAGGCTTTCCACACCGCCGAGGCTTTCGGCGAGCGTGAACAGCTGCGTGCGTTCGAGGAACTTTTTGGTGCCGGCGAGGTCGCGGTCGAGCACGGTCGTGATCATGCCGCCGAAGGCGTGCATCTGCTGGACGGCGACGGCGTGCTGCGGGTGGCTGGCGAGGCCGGGATAGATGACGCGGCGGACGTCGCGGCGCGCTTCCAGCCACTGCGCAATCTTCAGGCCGTTGGCGGAGTGGCGCTCCATCCTGAGCGCCAGCGTCTTCAGCCCGCGCAGCGCCAGAAAGCTGTCGAACGGGCCTGAAATGGCGCCGATGGCGTTCTGCAGGAATTTCAGCTGGGCGGCGAGGTCCTTGTTGTCGCCGACCACGGCGACGCCGCCGACCATATCGGAATGGCCGTTGAGATATTTGGTCGTCGAATGCACGACGATATCGATGCCGAGCTCCAGCGGCCGTTGGATATAGGGGCTGCAGAAGGTGTTGTCGGCGACCGACAGGATGCCCTTGCGTTTGGCAAGTGCGGCGACGCCTTCGAGGTCGACGATGCGCAGCAGCGGGTTGGTCGGCGTCTCGACCCACAGCATTTTTGTCTCGGGCCGGATCGCGGCTTCCACGGCGGCGAGGACGGTGAAGTCGACGAACGAGACCTGCAGATTGGCCGAGCGTTTGCGCACCCGCTCCATCAGCCGGAACGAGCCGCCATAGATGTCGTCGGTGGCGACGATGTGGGCGCCGGAATCGAGCAACTCCAGCACGGTGGCGATCGCCGCCAGCCCGGACGCAAAGGCGAACGCAGCCGAGCCGCTTTCGAGATCGGCCACGGCGCGCTCGAAGGCAAAGCGCGTCGGGTTCTGGCTGCGGGCATATTCAAAACCCTTGTGCACGCCGGGCGACTGCTGGGCAAAGGTCGAGGTGGCGTAGATCGGCACCATCACCGCGCCGGTCAGCGGGTCGTGGCTCTGGCCGCCATGGATGGTGCGCGTCGAGAAAGCCAGACGGTTTTTTCCGGCCGGCGGAGTATTGCTGGTCATCGTGCGCGCCTCAAATGGTTGATCAGGTCGATGCGGGTAATCAGGCCGACGAACTCGTCGCCGTCGAAGATGATGGCGACCTCGTTGCGGTCGAAGACCGGCAGCAGCGCGTCCAGCGTCTGGCTGGCCTGCAGCGTGTGCAGATTGGAGGTCATCGCCGTGCGCACCGGGCCGTTGAAACGCTCCCAGCGGCCGTCATAGGGGCCGTCGACCTTGGCCAGGATGTCGCTTTCGTCGACGATGCCGACGAGCTTGCCATTGTCGAGCACCGGCAGCTGCGAGACATCGGAACGGCGCATGCGGCCATAGGCGTTGAGCAGGCTTTCGTCCGGGCCGACATAGACGGTGTCGCCGGTGCGGTGCGAGCGCATCACCAGGTCGCGCAGATCGCCATGCTGCTCGTGCTCGGCCAGACCCTGCTCGGCCAGCCAGAAATCGTCGAACACTTTCGACAGATACTTGTTGCCGCTGTCGCAGACGAAGGTGACGACGCGCTTGGGCACCGTCTGCTCGCGGCAATAGCGCAGCGCCGCCGACAACAGCGTCCCCGAGGATGAGCCGGCGAGGATACCTTCCTTGGACAAGAGGTCGCGCACCGCCAGCATGCTCTGCTTGTCGGGGATGGAATAGGCCTTCTTGACCAGCGACAGATCGGCATTGGGCGGCACGAAATCCTCGCCGATGCCTTCCACCGTCCAGCTGCCGGCCTCTTCCATCTTGCCGGTCTTGATCAGCGGCGCCAGCACCGAGCCGACCGGATCGGCCAGCACCATTTCGGTCTTCGGCGACACTTTGGCGAAGTAGCGGCCAAGCCCGGTCAGCGTGCCGCCCGAGCCGACTCCGACGACAACGGCATCGACGTCACCGTCGAGCTGCGAAAAGATTTCCGGGCCGGTGGTGGCTTCATGCGCCAGCGGATTGGCCGGGTTGGCGAACTGGTTGGCATAGAAGGCGCCGGGCGTTTCCGCCGCGATCTTCTCGGCCATGTCCTGGTAATATTCGGCATGGCCCTTGCCGACATCGGAGCGCGTCATGCGCACCTCGGCGCCGAGCGCGCGCAGATGCTGGATCTTTTCGCGCGACATCTTGTCGGGTACCACCAGCACGATGCGATAGCCCTTGGGGATGCCGACCTGGGCAAGGCCGAGGCCGGTATTGCCGGCGGTCGCCTCGACGATGGTGCCGCCGCGCCTGAGCTTGCCCTGCTTTTCAGCCGCGGCGATCATCGACAGCGCGATGCGGTCCTTGATCGAGCCGCCGGGGTTCTGGCTTTCGAGCTTGATGAACAGCCGGCACTTGCCGGTGTCGAATTTGGTCAGTTCGACCACCGGCGTCTGGCCGATCAGGTCGAGCACCGATTTGTAGGGCGGACGCAGGCGGGACAATTCGTCGGCTGCGGCGATCTCATGCTCGCTCATATCGATGCTCCATGACCAAGCGACCGCCTCTGGGCGGGCGGCAGCGTATCCTCTTTTCCAGCCCTTTGCAGTCGGAAAGAAGATAGATCGTGCCAATCAACCGGCCAGATGGGGAATGAAATTCCCGGGGTTGGGTTGGCAAGAGTCCCTTCGAAGTCAGGCGAACCCTCCGCGCGTTCGTCATCCTAGGGCGAAGCGACGCGAAGCGGAGTGTAGACCCTAGGATCCAAGCCGTGACATTGGTCGAAGAATGCAGCGGTGGAGAAATAATTTAAGGCATCCCGCTTGTATCGAATAGGTTTGCACCGCCGCAAAGTTCGCAGGTCGCGGCATGGATCCTAGGGTCTCCGCGACGTCGCTTCGCTCCTGCTCCGCCCTAGGATGACGAAGGCGTGGGGCTGCGTTGAGTCTCTACCCCAGCAGCTGCTTGCTCAGCCTCGCACACTGCACGCGAATATCCGGGATGGCGTCGATCTCGAAGAAGGTGCCGCGCGTCAGCGGGCCGACGGCGAGGATCTTGGCCGAAACGGTGCCGTCGCCGGCGATGATCTCGCAATTGGCTGACACGTCGAGGCCGATGCGCAGCGGGTCCGGCCGTGCCAGGCCGCGGTCGACCAGCGAGCGCACGACGCTGTTCGACGAGGTCGAGATGTCCCGGACGATGCCCGAGCAATCATAGATGCGCGCGACCTCGAAGGTCTCGAGGCGCTGCGTATGGCGCGACTGGACCTGGACTGTGAATTCGCCGTTGCGCGCGATGTGGACGACGCGGCCGGCGACCAGGCGGATGCGGCCGGATTGCACGGCTTGCGTGACGCGGGCGTAGACCTCGGGCGCCATGCGATGGCGGTGGATGTCCCACCAGGCCTTGGTGTGCTCGACGAAGCGACGCTTGGCGGAAGCCGGCCAGTTCTGCCAGATCTTCTGGTTGAACGGCCGCAGGCCGTCGACGACGTCGCGCCAGTCGATGCCGGCCTTCTGGTTTTCCTTGATCAGGTCGCGGAACCAGCCGACGAAATAGGACAATTGGGTGCCGAGCGGAATGTCGGCGACGTCGAGCTTGATCGGATTGCCCTTGCGATGCGGCGAGGGCAGCAGGCCGCGCCTGGACACGGCGATGATGTCGCCGCGATGGCCGCGCTGCTCCAGCGCCAGGAAGGCGTCGACCATGCTGAGACCGGTGCCCAGCACCATGACGCCGGCGTCGGGGGGAAGTGCTGTGTCGGCTTCCGATCCCATCCTGATGGCATGGCCTTGCGCCGGCTCCTCGTCGTGGCCGGTGGCCAGCACGGCGAGATGCGCAACGACGCTGGTGCCGTTGGCCAGCGCCACTTCGACACCGGATGCGGTGGGCGTGATCGAGAGGCTTTCCTCGCGGATCAGCCGAAGCCGCCCGGTCTGCTTTTCGCGCGCCTGCAGCTCATCGAGCAACTCGCCGAGGTAACGGGCATAGATGCTGCGCGGTGCATAGAAGGGCGCCTGCTCGGCCGTTGCCAGGCCGCGTTCCTGCAGCCAGCGCCAAAAATTGCCGGGATCGTCGGCATAGGCGCTCATGCCGGCGGCGCTGACATTCAAGACATGCGCCGACAGCAGCGTCGAATAGGCGATGCCCTGGCCGAAATGCGGACGCCTTTCGATCAGCGTGACGCGCAGGTCGGGATTGGGCGACTTCAGGAGATGCGCGGCCAGCACGACGCCGCTGGCGCCGCCGCCGACAATGATGATGGAGTTGGCGCGCCCGGTCATAAGCATGCCTTCGCCGTGCGCAGCGCCAGCGTTAGGCTTGGACCTTCACCGCGACCGGCAGATCGCTGATGTCCCTCGCAACCGACAGGTCGTCGAGAGAGATATCGCGCATTTCGGCGAGGCTGCGCTGATCGAGCACCTCGGCGATCGCCTGCCGGACCTCGAGCATCAGATGTCGGACTTGGCATGTCGCCTCGTTGCAATCTTCACAGCGCTGGTACTGGGTGCGGCTAGCGCAGGGGATCGGCGCCAGCGGACCGTCGAGGACGCGCACGACATGGCCGACCTTGATCTCGTCGGCGGGGCGCGCCAGGCGGTAGCCGCCATCCTTGCCCTTGCGGCTCTGGACGAAGCCGGCATTGCGCAACTCGCCCAGGATGGCGTCGAGAAATTTCTTCGGGATGTTGTTGCCGGTGGCGACGTCGTTGACGAAGGCGAGCTGCCCGGCCGGCAATCGAGCGAGGTGGACGAGCGCCTTGAGGCCGTACTTGCCCTTTTTCGTGAGCATGAGATCAAAATTTCTCTGTCATGCGACGGCGCGAGACCATCGGGTGCAAAACGCCTGGCGTGCGTTGCCGCCGCGTCCAAGCCCGCATGACACATAAATTCTAGTGACATGATGTACAAGCCGAGAGCTGTTGATTTTGCTTCGTTTTCAAGCCGCTGTGGCCATTTTGACCGATCTTTGTGCTCGCAAGGACACAAAAGCGCACGACTCTGACGGCCGAAGCGCGATCATCGCGATATGGTGACTGCTCATCGTCGCCTCCAGTCTTAATGTCGATAAGATTACTATACTTACCCTCGAACTCGCGGAATGGGTTGTCAAATCCACCGACGTTTGAGGCATGGATTTGCCCGATAAGAGCCGGAGATGGAATTCTCTTGCGGATGGAGGCGCCGACATCAGAAGACTTCGGACCGTGGCCGAGCCGCCACAATCACCCTATCCGCCCTATCCGCCAACGACCAACAGCTTTTTTCTAACAAGCCCGCCTTCCTTGGAAGGATTTAACTCTACAAAGCCAATAGAATTAGCTGACTATCATGGGGCATTCCAGTTTCTCTCTTTTCAGGAGCCCTTCATGTCCACGATTTCGCGACGCATAATTCTGCTCTCATCGGCGGCCCTTGCGGGTGCTGCCTTCCTCGGCCCGGCCCTTGCGGACGATCTCAAGATCACCATCGGCTATCAGACGGTGGTCGAACCTTCGAAAGTGCCGCAGGCCGACGGCGCCTATGAGAAGGCGACGAAGGCAGCGATCGACTGGCGGAAATTCGATTCCGGCGCCGATGTCATCGCCGCGGTGGCTTCCGGTTCGGTCGATATCGGCTATGTCGGCTCGAGCCCGCTGGCGGCTGCGGCGAGCCGCGAGCTGCCGATCCAGACCATCTTCATCGTCGGCCTGATCGGCGAATCAGAGGCGCTGGTGGCGCGCAACGGCGCCGGCATCGAGAAGGTCGCCGATCTTGCCGGCAAGAAGGTCGCCGTGCCCTTCGTCTCGACGACGCATTACAGCCTGCTCGCCGCCCTGAAGCATGAGGGCGTCGATCCGAAGTCGGTCGAGATCCTCAATCTCAGGCCACCGGAAATCGCGGCGGCCTTTTCGCGCGGCGACATCGACGCGGCTTATGTCTGGGATCCGGCGCTCGGCCAGATCAAGACGACGGGCAAGGTGGTGGTGGATTCCTCGCAGGTCGCCGCCTGGGGTGCGCCAACCTTCGACGCCTGGATCGTGCGCACCGACTTCGCCGAAAAGAACCCGGAAGCGGTACGCGACTTCGTCAAGGTGACGGGCGCGGCCTATGCCGAGTTCCTCGCAAAGCCCGACGCCTGGTCGGTGTCGTCGCCGCAGGCGGCGGCGATCGCCAAGCTCACCGGCGCCAAGCTGGAAGAAGTGCCGCAGCTGCTCAAGGGCTATGTCTTCCCGACGCTCGAAGAGCAGGCCTCCGACAAATTCCTCGGCGGCGGCACGGTCAAGGCGGTGGAAGCGACATCCGCCTTCCTCAAGGAGCAAGGCAAGATCGACGCCGTGCTGCCGGACTATTCGAAATACGTGTCGTCGAAATACGTCACCCAGGCGCTGGCCTCGAACTGAGCGCCTGACCCACACGGAACGCGCGCGGATCTCCTTCCCTGACGCCGCGTGCTGACTGCCCCGGAACCGCTGACGAGGAGCGGTTCCGGGGCAGTCGGATTTCAACGAACCGCGAGGCTTCCATGCCGCATCTCGTGCTCGACCCCCATCTCGTACTGGACAAGGTCTCGATCCACTATGACGGCCAGGCGGAGCCTGCCGTCGAGCTTGTGTCGATCGATATCGCCAAGGGCGATTTCGTCGTGCTGGTGGGCCGTTCCGGCTGCGGCAAGACCTCGCTGCTCAACGTCGCCGCCGGCCTTGTCGCCCCGGCGCGCGGTACGGCTTCCATCAACGGCAAGCCGATCACCGCACCTGGCTCGGACCGCGCGGTGGTGTTCCAGAACGATGCTTTGTTCCCATGGCTGACCGCGCGCGAAAACGTTGCCTTCGCGCTGCGGCTGCGTGGCATCAAGCCAGCCGAGCGAGCGCGGCGCGCCGATGAGCTCCTGGCGCTGGTGAAGCTCACCGACGCCGGCGACAAGCGCATCTGGGAGCTCTCCGGCGGCATGCGGCAGCGTGTCGGCCTGGCCCGGGCGCTCGCCGCCGAACCCGAATTCCTGCTGCTCGACGAACCGCTCGGCGCTCTCGATGCGCTGACGCGCGAGCGCATGCAGACGACGCTGCTCGATTTGTGGACGGCAAGCGAGGTCGGCGTGCTGATGGTCACGCACGGCATCGAGGAGGCGCTGGTGCTGGCCACGCGCATCGTCGTTCTGGCGCCCGGCCCGGGCCGCGTGGTGCGGAGCTTCGAACCCGGTTTCTCCAGGCGCTACGCCTCGGGCGAAGCCATTCGCACCATCAAGGCCGACCCGGCCTTCGCCGCGGCGCGCGGTGAATTGACCGACGCGATCTTCGAAGGAGAGGCGGCATGACCGTTACCTCCTACACCGAGCGGCCGGGACACAAGATCGACGAGGCTGACGGCCTGTCGGTGCCGTGGTCGCGGCCGAGCCCAAAACGCAAAGGCGTTTCGGCGCGCGCGGTCAGCGTGGTGACCATCCTGGTGGTGCTGGCGCTGTGGGCGCTGTCGGCTCGCCTGCAACTGGTGTCGCCAGTGTTCCTGCCTTCGCCGGTTGCGGTGTGGAACAAATTCATCACCGTCGCCCGCGACGGCTTTGTCGATGCGACGCTGCTGCAGCATGCGGTCGCCAGCCTGGGCCGGGTTTTCGCGGCACTGGTCGCCGCCATCCTCGTCGGCGTGCCGGTTGGGCTCGCCATCGGCATCAGCACGATCGGGCGCGGCATCTTCGATCCGCTGCTGGAGTTCCTGCGGCCTATCCCGCCGCTCGCCTACCTGCCGCTGGTCATCATCTGGTTCGGCATCGGCGAGCCGTCGAAGATCCTGGTGATCGCCATTGCCATGCTGGCGCCGGTGGCGCTGTCGACCGCGTCCGGCGTTCGCGGCGTCTCGCAGGAGCGCATCAACGCGGCGCGCTCGCTGGGTGCTACCCAGCGCCAAGTGGTCCGCCATGTGATCCTGCCCAGCGCGCTGCCGGCGATCCTAACCGGCCTGCGCATTGCGCTCGGCGCCGGCTGGTCGACGCTGGTCGCCGCCGAACTGGTGGCGGCGACACGCGGGCTTGGCTTCATGATCCAGTCGGCCGCCCAGTTCCTCGTCACCGACGTGGTTGTGATGGGCATTCTGGTGATCGCGGCCATCGCCTTCGTGCTGGAATTCACCCTCCGCAGGATCGAGCGCGTGCTCGTCCCGTGGGCGGGACGCGAATGATCGGAGCCCAGAGGAGCAGGAGAGAGAATGACGATGACCCATTCCATCGCCGTGCTGTTCGCCCAAGCCGGTAACTGGCTTCTCGCTTGGACCAAGGAAAGCCAGCCGCTTGAACAGCAACCGAAAACGCCAACGCCGGTCCGCTGGGACGCCGAGCGCGACCGCCTGCCGCCACGCGACGAGAGTTTTTACTGGGCCTGGCAGTATTGGTCGCAGTAAGGGGGCTCGACTTGCGCTAGCCGCCGCGTCTTCGTCATCCTAGGGCGGAGCAAGGAGCGAAGCGACGCGGCGCAGACCCTAGGATCCATGCCGCGACGGTGATGCTATGCTCCGGCGGTGCAAGAGACCGAGCGCCTACCACCCGGTCCCGCGAAAGAGCTCGAACCATTCCGGATTGGTTGTCTCGATCAACTCCATTGGCGCGACCAGCGTTTCAGGGACTTCTCACGTTGGATCGCATCGGTGATGTCGAAATACTCCTCGTACCAGACAAGGCGTTGCACGCCGTAGCGACTGGTGAAGCCTGAGCCTTGGCCAGACTTGTGCTCGGGTACACGGCGACCGAGATCGTTGGTGACGCCGATGTAGATCGTACCGCGTTTCTGGCTCGCGGTCATGTAGACGTAGCCGGTCATGGTTGAGGGGTAGCGAACGTTGGTGTGCGTACAAGCGCCATTCTGATCTGTTGCATTCTAAGGCAAATGTCACGGCATGGATCCTAGGCTCTGCGCCGCGTCGCTTCGCTCCTTGCTTCGCCCTGGGATGACGAACGCAGGGTTGATCGCAGAAAACAATTCCATTTACCGCAGCGAACTCGCAAAATCATTCCTCTACTAAATTTATAGAACTACCTAGCCTGATCCATCTTCCAACCGGCGAGGCCATTTCCGGCGCCGATCCGCAGCGAAGGAGAGGGATCAATGTTCAATCTGACCAAGCCTTTCAATCTAACGAGACGTGTTTTCGGCATCGGCCTGCTGGCGGCGACGGTTGCCGTGTCGTTTGGCGCCGCGGCGCAGGAGTTGAAGCAGCTCAGCATCGGCTATCAGAAGACCGGTCTGCCGGTGATCGCCAGGCAGCAGCAGGTGATCGAAAAGGCCCTTGAAGACAAGGGCGTGACGGTCAAATGGGTCGAGTTCACCGCCGGGCCGCCGCTGGTCGAGGCGCTTAATGTCGGCGCCATCGATGTCGGCTGGACCGGCGACGCACCGCCGATCTTCGGCCAGTCGGCCGGCGCCAACATCGTCTATGCGGCGGCGCTGCCGTCGAATGGCGATGGCGAGGCGATCTTCGTCAAGCCGGCGTCGCCGATCCAGTCGGTCGCCGATCTCAAGGGAAAGCGCGTCGGTGTCGGCAAGGGCACCAGCGCGCATAATCTGCTCGTCGCCGCCCTGGAAAAGGCCGGCATTGCCTTCGACCAGATCACGCCGGTCTATCTCAGCCCGGCGGATGCGGCCGCAGCCTTCGCCAGCGACCAGATCGATGCCTGGAGCGTTTGGGATCCGTTCTTTGCCATCGCCGAAACCCGCTACCAGCCGCGTGTGCTGGCCCGCTCAAGTGAGGCGCTTAGGGTTAACACCTACTTCCTCGCCAACAAGGATTTCGCCAAGGCGCACCCCGAAACCATCACCACGACGATATCGGCCCTTGGCGAGGCGGCGAAATGGGCCGACCAGAACCGCGACAAGGTGGCCGCGGCGCTGCATGAGGTGACCGGCGTGCCGCTCGACGCGCAGATCATCGCCGCCAACCGCACCAAATTCGGCATCTTTCCGATCACCGACGAGATCATCGCCGGCCAGCAGGCGACCGCCGACCGCTTCTACAAGCTCGGGCTGATCCCGAAAGCGGTCCGCATCTCCGACGCGGTCTGGACAGCACCCGGCAACTAACTTGTTCCCTGACGGCGCCGGGTGAGAACGCCCGGCGCCATTTGCGTTTGCACCCATATCTCCAGGAGATCCGCCCGTGACTGTGCCAGACATGACCGCGCCTGCCAGCACCGCACCGCTCGATTTCTTCTGGTTCATTCCGACGCATGGCGACGGTTCCTATCTCGGCTCCGAGGAGCAGCAGCGGCCGCCCGAATTCGGCTACTTCAAGGAGATCGCGCAGGCTGTCGACCGGCTCGGCTTTCCCGGCGTGCTGTTGCCGACCGGCCAGAATTGCGAGGATTCCTGGATCACAGCGACGGGTTTGGCGACGCTGACCGAAAAACTGAAATTCCTGGTTGCGCTGCGGCCGGGCGTCACGCTGCCGACTTTCGCCGCGCGCCAGACCGCCGCACTCGACCGCTTGAGCAATGGCCGCCTGCTGCTCAATGTCGTGGTCGGCGGCAACCCGACCGAGCTCGCCGGCGACGGCGTCTTCCTGCCGCATGACGAGCGCTATGCCCAGGCGCATGAGTTCCTGACCATCTGGCGCGGCCTGGTGTCCGGCGAGCGCATCAATTTCGACGGCAAATATTACCGCGTCGAGAATGGCCGCCTCGACCTTCTGCCGCACCAGGAGCGGCCGCCGCTCTATTTCGGTGGGTCGTCGGACGCAGGCCAGGATCTCGCCGCCGACCTCGTCGACATGTATCTGACCTGGGGCGAGCCGCCGGCACAGGTGGCCGAGAAGCTGGCCGCGGCGCGCGCAAAGGCGGCACTGCGCGGCAGAAAACTCCGTTTCGGCATCAGGCTGCATTTCATCGTGCGCGAGACCGAGGACGAAGCCTGGCGCGCGCCGACCGGCTGATCAGCCATGTCACCGACGCGCAGATCGAAAACGCACAGGCGCGCTTCCTCAACCAGATGGATTCGGTCGGCCAGCGCCGCATGGCCGAGCTGCATGGCGGCCGCCGCGACAGGCTGGTCGTCTCGCCCAATCTGTGGGCCGGCGTCGGGCTGGTGCGCGGCGGCGCCGGCACGGCACTGGTCGGTACGCCGGAGCAGATCACTGAACGCATCCGCGAATACCAGGCGATCGGCATCGATACCATCATCGGCTCGGGCTATCCGCATCTCGAGGAAGCCTATCGCGTCGCCGAGCTTTTATTCCCTCGACTCGGGCTCGGCACCAGGCGGCAGCGGGCGCATGAGAACATCGCCAACGAATTCTCGGTCGGCTTCCATGGCGCCAACCGCCTGCAGGCTTCGTCATGAGCTTTGCCACGCGCCTGCATAACAATGCCATCGGCTGGCTGCTCCCGGCGCTGGTTATTGCCGGCTGGGAGATTGCCAGCCGCGTGGGCGTCATGCCCGCCAACGTGCTGCCGGCGCCAAGTGCGGTCGCCGAGGCCTTCTGGCGGCTGACGCTGTCGGGCGAACTGATCCGCAACATCGGCGTCTCGACCGCGCGCGCCCTTGCCGGCTTTGCCGTCGGCGGCTCGATCGGCTTTGCGCTTGGCCTTGCCAACGGGCTGTCGACGCTCAGCCGCGGCCTGACCGACACGACGCTGCAGATGATCCGCAACATTCCGCATCTGGCGCTGATCCCGCTGGTCATCCTGTGGTTCGGCATCGACGAGGAAGCCAAACTGTTCCTGGTGGCGCTCGGCGTGTTCTTTCCGATCTACGTCAACACGCTGCTCGGCATCCAGAGCGTCGACCCGCAACTGGTCGAGATGGGCCGCGTCTACGGCATGGACCGGCGCGCCCTGTTCTTCCGCGTCATCCTGCCCGGCGCGCTGCCGGCGATCTTCGTCGGCCTGCGCTATGCCCTGGGCATCATGTGGCTGACGCTGATCGTCGCCGAAACCATTTCGGCCAGCTCGGGCCTCGGCTACATGGCCATGCAGGCGCGCGAATTCCTGCTGATCGACGTCGTCGTGCTGTCGATCCTGATCTACGCGCTGCTCGGCAAGCTCGCCGACAGCCTCGCCCGCCTGCTCGAGCGGCTGTCGCTCGGCTGGCATCCGGCCTTCCAGAACGGATGAGAGATTGACCATGACCGCCGCCAGCCTGACCGCAGCCCGTTCCTTCGTCGCCACGCCGGTGCGGCCGATCGGCTCCGTCGAAGGACAGCGGGCCTTTGCCTTCAGGCATGCCGGCAAGCGCTTCGGCGACAAGACCGTCCTCGACGGCATCGACCTGGACGTGCCGGCCGGGCAGTTCCTTGCCGTCATCGGCAAGAGCGGCTGCGGCAAGAGCACGCTTTTGCGGCTTCTGGCCGGGCTCGATCGGCCGACATCGGGATCGCTGACATTCGGCCTCGAAGAGGAAGGGCACAGCCGCACGCGCTTCATGTTCCAGGAGCCACGGCTCCTGCCCTGGGCCAGCGTGGTGAAAAACGTCGAGGTCGGGCTGACCGGGATTGCATCGGGCGTGGAGGCAAGGCACCGCGCGCTCGACATCCTCGGCGAGGTCGGACTTGCCGACCGGGCCAACGAATGGCCCTCGGTGCTGTCGGGCGGCCAGAAGCAGCGCGTGGCGCTGGCCCGCGCGCTGGTCGGCCACCCGCAGATCCTGGCGCTCGACGAGCCGCTTGGCGCGCTCGACGCCCTGACCCGCATCGAGATGCAGCAGCTTCTGGAACGCATCTGGATCGCGCAGAAGTTCACGGCCGTTCTGGTCACGCATGATGTCGCCGAGGCGGTCGCGCTCGCCGACAGGGTCGTGGTGATCAGCGAAGGCCGGATCGCGCTTGATCTGGATGTACCCGTGGAACGGCCGCGCCGGCGCGGTTCGGTCGAGTTGGCCCGGCTGGAGGGCAAGATCTTGGACCGGCTGTTCGGGTAGGTTTGTTGGGGGCGGCGGCATTCTTTCTGAACCGGATAGATAGGTAACAGAATCGACCGACAGCATGGGCTTGCTCGCCGCGGTATGGCCGTCTTGTGGCGGCAGCGCGCTCGACGAGCGCCTTCCCCCACTCCGTCTCGGCTTCGCCGAGCCACCTCTCCCCCTCCGGAGGGAGAGGAAGGGAGCCAAGGTCGGCCAAGCTCGCGCCTTTCCTCTCCCCCGTCGATCGGGGGAGAGGTGGCGAGCGAAGCTCGACGGAGTGGGGGGGCGACCTTTCTTCGAAGCTCATCCTCGAGAGCGGTTCGCCCACACCAATCCCACCAGCCCGACCAGCATGGTGACGACGCCGATATAGAGCCATTGCGATTGGCCGGTCATGAAGCTGCCGCCGACAACGCCGACGCCTTGCAGAGACCACAGCGCGCCGACGGCAAGCACAATCAAGGCCAGCAGATTTTTGGTCAGCTTCATTGCCGGATCTCCCTTTTGAAGTCGATTGGTTGCAGCATCGGGGCCGCGATAAAAGAGCCAAAGGAAGTGGCCCGAAAATCCCTGACAGACTGTTACCCAGCGACTCCAAACGTGTGCCATTGCCACGGAACCGCCAGATCACTGCCGCATTTCGTGCCTTATTTGGCACCTAACGGCTGGGGTCTGTCAAAACGGAGCCATCCCCCAAATATGAAGAACTCAAAACAGACCGCGATTGTCGCGGTAACGATCGCTGCTGGCCTGATGGTCGGCGCTTCTTCGGCGACCGCCGCCGCCCAGTGCGGCCGCGCCTCGTGGTATGCCCTGCACTCCAAGACCGCCTCGGGCGAGCGCATGAACCCGTCGGCGATGACCGCCGCGCATCGCACCTTGCCGTTCGGCACCAAGCTCAAGGTGACCAACAAGAACAACGGCCGCAGCGTCGTCGTGCGCATCAACGATCGCGGTCCGTTCATCAAGGGGCGCGTGCTCGACCTGTCGAAGGGTGCGGCCGGCCAGCTCGGCTTTATCGGCTCCGGCCATACGTCCGTGTGCATGGCGCGCGTCTAGAGCGACTGTTCTTGGACCATGAACTTTTCGAAAACCGGAATCCACTTTTCGGGATCATGGTCGGGTGTCCGGCAAAGGGGCCGGACACACTACCTACACATTTCGCAGCCGCACACTGAGCCGGCTGGCGCCGTTCGGCCCCGATTTCCATGGCCTTGAACCAAAGAAGCATTGGTCACGCAGCGTGACGTATTGCATCGCAGCAATTAGTTGTTAACTTCCGCGCGAGACATTTAAGGCTCGGCGCTGCTCGTCGTCCCTTCGGTCGCAGGCAGCAGCGGGGTTCTCGATGTTCTACCAGCTCTATGAAATGAACCACGCCGCCTTGCAGCCCGCGCGCCTCTATGCCGACGCGGTGCGGATGTTCTATTCCAATCCGCTCAATCCATTTTCCCACACGCAATGGGGCCGTTCGATCGCAGCAACGGCCGAACTGTTCGAGCGCACCACGCGCCGCTACGGCAAGCCGGCGTTCGGCCTGAGCAAGACCGTGGTCGACTGGAAGAGCGTCGAGGTCGCCGAGAAGACCGTCTGGTCGAAGCCGTTCTGCAATCTCGTCCGCTTCGAGCGGGCCGTCCCCGCCGGGCGCAAGCCCGACCCGAAGCTTCTCATCGTGGCGCCGATGTCGGGCCACTATGCGACGCTGCTGCGCGGCACGGTCGAAGCCATGCTGCCCTATGCCGACGTGCACATCACCGATTGGGTCGATGCCCGCATGGTGCCGCTTGCCGACGGCCAATTCGATCTCGACGACTACATCGACTATGTCATCGACATGCTGCACACGCTGGGGCCGGACACGCATGTGATGGCAGTGTGCCAGCCTTCCGTGCCGGTGCTGGCCGCCGTGGCGTTGATGGAAACCAAGGGCGACCCCTTCGTGCCCTCGACCATGACCTTGATGGGCGGCCCGATCGACACCCGCAGCAACCCGACCGCGGTCAATCTGCTGGCGCAGGAAAAGGGCATCGACTGGTTCCGCGACAATGTCGTGATGCATGCGCCCTGGCCGGTGCCGGGCTTCGGCCGCGAGGTCTATCCAGGCTTCCTGCAGCTGTCCGGCTTCATGAGCATGAACCTCGACCGCCACATCATCGCCCACAAGGACTTCTTCATGCATCTGGTGAAGCATGATGGCGACAATGCCGAGAAGCACCGCGATTTCTACGACGAGTATCTGGCTGTCATGGACCTGACGGCGGAGTTTTATCTGCAGACCGTCGACACCGTCTTCGTGCGCCAGGCCCTGCCCAAGGGCGAGATGACGCATCGCGGCACCCGGATCGATCCGTCAGCGATCCGCAACGTCGCGCTGTTCACGGTCGAAGGCGAGAACGACGACATATCGGGCCTTGGCCAGACCAAGGCGGCGCATGATCTGTGTCCCAACATCCCGGCTGAGCGGCATGCCCACTACATGCAGCCGGCGGTGGGCCATTACGGCGTGTTCAACGGTTCGCGCTTCCGTTCCGAAATCGTGCCGCGCATCGTCGACTTCATCACCAGCTATGGCCGCCAGGAGCGTGTCGCGGTGAAGCCGAAGCTGGTCCGCGCCGTCAAGAGATAATGCAGGCCGTCCAAGATTGCGGGTTTGGGACAATGACCTGCACAAACCAAGATTAACGGCGACAAACCGGTGCAATTGACCGGTAAAAGCCGGCTGGCTGGCCGATTCTGTTGCACAAGTGCCGCTGTCCAGCCCATCGGGTAACCATGCCGACAATCCGACCGTCGTCGTAATTGACACGGACTGTAAATCCCCCTTAACCTTTCGTTAATAACAAAGGGTGAGCGGGGACAATGATTTCCTCATCGATGGCGCGACGGCTGCGCGTGTATGTGGCGGCCGGGCTGGCAATGACGGCAGGCTGGGTGGCACCGGCCTTAGCGGGTGGAGCGATGGCGACCGGGGGACTTACCTCGCAGCCGATCGGCCACTATGATTTCTGCAAGCTGCATCCGGGCGAGTGCTCGATCCGCCCGACCAATCTGGCGCCGGCTCCGATGAGCGACGGGCTGATGCGCAAGCTTCTCAATGTCACCGCCAGGGTCAACGCCGCCGTCAAGCCGATGAGCGACATGGAAATCTACGGCAAGGACGAGGTCTGGGCCTATCCCGACAAGGGCGTCGGCGATTGCGAGGACTATGTGCTGGAAAAGCGGCGCCAGCTTTCGCGCATGAGCATCTCGCTTGCCGATCTTCTGATCACCGTCGTGCGCAAGCCCGACGGCGAGGGCCACGCCGTGCTGACGGTGCGCACCGACGAGGGCGACTATGTGCTCGACAATCTGACCGACAAGGTCAAGCCATGGGACGCGACCGGTTACCGCTTCCTCAAGCGGCAGGCGATCGACAACACCGGCCGCTGGGTCTCGATCCGCGGTGGCCAGCAGGTTCTGGTCGGCGCGGTGCAGTAGGCACCAGCAACGGCGGCTTCCCTAGGGGCGGCATCCAACGCTTCGTCATCCCAGGGCGGAGCAGGAGCGAAGCTCCGTCGCGAAGACCCTGGGATCCATGCCGTGATGCCGATGAAGAACGCTGCGGCGCAGGAACAGGCGCCTGCAATCGTCATACTGTCATCACCAGATCTTTTGCACCGCCGCGACGCTCGCAGTTCGTGGTATGGATCCTGCGCGTCCGCTTCGCCGTGGATGACGAAATCGAAGTCCCCCGACAAATTTCAACATCTCCGTGAACCATTTCGCTCCGGCCAGCGACACACAGCCGTGAACCGAAACCAACCATGGAGACTTCAGATGACTGCTTTTCTGCGAAACACCCTTCTTGCCGCTCTCGCGGTGTCGAGCATGGCCGGATCCGCCATGGCCGATCAGACCACCAGCTGTTCCAAAACCAACCTCAACGACCTCTGGGCCGGCCGCTGTTGCGGTGATGCCGGGGCGTCGGACTGCCTGGGTGGTGGAAACAACGGCCACGGCGATCATGGCCGGGGCGGTAATGGCGGCACGGCCGGCAAGAAGTGATCTCACCACTGAGCCCGCCGGCGATCCGCCGGCGGGCAGTTTCCTCGTGAGCAGGCGAACTTGCACCGGCGCGGACCGTCAGACTACGGCCGCTGGTTTAACGCCCCGCGGATCGATGCGGTGATGCGGCGAAGCTCCGCCTCGTCGAGTTTCTCGATGTTTTCCGCCAGCAGGTTGGCAAGCTCGGTGGCGGCGGGGGAAAGCCCCGACGTGTCGAGTTTTACACGCGGGTGCGAGGCCTCGGCCAGCCGCGCCAGTTCCTCGGCATCGTCCCAGATGATGTTGAAATAGCCGATGATCTTCTGGATCAGCGTCCAGGTCGGGGCGCCGCGCCTGCCATGTTCGAGCGCCGACAGATAGGCGGCGCTGACGCCGATCGCCGCCGCCATGTCCTTCTGGCGGACACCGCGTTCGCTTCTCAGCGCGCGCAGCTTCTCGCCGAACGGGGTCATGCCTCCACCTTCATGAACGAACTCCTCACACGCGCGCCCGCCGCAGGCGGATATAGAGCGCACCCGAACCGCCATGATTGCGGGCGGCATGGTCGTGGCTGGAGACGAGCGGCCTGAAGGCAGGCGTCGACAGCCAGGCAGGCACGGCGCGCCGCAACACGCCATCGCCGCCGGAGGACGAGCCCTTGCCGGTGATGACCAGGACATAGCGGACGCCGCCGGCATGCGCCCGGTGCAGGAACGAAAACAGCAGCGAATAGGCCTCATCCTGCGTCATGCCGTGCAGATCGACGCGGCCCTCGATCGGCAGCCGGCCTTTCGACAATTTGTCCAGCGTCGGCTCGTCGAGGCGGTGCGTGACATGCTGAGCCTTCGGCTTTGCGGCTCCTGCGGCGTTGGCAGAGGCCAGCGTCGGCTGCGGCTGATTTGGCCTGGCCTCGGCGGCAATGTCGGGGATGTCGACGGCGAATTTGCCCTTCAGCGGCTTGGCCGTGCGCGCCACCAGGTTCCACAGAACCCGGTCGTCCTCGCTGAGCTTGTCCGGGCGCCGGGTCATCGGATCGCACCCGCAACGAGCGCGCGCGGCACCAGTGCATAAAAATCCGCGGCATTGCGGACCACGCCGGCGATCTCGCCCGCGGCATCGCCCGAACCGGCGAACAGGTCGCCCCGCGCGGACCCGGTGATGGCCGAGCCGGTATCCTGCGCGATCATCAGGCGGCGGAATGGTTTTGCGTCGAAGGCGGTGAGCGTCGGCGCGTCGATGTAAAAGGGCGTGCCGAATGTATGCAGCAGGCGGTCGACGGCGATCGAGCGGCCCGGCGTCAGCGGCACCTT
>NZ_RZQL01000105.1 GCF_003997935.1 Mesorhizobium sp. M7A.F.Ca.US.006.01.1.1
GCTCCGGACCGAACGTCATGTCGAAATCGTTGGGACCGAACGTGCCGGCATGGATCGGACCCGAGACGAATTCCCAGAACGGATTGAAATCCTGGAACTGCGCCTTGTCCGGGTTGTAATAATGCGCGGCCGTGTAATGCACATCGGCGGTGAGCCAGACGGTGTTGCTGATGCCGGCATTCTTGATGAAGCGCAGCAGGTCGGCGATCTCGAGCTCACGCCCTTTTGGCAAGCCATTGTCGCCATTGCTGACCGCTTCGGCACCAACCTTCTTGGTCCCGTCGTCCCAGACGACGAGGCCGAGCGGCATATCGGCGGCAATAATTTTCCAAGTCGCCTTCGAATTCGCCAGTTCGCGCTTCAGCCATTTCGTCTGCTGCTCGCCGAGCATGCGCGATTGCGGCGTCATGTCATCCTGCATGTCGGGACCATTGGGGCCGCGATAGGAGCGCATGTCGAGGAAGAACACGTCGAGCAGCGGCCCATAAGCGATCTTGCGATAGACGCGGCCGGGCTCGGACGGTTCGTAGCGGATCGTCGTCATCTCGTGGAAAGCCCGCGCCGCACGGGCCGCCAGCACGTGGATGGATTTTTCCGTATAGCGGCTGTCGGCGCTGAGATCCTTCGAATCCGACCAGTTGTTCAGGACTTCATGGTCGTCCCACTGGTAGAAAGTCGGGCAGATGGCGCTCAGGCCGAGCACGTTCCTGTCCATCATGTTGTATTTCCACTGGTCCCGATACTCTTCCAGCGTCTCGGCGACCTTGCGCTTGCCGTCGATCAGCACGACGTTCTTCCACTTGCCGCCGCCGGGCAGGTCGACCTCGTCCTTCATGGCGCCGTCGGCATAGATGGTGTCGCCAGAATGCAGGAAGAAGTCGGGCGTGTGCTTGCCGATCGTGGCGTAGGTCTTCATGCCGGTCTCGTCGATGCCCCAGCCCTGGCCGGCGGTGTCGCCCGACCAGGCAAAGCGGATGTCGCGCTTCGAGGCCGGCGACGTCCTGAAGCGCCCGGTGACCGGCTCGGAAACGGCGTTGATGTCGGCGAGATCGGCTGCCGTCATCCGATAGAAGATGTCCTGGTCCGAAGCGAGGTCGGTGAGCAGCCGCTTGACCGTGTAGTCGCTGGCCGGCGACGTATCGAGCGGCGCCAGGCGTGTCGCATTGGCGAAATTCTCCGTCGACGACACCTCGAACATGACGCGCGACGGGCGATCGGTGCGTGTCCACACCATGCCGCTGGTTGCGTCGACATCGCCCGACTGGATGCCATGGGTGAAGGCTGGGCGCTGACTGGCGCGCGAATAGTAGGGCAGCGCCAGGCTCGAAACGCCCGCCAGGCCAACGGCGCCGGCGGAGGTGACGAAAGCGCGGCGGGTCATCGAAAGCTTGTTCACGGCTGTCTCCTGGATGGCTTGAACGGTGCCACCAAAATCCAGCGTCAATGTTTCAGGGACATCTCGGGATGATGAAGTTTTGATAACAGCGAACAGGGTAATCTCCCCCCTCGAGGGGGAGATGTCGCCAAAGGCGACAGAGGGGGTCGCCGCGCGTGGAGCGCTAACCTCCTTCTATCGCAAGAGGCCGAGCCCAGTCGGACCGACCCCCTCTGGCCGCTTCGCGGCCATCTCCCCCTCGAGGGGGGAGATTAGCGTCGCGCCTACGCCGCCTGCGGCTCCGGCTCGAATGCCGGCTTGCTGGTGTTGATCAGCAGCGAGATACAGGCAGCGGCGATTGCCGTCATGCCGGCGATCAGGAAGGCCAGTTCGTAATTGCCCTGCAACTCGCGCATGGTGCCGCCGAAGGCAGCGGCAGTGGCCGCACCGATCTGGTGGCCGGCGACGATCCAGCCGAACACGATCGGCCCACTGCGATCGCCGAACGCCTCGTTGGCAAGCCTCAGCGTCGGCGGCACGGTGGCGATCCAGTCGAGGCCGTAGAGCACGGCGAAGATGATCAGGCTGGTCGCCGAGAAGCCGGAATAGGGCAGGTAGATCAGCGACAGGCCACGGATGCCGTAATAGACGCCGAGCAGCTTGCGCGGGTCGTAGCGGTCGGTGAGCCAACCCGACAATGTCGTGCCGATCAGGTCGAAGATACCCATCATCGACAGCAGGCCGGCAGCCTGCACCTCGCCAATGCCCATGTCGCCGCAGAACGCGATCAGATGTGTGCCGACCAGGCCGTTGGTGGTGAAGCCGCAGACGAAGAAGGTGGCGAACAGATACCAAAACACCCGCGTTCCGGCAGCACGGCGCAGCGTCGAGAACGTATGCGCCAGAAAGTTGCCCTGTGACGCAGGCGGGGTCGGCGGGACATCGTCAGCCTCGGCGCCATAGCGCACCATGCCGATCGATGCCGGTCGCTCCGGCACCAGCAGCCAGACCAGCGGTATCAAGGCAGCGGTCGCGATCGCCACCGCAATGACAACCGGCTGCCAGCCGCCCGACTGCGCCAGAGCGGCGATCAGCGGCAGGAACACCAGCATGCCCGAAGCGCTGGAGGCCGACATCAATCCCATGACAAGCCCGCGATTGGTCTTGAACCAACGGTTGACGATGGTCGCGCCGAGCACGCTGGCGACAGCACCGGAACCAATGCCCGAGAACACGCCCCAGGTGATGAACAGATGCCACGGCTTGGTCATCAGCAGGCTGAGCGCGGTCGAGCCCGACATCACCACCAGCGAGGCGAGCAGCGTGCGGCGCAGCCCGATGCGCTCCATCAGGGCTGCGGCAAATGGCCCCGTCAGACCGTAAAGCAGAATGCCGACACCGGCGGCCAGCGAGATGATGTCACGGCGCCAGCCGAAACTGTTCTCGAGCGGCAGCATCATGACAGAGGGTGCGGAGCGCAGGCCAGCCGCGACCAGCAGGCTGAGGAAGATGACACCGACCACCACGAAAGCGTAGCGCTGGCCAAAGGGGCGGGATTGAGCTATCATGTTACTGACCGGTACGTTGCAAGGTGGGAACATGTATACGTACCGATCGGTAACATTGTCAATCGAGCCACACGATGCCAGCCGACAAAAATATTGATCTGACCATCAGCGACGATCATGCGTCGGCGCCGCCGAAAGCAGCCAAGAAGATTCTCGATGTGGCGTATGACCTGTTCTACCGGCGCGGCATCAGGGCGATCGGCGTCGACGAGATCGTCAAACGCGCCGGCGTCACCAAGCCCAGCCTTTACCGCAGCTTTCCGTCCAAGGACGAGCTGGCCGCCTCCTATCTCAGGCAGTACGATCTTGAATATTGGGAGCGTTTCGACGAGGCGGTAGCCGCTCATCCCGGCGACCCGCGTGCACAGATCAAGGCTTTCCTGACCCGCATCGGCAAGCGCACGCAGGTGGCGGACTATCGCGGTTGCGGCATGACCAATGCGGCGGTCGAATATCCCGACCATAGCCACCCGGCCCGCGTGGTCAGCGAGGCCAACAAGCAGGAATTGCGCCGCCGCCTGCGCGCCATGGCGGCTGCGATGGGCGCGCAAGACCCTGACACGCTCGGCGACGGCCTGCTGCTGCTGATCGAGGGCGCCTATATAAGCGGCCAGCTGTTCGGGCTCGGCGGCCCGGCGCAAGCGGTTGCCCGCAATGCCGACCTGCTGATCGAAGCCAGCTTGAAGAAATAGCGTTTGGCGCTACGCTGCGGCGGCTTGCAACGGAGATTGACCGCCATGCGTGCCATTCTGATCCCGCTTGTTCTGGTCGGTCTCGGTCAGGCGGCGCAAGCCGACGGCATTTCCAGCGCCTACACCGATCTTGATTCGAAAAAAGACTGCGTGACCTACGCGCAGGCAGAAGAAGGCGACGGCGACTGGGCCGAACTCGCCTGTTCGGGCTATCGCGGCTATCCCGTGATGATCGCCTATGACGACGCCCGTGAATCGCTGTTCTACGGCTTTCCGCCCGGCGGCGACATGACGACGGTCTGGGAAAGCTTTTCCGGCTTCAATTCGTCCGGAGCCAAGATCGAATGGCGCATCGAGACCAAGGGCGACAAGGCCGTACCCTATGCCGCCATCCATCGCCGTTCGATCAGCAATCCCGAGGACGAGAAAAAGCCGACCGAGGTGCTGCTCGTCGCCAAGGTTGGCCAGATGGACGCCCGCGACGGCTGCACCGTCGGCCTGGTGCTGGCCACCGGCAATCCCGCCGCCAACGACCAGGCGCGCAAGCTTGCCGACGACAAGGCACGCACCTTCGCCTGCGGCAAGGACAGACACACCGTCATCGGCAACGTGCCGGCTTTCGGCCGGGTCGATAACTGACCGGCCGAGCTACTTGCTCGCCTTGGCCCGCTCGATCGCGTCGACGATCATCTTCTTGGCATATTTGGAATCGTGCCAGCCTTCGATCTTGACCCATTTGCCGGGCTCGAGATCCTTGTAGTGCTCGAAGAAGTGCTGCACCTGCTGGCGCGTGATGTCGGGCAGCTGAGTGTATTCGGTGACGTTCTCGTAGCGCAGCGTCAGTTTTGGCGACGGCACGGCGATGATCTTCTCATCCTGACCGGCATTGTCTTCCATGATCAGCACGCCGATCGGCCGCACGTTGATAACGCAGCCCGGCACCAGCGCGCGCGTGTTGCAGACCAGCACGTCGATCGGATCGCCGTCGCCCGACAGCGTGTGCGGCACGAAGCCGTAATTGCCGGGGTAGCGCATCGAGGTGTGCAGGAAGCGGTCGACGAACAGCGTGCCGGCCTCCTTGTCCATCTCGTACTTGATCGGCTCGCCGCCGATCGGCACCTCGATGATGACGTTGACGTCCTCAGGCGGATTCTTTCCGCTGGCTATGGCTTCAATGCGCATGGCTTAAATCCCTCTCTCGATGGACGATCGATAGCGGGCGGCGCGTCATGGTGCAATGCGGCGAATGGTGCTGGGTGCGAATGGAACGCCCAATTGCCGAAAGGCCGGGCTGTCATTCCCAGACGAAAGCGACCTTCTTCAGCGCCTTCTGCTCGAAGATCTCGACGCCTTCGGCTACATCGCGGCCACCGGCGCCGGCATAGAAGGCAAGCGCGTTCTGGTTGTCTTCCAGCGCCCACACGACCATGCCTTTCAGCCCGTGATCGGCCAGCCGCGCCTTGGCCGCCGAAAACAGGCGGCTGCCGAGCCCGATGCCCTGATATTCCGGGCGCAGGTACAATTCGTAGATTTCGCCTTGCTGCCTGAGTTCACGAGCGCGGTTCTTGCCGATCGTTGCATAGCCGGCGATCTTGCCGCCGATTTCGACGACCAGAACGGTGGCGGCGCGGCGAATCGCATTCGCCCACCAGTCGGCGCCTCGACGGTTGATCATCGATGTCAGGGTCCGGTGCGGAATGATGCCGGAATAGGCGCCGCGCCAGGCCTCCAGATGCACCTCGGCGATGGCACTGGCATCGCGCGGGTCGGCTTTCCGGATGTCGATCGTCAGCGTATTCATGATTTGTTAACCATAAACCCGCATCGCCCGATTGCAAGAGTCCGGGTGGCCCGCCGGCTGCTTTCTCACAGGCGATCTTCGCCCCTAGTGAGAGGCCTTCGACGCCTCTGTGGAAAGGCTCAAATCTCTACGAGATGGTCGTCGAGTTCGTTGCTGTCGCCCACTGTGACCGGGAAATGCTCGGCCAGCACCGCACCCACCTGCTCGATCGCCTTGACGAAGCCGTCGGCAAGCCGGTCGTCGCCGGCATGCGCGGTAAGGTCGCGCACGACACCGTCCCAGACATGCTGGCCGACCTTGGCGTCGATGCCCGAATCGGCAACCACTTCGGCATAGCGCTCAGCAATCGAGACGAAGATCAGCACACCGGTGCGCGCCATGGTGCGGTGGACGTTGCGGGCGAGGAACTGCTTGATCGCGTTGGCGTGTGCCGCCTGGTAGCGCAGCCGCCTCGGCACCAGGTGGATGCGCAGGCCGGGCAGCGCCCACAACAAGGCCAGCACGCAGGCAAGCGCCAGGAACTGGGCGAGTACGAAATGCGGCAGCCGGATCGATAGCCACCAGGCCTCCAGACCGTAGCCGACCGCCAGGCTGACGATCAGCATGCACACGGTCGCCATGAAGGCGGCCGGGAAGAAATAGCCGTCGCTGGCATGCGCCACGACGCAGTAGATCTCGCCGTCGGTTTTCTCCTCGGCGGCGCGGATCGCGGTTGCGATGCGCTCATGATCCTGCGGGCTGATTGGTCGTGTTGCCATGATCTGTCTCACCAGCTTCCTGAAGAACCGCCACCACCCGACGAGCCGCCGCCACCGGAAAACCCGCCACCGCCACTTGACCCCGAGGACCAGCCACTGCCCGAACCCGAAGACCAGCCGCCGCTCGACGACGAACCGGTTGTCCAGCCACTGCCCGAGTATCCGCTCGGCCCGCGGCCATAACGAAACGTCATGCCCAGCCATTTGTACACGCCCGGCGACAGCTTCGTGCCGAACATCGGCGGCAGGAACGCCATCGCCATCCCGCCGAAAAACATCGTCGCCCACAGGATCAGGAACACGGCAAAGATCGGATCGATGGACGTGCCGTCATCGGCGGGATTGCGCTTTCCGCGCGCTTCCAGCTCCTCCGGATTGCCTTCCAGCACCATGATCATGTCGTCGACGGCTTTGCTGATGCCGCCGGAGAAGTCGCCGGCGCGGAAGGCCGGCACCATGTCATTTTCGATGATCAGCTTGGTATGCAGGTCGGTCAGCGTGCCTTCCAGCCCATAACCGACCTCGATGCGCATCTTGCGGTCGTCCGGGGCAACCAGCAGGAGCACGGCATTGTTCTCGCCCGCCTGGCCGAGTTTCCAGAAGCGGAACAGCCGGTTGGCGTAGGGCTCGATCTCCTCGCCATCGAGGCTCGGGATCGTCGCCACGACGATCTGGTCGGAGCCTTTTGTCTCGAAATCGGCGAGTTTTTGGGTCAGCGCCGCCCTGGTCGCGGCATCGATGATGCCGGCATTGTCGACGACACGGCCGGTCAGCGCCGGCAGGTCGGCGGCGAAGGCCATGACGCAGGAGAACAGCACGACCGCAGCAATTAGGACAGCCGAGGCGAGGCGGTCGCGTTTCGACAGGCTGATGCTGGGTATCGTCATGCCATCACCAGCTTCCCGACGAGCCGCCGCCGCCGGACGAACCGCCGCCGCCGGAAAAGCCTCCGCTGCTGCTTGATCCCGAAGACCATCCGCCGCCGGAACTCCCTGACGACCAGCCGCCACTGGAGGATCGCCGGCTAGGCTCGAAGGTCATGCCGAGCCAGCGATAGCGGCCGGGGCCGAGCTTCTGGCCGAAGATCGGCGGCAACACGGAAACCGCTATGCTGCCGAAGAAGATGATCGCCCAGATGCTGATGAAGACGGCGAAGAACAGGTCGTCGGAATCGAAAGGCGCCTGCTGGTTGCGCTCGCCGCGCGCCTCCAACTCCTCCGGATTGCCTTCCAGCACCATGACCATGTCATCGACGGCCTTGCTGATACCGCCGGAGAAGTCGCCGGCGCGGAAGGCCGGCACCATGTCGTTTTCGATGATCAGCTTGGTGTGCAGGTCGGTCAGCGTGCCTTCCAGCCCATAACCGACCTCGATGCGCATCTTGCGGTCGTTCGGGGCCACCAGCAGCAGCACGCCGTTGTTTTCCTTCGCCTGGCCGAGTTTCCAGAAGCGGAACAGCCGGTTGGCGTAGGGCTCGATCTCCTCGCCATCGAGGCTCAGGATCGTCGCCACGACGATCTGGTCGGAGCCTTTTGTCTCGAAATCGGCGAGTTTTTGGGTCAGCGCCGCCCTGGTCGCGGCATCGATAATGCCGGCATTGTCGACGACACGGCCGGTCAGCGCCGGGAGATCGGCCGCGAGGGCCGAGAACGGCAGCACAAGGACGAGGAGGACGACTGCGACAAGACGAATGACGCGCCGCCTCTCACCGGCCAGCAAGATCACGACGTTCAGCTCCGACGATCACCCGCCCTGCTTGGTGCCGAAATCGACTTTCGGCGGCTGCATCTTGTCTTCGGCGACGGTGAAGTTGGCGAAGGGCTCGTTGCCGCGGAACCAGAAGGTCGCCCACAGCACCGAGGGGAACGTCCTCAGCGTCAGATTGTAGTCCCTGACCGCCTGGATGTAGTCGCGCCGCGACACCGCGATGCGGTTCTCGGTGCCTTCGAGCTGGGCTTGCAGTGCCAGGAAATTCTGGTTGGCCTTGAGGTCGGGATAGGCTTCCGAGACCGCGATCAGCCGCGACAGCGCGCTGGTCAATCCTGCCTGGGCATCCTGAAACTTCTTGAGGGCTTCGGGATCCTTCAGCGTTTCCGGCGTCACCGTGATCTGCGTTGCCTTGGCGCGGGCCTCGACCACCGCGTCGAGCGTATCCTTTTCATGCGAGGCATAGCCCTTGACCGTCTCGACCAGGTTGGGGATGAGGTCGGCGCGGCGCTGATACTGGTTCAGCACCTCGCTCCATGCCGCCCTGGCGTTTTCTTCCGCCGTCGGGATGGTGTTGTAGCCGCAGCCTGCAAGCAGCGGCAGCACGATCGCCATCATCAGGAAGGCAGGCAGCGTGCGGAACGTGGACGGCGAGGCAAGGCGCTGGGCAAACATGATGGGGTCCCTCGGTAGAAGTTGCACGGCAAGCATTACCACAATCAGCGCGCAAGAAAACCGCCCGCGCCGGCAGCCTCTCGCCTGGCACGCCCGATGCCGCCGCAAGGCTCTGTGATTGGCCGTGCGAACGCGATAAGGTCCGGTAAAACGGGACATCATCATGGCGGAGCGCCAGGACAGCGAGAAGGAAGCGCGCCGTATCCTCGAGCGCATTGCGCACGAGACGGATCCGGCCGGCAACTCGTTTGTAGCGCGGGCCGCGAAAGGCATGCACGATCACGTCACCGCGGCCGATGCCGATCGTGCCGATCCGATCGAAGTCTGGGGCACCCGCTTTGGCCGCACGCTCGGCCTGCTGCTGGCGCTGGGCCTGATGGTCTGGCTCGTGCTTTACGTCATCCGGGGCAGTTAGGAATCAAACGACAATGAGCGCCGAACAAACCGACGCGCCGCGTGCGGTCATCGTCATTTCCAGTCATGTCGCGCGCGGCTCGGTCGGCAACCGTGCCGCCGTCTTTGCGCTGGAGACCCTGGGGTTCCCTGTCTGGGCGGTGCCGACCGTTGTCCTGCCCTGGCATCCCGGCCATGGACGGGCAACGCGGATCGTACCGCCGCTCGACCAGTTCAAGGCGCTGATGGCCGATCTCGAGCGGGCACCATGGCTGGGTGAGGTCGGCGCCGTGTTGTCCGGCTATCTCGGCGAGGCCGGCCAGGCCGAGGCCGTCGCCTCGCTGGTCGCCGCGGTGAAGGCAAGGACGTCCGACGCCGTCTATATCTGCGATCCGGTGATGGGTGATTCGGGCGGCCTCTATGTGCCCGAGCCAACCGCCATCGCCATGCGTGACCGGCTGATGCCAATCGCCGACATAGCCACCCCCAACCGCTACGAACTGGAATGGATGGCCGGCGCCGCGTTGCCAGACCTGAAATCGGTGATCGCGGCGGCGCTCCACGCCGGACCATCGACCATGCTGATCACCTCGGCGCCGTCGATGATGACGGGCGGCACCGGCAATCTCCTGCTCGATAGCAGCCAGGCGCTGCTCGCCGAACATCGCCTGATCGACAAGCCGCCGAATGGGCTGGGTGATCTGACGGCGGCCGTTTATCTGGCACGCATCCTGTCCGGTCAGCCACCGATCAAGGCGCTGCAATCGACGACGGCGGCGGTGTACGAAATCCTGGCGCGCACCGCCAAGCGCGGCGGCGACGAACTGCAGCTCGAAACCGATGCGCAGAGCCTGTCGCATCCGATGGCAATGGTCCAGCTTCGCCACCTCACACATCCGGGGCGGGGCCGCCGCGCGTGACATCGACTGAGGCCGGGCTTGTCGGCGTCGACGGCTGCAAGGCCGGCTGGATCGCCGTCCAGCGCACTTTTGGCATGGCACCGTCGGTCGGTGTCTTTGCAACTTTCACTGCCCTGCTCGCCTCCCTTCCCGAAAACGCTGTCATCGCTGTCGACATGCCGATCGGCCTGCCCGACTTTTCGGGCAAGGGCGGTCGCGGCCCGGAAGCGCTGGTGCGGCCGATGCTTGGGGCACGCCAATCCAGTGTCTTCTCGATCCCCTCCCGCGCCGCGCTCTATGCCGACACCAACGGCTTCACCACCATCGAAGCCTGGTATGCCGCGCACGTCAGGGCAAGCGAGGTGGCCCTGACCACATCCGATCCGCCGCGCGGCGTCTCGATCCAGGCGTTCGGCATTTTTGCCAAGATCCGCGAGATCGACGCCCTGCTGATCGCGCGACCCGATTTGCGCGGCCGCGTCTACGAATCGCATCCGGAAGTCGCTTTCTGCCGGCTGAACGGCGATCAGGCCATGCAACTGCCGAAGAAGATCAAGGGCAGCATCAATCCGGCCGGCATGGCGGAACGCAAGGCACTGCTCTGCCGGCATGGTTATGAAAAGGGTTTTCTCGACCAGCCGTCGCCGCGCGGCGCCGCCACCGACGATTTCCTTGACGCAGCCGCGATGATGCTGATCGCCGGTCGTATCGCCGGCGGTGAGGCGCGGCCGTTTCCCGACCCGCCGGACCGCGACAGCTTTGGCATTCCCGTCGCCATCTGGGCGTAACGCTATTGACCAAGCTTGCGCTCGATGCATGGCATTTCTAGCCAGCCCTCATAATTCTGCATTGCTCGCGACCGGCTTTTGCCGCTAGAGCCTCTCTAGACCGCAACGAGCTGCCGCATCCAACCCGGAAAGGCTCCAGACGCCGCCCATGTCCCATCTCCCCGAACATCTTCTCGCCGGCTACCGCAATTTCATGAATGGCCGCTATCTCACAGAGAGCGGGCGCTATCGAGATCTCGCTCGCGAAGGCCAGGCGCCGGAGACGATGATCGTCGCCTGCTGCGATTCGCGTTCGGCGCCCGAGGCGATCTTCGACGCCGGGCCCGGCGAACTCTTCGTGCTGCGCAATGTCGGCAATCTGGTGCCGCCCTATGCGCCCGACGGCGAGTTCCATTCGACCTCGGCGGCGCTTGAATTCGCCGTGCAGAGCCTCAAGGTCAAGAACATCGTCGTCATGGGCCATGGCCGCTGTGGCGGCATCCGTGCCGCGCTCGACACCAACTCCGCACCGTTGTCGCCGGGCGACTTCATCGGCAAGTGGATGAGCCTGATCGCGCCGGCGGCCGAAACCGTCTCCTCCAGCACCTTCATGACCGCGTCGGAGCGCCAGACCGCGCTGGAGCGCATCTCGATCCGCTATTCCATCGCCAACCTCAGAACCTTTCCCTGCGTCTCGATTCTCGAGGGCAAGGGACGGCTGTCGCTGCATGGGGCTTGGTTCGATATCTCGACCGGCGAGCTCTGGACGATGAACAAGGAGACCGGCGATTTCGAACGGCCGGAGCTGGGATGAACACAGCGGCGCGCAAGGTGGTGAACGTCAGGTCGGCCGCTTTGACGGCGGCCGCGCTGCTGATAGCGATTATTGCCGCCCGCGCCGATGATCGTGCCATCATCAGCCGCTGGTATTCGGCACTGCTGGTTGCCGACCGCACCGAACTGTCCGACCTGCTCGCCGACGATGTCCGGATCAAGCTCGACGACCTCGGCATCGTGCAAAGCAAGCAGGAATTCATCGCTTCGATCGACGAATGGAAAGGTGCCGTTGCGGGTGCTGCGATCCGGCACCGGATCGAGAAGAGCGAAGATGGCGTCACCACGGTGGTCGCCTGCTACGATTTCCCCAACAACGACATGCTGATGCAGGAAACCTTCGCGGTCACCGACAACCGCATCACCGCCAGTTCGCAAGCGGCGATCGCCGAGAATTGCGACGGCTTCTGAGGCCGATATCGGCCAAATCCGCATATTGCGGGTCCGCCGGCCGCGCCCTACATCGGGTACGACCCACCTGCCTGCCCCCACCAACGAAAGACTGTCCATGCCTTCCACGAAAGCCGTCGACCTCGCCGCCCATCCGCTGACCGCGTGGCAGGGGCCGCTCGGCCTGCCCGATTTCACGCGCATCGGCGACGGCGACTTCTCCCCGGTCTTCGACGCGGCGCTGAAGGCGCACGAGGCCGAGATCGAGGCGATCGCCGGCAACAAGGATGCGCCGACCATCGAGAACACGCTTGCCGCGCTGGAACTCGGCGGCGAAGCGCTCGATCGTGTCTCGTCGATTTTCTGGTGCCGCGCCGGCGCCTACACCAATGAGACGATTCAGGCGCTGGAGCGCGACATCTCGCCGAAAATGTCCAGGCATTTCTCGGCAATTTCGATGAATGAGCGGTTGTTTGCCCGCATCGACGATCTCTACCAGCGGCGCGAGAGCCTGAAGCTCGACGCCGAGACCTTGCGGGTGCTGGAAAAGACCTGGAAGGGCTTCGTCCGTTCCGGCGCCAAGCTCGACGCCGACGGCAAGAAACGGCTGGCCAAGATCAGCGAGGAATTGTCCTCGCTCGGCACCAGCTTCGGCCAGAATGTACTGGCCGACGAGAGCGACTGGGCACTGTTTCTTGATGAAGCCGACCTCACCGGCCTGCCGGACTTCGTGAAAAGCTCCATGGCCGAGGCCGCCGAAATGCGTGGCCAGAAGGGCCGCTATGCCGTCACCCTGTCGCGCTCGATCTATGAGCCGTTCTCGACCTTCTCCGAACGCCGCGATCTGCGCGAGATCGCCTTCCGCGCCTTCACCATGCGCGGGCAGAATGGCGGCGCCACCGACAACACGAACGTGGTGCGCGACATGCTGCGCCTGCGGGCCGAAAAGGCAAGGCTGCTCGGCTACGCCTCCTTCGCCGCGCTGAAGCTCGACGACACCATGGCCAAGACGCCGAAGGCGGTGCACGCGCTGCTTGATCCGGTGTGGGAGAAGGCGCTGGAGAAGGCAGCAAGTGACCAGATCGAATTGCAGCGGCTGGCGACGGAGGCCGGCAGCAACGAAAAATTCGCCGCCTGGGACTGGCGCTTCTACCAGGAAAAGCTGCGCGCGGAAAAATTCGCCTTCGACGAGGCGGAGCTGAAACCCTATCTGCAGCTCGACCGGATTATCGACGCCTGCTTCGACGTGGCGACGCGGCTATTCGGAATCACCTTCGAGGAGAAGAAAGGCATCGCCGCCTGGCACCCCGACGCCCGTGTCTTCGTGGTGAAGAATGCCGACGGCAGCGAGCGCGGCCTGTTCCTCGCCGACTATTTCGCCCGGCCATCAAAGCGTTCTGGCGCCTGGATGAGCGCGTTGCAATCCGGCTACAGGCTCGGCCACGGTGCGAGCCCGGTGATCTACAACATCATGAACTTCGCCAAGCCGCCAGCCGGCGAGCCGGCGCTGCTGTCGATCGACGAGGCGAAGACGCTGTTCCACGAGTTCGGCCATGCGCTGCACGGCATGCTGACCGACGTCACCTGGCCGTCGGTCGCGGGCACCTCGGTCAGCCGCGATTTCGTCGAATTGCCCTCGCAGCTCTATGAACATTGGCTGACCGTGCCGGCAGTGCTGGAAAAGCACGCGCTGCACGTCAAGACCGGTAAGCCGATGCCCAAGGCGCTGCTCGACAAGATGCTGGCCGCGCGGACTTTTGGCGCTGGCTTTGCCACGGTCGAATTCACCGCCTCCGCCTTGATGGACATGGCCTATCACGCGCGGGCGGATGCGCCTGAAGCGCCGCTTCGTTTCGAAGCCGAAACGCTTGCAAAACTGCATATGCCGGACACCATAGCCATGCGCCACCGCACCCCGCATTTCGGCCACGTCTTTTCCGGCGACGGCTATTCGGCCGGCTACTATTCATACATGTGGTCGGAAGTGCTCGATGCCGACGCCTTCGCCGCCTTCGAGGAAACCGGCGATCCCTTCAACCCGGCGCTCGCCGAGCGGCTGCGGAAAAACATTTATGCCGCCGGCGGCTCGAAGGACCCGGAAGAGCTGTACACCGCCTTCCGCGGCAAGATGCCGTCGCCCGAAGCGATGATGGCCAAGCGCGGACTGGTGTAGCGCTGCGCACTCTCCCCCCTCGAGGGGGAGATGTCGCCGAAGGCGACAGAGGGGGTCGCCGCACGTAAAGCACCGACCTCTTCGAAGCAGAACAGGCCGAGTCCAGCCGGACCGACCCCCTCTGGCCGCTTCGCGGCCATCTCCCCCTCAAGGGGGGAGATCACCAGCGTCACTCTTCCACGGATCCGAAACCCTCGGCCACACCGGCCTTGTCAGCTTCTTGTAATCGGTCACCGCCGGATTGCTGGGATACGAACTTGGCGCCGAGACATAGATGATCTCGGCGGCGATCGGCTCGAAGCCGGCGTAGAAGTGATTGGTCGACTTGATCAGCAGCATGTCCTTGGCCAGCGGATCGACGCCGATGTTGGAAAAGATATCCGGCTCGAAGGTCTGTGTGCGATTGGTGTTGAGGATGATGTCGACCTCGGTGCCTTCGAGGCGGATCAGCGCCGTCGGCCCGAGCGTCACCCGGCTTGGCCCGAAACTTTGCCAGCCCTCCGCAACCGCCTTCAGCACGCGCACGCGCGCGTCGATCGGCTCGCCGGCCTGCGGCCCGGCCTTGCCGCCGAAGCGCAGGTCGATGACCGCGCCCTCGCCCGCCGCCAGGCAGAAGGTGACCGCGATCGGATCCCAGATCGTCGCCACGGCGAACTTGTCCAGGCCACGCTCCAGCATCTGGCGCAGCACGAAGGTGCCGTCGCCGGGAACGCCGCCGCCGGGATTGTCCCAGATGTCGGCGATGACCACCGGTCTGCCCGGATTCTTGGCGCGCACGGCCAGCGCCCGGTCGATGCCGTCGGCGGCGCTCAGCATCGTCATCGCCGTCTTTTCGCGCAACGCGTAGAGTTCCCGCCCGAGCCGTTCCGCCAGCGCGTCGCCCTTGGCTCTGTCATCGTCGGTGACGACCAGGATGCGCGTGCCCATCTCGGCCACGTCGGCCGCCATG
Organism: Mesorhizobium sp. M7A.F.Ca.US.006.01.1.1; assembly: GCF_003997935.1. Taxonomy (GTDB): domain Bacteria; phylum Pseudomonadota; class Alphaproteobacteria; order Rhizobiales; family Rhizobiaceae; genus Mesorhizobium. Next base: position 14,982 of record NZ_RZQL01000105.1, read on the forward strand.
AAGCCATGGATGACGGAGACCGACAGCACGCCGTCCTTGCCGTGCAGCGCCTTGATGCGGTCGACGAAGGACCGCATCGGCTCGCGGCTGGTCGGCAGCACCTGGATCATGCGGCAATCGAAGGTCGAGATGACCGGCTTGATCTCACCGCGCGCCGCTGCCAGGCCAAGCTCGACGACGTGTTCGCCGCGCTCGTAAAAATCGGTGTGCGGAAATTCGAGGAAGTAGGCGAGGATGTCGGAGGCCGCCACGCGCTTCGGTGTCAGATGGCTGTGCGGATCGAGTTCCACGGCGATCACCACCTCCGGCCCGACCATTGCGCGAACCCGTTCGAGCAGGTCGCCTTCGCAGTCGTCATAGCCTTGCGCCACCATGGCGCCATGCAGGCCGAGGATGACCGCATCGACCGGCAGCGCCGCCTCGAGCTGGCCCAAAATCTCGTCGCGTAGCGCCTCATAGGTCTGCCGCTGCACCAGGCCGCCCGGCTCCGCCCAGGTTGCGGTGCCCTCGATGACATCGAGGCCTTCGGCCGCTGCCCGCCGGCGAAGCGCCACCATTGGCGAGGAGCACAGCGTCGGCGTGTCCGGATGCTTGCCGGGGCCGGCATAGAAGGCCATCTCGAACGAAGCCCTATCGGTCGGCACCGGCGAGAAGGTGTTGGTTTCCGTCGCCAGCGAGGCGGTGAAAATGCGCATGAAAGCTCCGTCCGTGAATAGGCGCTATTTGACCGCCCCGAGCGCCAGCCCGCGAACGAGGTAGCGCTGCAGCCAGATGAACAGGATGGCCACCGGCGCGGTCGCCAGCAGCGTCGCGGCCATGACGTGATGCCATTCGATGGTGTAGCGGCCGGCGACCAGCGAGAACACCTGGATCGGCAGTGTGTAGCTTTCCTGGCTGCGCAGCATGGTGAGCGCGACGACGAATTCGTTCCAGGCGTTGATGAAGGTGAAGATCGCGGTCACCGCGATCGCCGGCAGGCACAGCGGCAGGAACACCTTGCGCAAGGTCAGCCAGCGACCGGCGCCTTCCATCCAGGCGGCTTCCTCGAGATCGCGCGGGATGGTGTCGAAATAGCTCTGCAGCATCCACACCGTGAAGGCGACGTTGAAGGCCATGTAGATGAAGCCGAGCGCCGTCGTGCTTTCGACCAGGCCCCAGGCGGCCATCAGCCGGAACAGGCCGAGCACCAGCACGATCGGCGAGATCATCTGCGAGATCAGCAGGAACTGGCGCAAGGCGCCGTAGCCGGCAAAGCGGAAGCGCGACATCGCATAGGCCGCCGGAACCGAGATCAGGATGGCGCCGACGGTGGCGATCACAGACACGTAGAGTGAATTGAGCAGCGCCTGGCCGAAGCCGGTTGCCACCCACATATCGGAGAAGTTGGACCAGCGGAATTCGCTTGGCCACCAGGTCGGCGACAGCACTTCCTGTCTCGGCTTGACCGCGGTCAGGAACATCACGGCGAAGGGAAAGAGCGTCACCACGATCAGCGGCGCCAGCAGCAGCCAGGCGATGATGGAGCGCTTCAGCTTGCTCGTCATGTGCGTTGCTCCCGCATCGCCAGCCGCACATAGATCATGGTGAAGACCAGCAATATGGCGAACATCACCAGCGACACCGCTGACGCTTCGCCCAGCTTGCCGATGCGGAAGGCCAGCTTGTAGAGATGGGTGACCAGGATATCGGTCGAATTGGCCGGGCCGCCCTGCGTCATCACCCAGATGATCGGGAAGGAATTGAAGACGTAGATGGTGTTGAGCACGATGGCGATGTTGATGAACGGTTTCAGGAGCGGAAAGGTGATTTCGCGGAACTGCTGCAGCGGCGTCGCCCCTTCGAGCGCCGCCGCCTCGTAGAGGTCGTCCGGGATCGACGACAGACCGCCGAGGAAGATCGTCGTCGTGAACGGCACCGTCACCAGGATGCCGATCAGCACCTGCATCGGAAAGGCGGTTTCGGCACTCGCCAGCCACTGGATGTTGTGGTCGATGAGGCCGAGACCGATCAGCGCCGAATTGAGCATGCCGCTTTCGCCGCTCAGCGCCCAGCGCCAGACCACCGCGGTCATGGTCAGCGACACCGCCCAGGGCAGCATGATGATGACGCGGGCGATGCCGCGGCCATAGAAATCGGTGTTGAGGATCATCGCCACCGGGATCGACAAGAGAAGCGCGCCGCCGACCACCATCACCGTCCATTGGCCGGTGCGCCAAAGCGCGGCCGTGAAATCGGGATCGGCAGCGAGTGCTGCGAAATTGGCGAAGTCGTTGAAGTCGCGAAGCTGGCCGAAGCGGCTGACCTCATGCGTCGAGATCTGGATCAGGTCCCAGACCGGCCAGAAGATGACCACCGCCGCCAAGAACAGGCTGGGCAAGGTCAGGAGATAGGGCAAGAAACGGTTTTGCATCGGCTGGCCTGCAACCTCGGCGCGCTGGATCAGAAGGTTCTGCTTATGCGAATTTCGGATCCGCCGCACCGGGTCGGGAACCTAGGTGTGGCGCGCCCACCTGAGTGGGGCGCGCCACGGGCGCAGGGAGATACGCCCTATTTCTTCAGCACCGCCTCTATTTCTTCAGCACGGCGTTGGCCTTCGCCGCCGCTTCCTTCAAGCCTGCCTCGGGGTCGCCGCCGAGATAGATCTTCTGCATGGCGTCCGACGTGATCTGGGCGACCTCTTCCCAGCCCGGGATGACCGGCGCAAAGCGGGCGTCGGGCAGCAGCGCCGTGAACGCCGCCAGATCGGCATTGTTGACATAGTAATCCATCTTGGCCTCTTCCTTGTTCACCGGCAGGAAACCTTCGCCCTGTGTGAACTTGGCGCGCTGCTCCGTGGTGAACAGGAAATCGAGCAGTTTCCAGGCCTCGTCCTTGTTCTTGGAGTTCTTGAACATGATGATGGAATCGGTCACGCCATAGGTGCCGCGCGCGCCGGTCGGTCCGGCAGGAATGGCTGCCACGCCGTATTTCAGGTTCGGCGCCTCGTCCTTTATCTGGTTGGACAGGAACGGTGCGGTGATCATCATGCCGACCTTGCCCTGCTTGAACAGGTTCTGCACGTCCTCGCGGTTGTTGGAGGTGACGCCGGGCTCGGTCAGGCCTTCGTCGATCATCGACTTGTAGAGCTTGGCGGCCTCAAGCGCACCTGGCGTGCTCAGGCCCGAAGTGCCGTCCTTGTTGAGGATCTCGGTGCCCTGCGACCACATCGCATAGTAGTAATAGACGTCTGTCTCGATCTCCTTGCCCTGCAGGCCGAAGCCGAACGTGCCGGACCCCAACGCCTTGATCTTGCGCGCGTCGTCCTGCAGCTCGGTCCAGCTTGCCGGCGGCTTGGCGATGCCGGCTTTCTCGAACAGCTCCTTGTTGTAGTACATGGCGCGCGCCGAGGCCGCGATCGGCAGGCCGTAGGTCTTGCCGTCCATGATCGAGGGCGACAGCAAGGTGTCGATGAAGCGATCCTTGAAGTCGGGCTTGATGTAGCCGTCGAGCGGCTCGGCGACATCTTGCTGGACGAAGTCGATCAGCCAGCGTGTGCCGATGATCGACAGATCGGCATTGGTGCCGGCGGTGATGTCGGTGGTCAGCTTCTGCAGCAGCACATCCCACGGCACCACTTCGAACTTGACCGTGATGCCGGGGTTCGCCGCCTCGAATTCCTTCTTGACGTCGGCGAAATAGGGAGCAGTCTTGGCGCTGTACTCGGCCACGGTGACCCGCACCTCGCCGGCATCCGCCTGCGCCGCAATTGCCAGCATGCTCATTCCGGCCATCAGGCCGACAGTCCATTTTGCAAGGCTCATTTGGTCTCTCCCATTTTGATTTTGCGCCTGCGCGCCTCTTCGTGCCGGAGCAGAAGATTTATGTGACTTTCCTACATTATCGATGATTTGAAGGCTTGCAAGCGGATTATTCTGTTGCTTAATTACATTTACCGGCCTAGGCCTTATGCGACCTGTCAGAACTCCCGGAGGATGACGCACGGTGGTTTCGCAATCCGAGTTCGAAGGCAGGGCCGAAGGCAGGGCCGAGTTCGAAGGCAAGGCCGAGTTCGAGGGCAAGACCGTCGTGGTGACGGGCGCCGGCGGCGGCCTCGGCACGGCCATCGTGGCGCTGATGGCGCAAAGGGGCGCCAGGGTCGTCGGCTGCGACCAGTCAAGCGAGGCGTTGAAGAGCCAGCACCTTGCCTCCCGCCATGTCTTCGATCTTCTCGACAAGCCATCGATAGCGACAGCGATCGCCGCGATCCTCGACCGGGATGGCGTGCCCGACATTCTCATCAACAATGCCGGCTGGACGCGCGCCGAGACGATTTCGGCACTCGATCCCGACAGAATAGAGCAGGAACTCGACCTCAACCTGACCGGCGTGATGAACTTCGCCGATCCGCTGGTCAAGGCGATGGCCGGCCGCGGCTCGGGCAGCGTCGTCTTCATCTCCTCTGTCAACGCCATCGCGCATTTCGGCAATCCCGCCTATGCCGCGGCCAAGGCCGGCATCAATGCCTATGCCAAGGCGATCGCCGTCGAGCTCGGCCGCAGCGGCCTGCGCGCCAATGTCGTCTGCCCCGGATCGATCCGCACCGCCGCCTGGGACCACCGCCTTGCCAAGGATCCCGAAATCCTCGGCAAATTGCAGCGGCTCTATCCGCTCGGCCGCATCGTCAACGCTGCGGAAGTGGCGGAAGCCGTCGCTTTCCTTGCGTCCGATCGCGCGTCGGGAATAACAGGCGTGGTGATGCCCGTGGACGCGGGACTGACCGCCGGTTGCCTGCCCTTCATCGACGACATATTGGGAGCGTGAGCATGACCGACGTCGAGTTCCGCGATCTGTCGAAATCCTTCGGGCAGCACAAGATCCTCGAGAACATCAGCCTCGATATCAAGAGCGGCGAGTTCGTCGTGCTGGTCGGCCCGTCCGGCTGCGGCAAGTCGACCTTGCTGCGCATGCTCGCCGGCCTGGAGACGATCACCTCCGGCGACCTGTTGATCGGCGGCGTGCGCGCCAATGCGCTGCCGCCGCAGCAGCGCAACATCGCCATGGTGTTCCAGTCCTATGCGCTGTTTCCGCATCTGAAGGCATCAGACAATATCGGCTTTGGCCCGAAGATCCGTGGCGAGACGCGCACGGTGGTTGATGAGAAGGTCAAGAAGGCATCGGGGGTCCTCAATCTCTTCTCCTATCTCGACCGCTATCCCCGCCAGCTGTCGGGCGGCCAGCGCCAGCGCGTCGCCATGGGTCGCGCCATCGTGCGCGAGCCGTCTGTCTTCCTGTTCGACGAGCCGCTGTCCAACCTCGACGCGCAATTGCGCGTGCAGATGCGCGTCGAGATCAAGGCGCTGCACCAGCGGCTGAAATCGACGATCGTCTACGTCACCCACGACCAGATCGAAGCCATGACCATGGCCGACCGCATCGTCGTGATGGACCGCGGCAGGATCCAGCAGGTCGGGGCGCCGCTGGAACTCTATGACAGGCCGGCCAACAAGTTCGTCGCCTCCTTCCTCGGCTCGCCGTCGATGAGCTTTGTCTCCGGTTCGCTCAAGACGACGCTTGAGAAAACCTGGTTCGAATCTGCCGGTGGCGGGCGGCTTGCGCTTGCCGGCAAACAGATGCCGGCGGACAGCGCGGTGGAGGCTGGCATCCGGCCAGAGCATTTTGTCATCGGTGAGGCTGTCGACGCGATGGCAATCAGGGTGGATGTCGTCGAGCCCACCGGCTCCGAAACACATGTATACGGCGCTATCGGTGCTGATACGGTACGCGCCGTGTTCCGTGACAGGGTGCCGGTCAGGCCGGGAGACCTGCTGCCGGTCTCGGTCGATCCCGGCAACATCCATCTGTTCGACAAAGCGACGGGCCTGCCTCTATGAAAATAGCAGCATGAAGACGCCGGCCGACATCATCACGCGCCTGCAGCTGATGTCGCAGGACGGAACCAAGTCGGATCGCAAGCTGGCCGGCTTCGTGCTGGCAGACCTCGATTTTGTCTCCAAGGCGGCGATTTCGGAAATTGCCGGGCGCGTCGGTGTCAGCGAGCCAACGGTGACGCGGTTCTGCCGCAACCTCGGCTGCGAGGGTCTGCGCGATTTCAAATTCTATCTGGCGCAGGCCATCGCCATCGGCGGCCAGTACCTGTCGCCGGAGCCGTTGAGCCGCGATGCCCGCGAACAGCGCATCGCTTCAGCCATCACCGAAGCGGCGATATCGGCCATCCAGCGCGCCAGCGAAAACCTCGACATGACGACGCTGGTCGCCGTCGCCGCACGCATCGCTGTTTCCGGTAATGTGCTGTGCATCGGCTCCGGTGGCATTTCGTCCATGATGGCGACCGAAATGCAGAACCGGCTGTTCAGGCTTGGCGTGTCGGTGCTGGCGCAGATCGACGGACAATTGCAGCGCATGTACGCCGCCGTCGCCACGCCGGAGACCACGGTAATTGCGTTCTCAGTCTCCGGCTATGCGCGATCGGTCATCGATGCGGTGCAGGTCGCCCAGCAATATGGCGCCACCACGATCGCCATCACCCCGCCGGACTCCGCACTCGCCAAGGTCGCCGACACGGTCATCCATTTCCAGTCGCTCGAGGACGGCAACATCTACAAGCCGACATCGTCGCGCTATGCGCTGCTGTCGATCGTCGACATGATCGTCACCTCAGTCGCCGAGACGCGGGGACCACGCGTCCTCGAAAACCTGCGCCGCATCAAGCAGAGCGTAAACACGCTGAAAGTCGACGATCCGCGTTTGCCATTGGGCGATTGAGCGCTAAGCCGAAGTTGCCGATCTCCCCCCGCGTGGGGGAGATGTCCGGCAGGACAGAGGGGGCGCTGTCCCGCCGACATCTCAAGGTTCTGCCCCGCAGCAATGCTAAATTTTGGACTGATGGCCGAGCCCCTCGATACCTTTCGCCAACGTCGCCGGATCGCCTGAAATGCGCACGGTCTTCAGCCGCGCCGTGCCGCCGGCGACAACCGAGACGGCGGACCCCGGCACACCCAGAGCCTTGGCCAGCAGCTTTTCGAGCGCATGATTGGCGGCGCCGTTTTCCGGTACGGCGCGGACGCGCGCCTTCAGATGGCTTCGCCCGTCCGCCGTGGTCTCGAAGCCTTCGAGCCTGTCCAGCGCAGCCTTTGGCGTCAGCCGGACAAACAGCTCGGCGTCGTTTTCGCGCAAACGAAACGGCGTGCCCATACGGTCATCCAAGGACGAGAGGCGCCACCGTGGTGAGCAGAAACTGCCGCAGGAAGAACAGGACCAGAAGCAGGATGATCGGCGAGATATCGATGCCGCCAAGGTCCGGCATGAAACGGCGGATCGGCCGCAACGCCGGCTCGGTCAGCCGGTAGAGCATGTTGCCGATGGAACCGACGAACTGGTTCTTCGAGTTGACGACGTTGAAGGCATAGAGCCAGGAAAAGATCGCCGAGGCGATGATGATCCACCAGTAGAGGTCAAGCGCCATGACGATTGTCTGAATGAGGGCGAGCATGCCGGTCTCCAATTGTTGCCGACATGTAGCCATTGCACGCGAAACCGGCAAGGGCCGCCTTTCGGTGGGGCGCCAATGCCGGCTCGGTCGGAGCTTTAGGGCAGGTCGCCGACACCGCAACGAACGCGCGAATACACAAAACCGGCAAGGCCGCCTTCCGCCGGCGCCAGCTTCACGCTTGACGGCACTGTATTCGGCAAACCTCCGCCTTGACAGGAAACCGCGGCGCCCGATAAATGCGCCCATCCGCTGGACGGGGCTGTAGCTCAGCTGGGAGAGCGCGTCGTTCGCAATGACGAGGTCAGGAGTTCGATCCTCCTCAGCTCCACCAGCGGAATAATTCCCCACTCTCCGCGCCAGATGCAGTCCGCGACGCTCGTCCCGGCTTGCCCCCGCGGTTGGCATTTGCCGTGCCCGCGCGCCTTAAAAAGCCGCGGGACGCACCGCCTGTTTCGCAATATCCGGCAAGACTTTTGTCAATTGGACTTATGGCGGAAGCGCCCATCGATTGTTTCCGTTTTTTTTGCAAACCGCCCCACTAAATTGAGATTACCAAATCAGTTTTTTCT
>NZ_RZQL01000106.1 GCF_003997935.1 Mesorhizobium sp. M7A.F.Ca.US.006.01.1.1
GTGGTCGAGCCAGACGACGGTGTCCCAGCGCTTGTCGCCCGTGACCGAGACACTGAGCTGGCTGCCTTGCCGGTCGCGCACCACCAGCGAACAGGTGGCATCGAAGGAGATGCCGACGATGTCCTCAGGCTCGACACCGGCTTTTTCGCGGGCAGCGCGCACGGCGGTGCAGACGGCCGACCAGATATCGCGCGAATCATGCTCGGCGTGATCGGGCTTCGGCTGGTTCATGGCAATCGGCCGGTCGGCGCGGCCGAGCAAGGTGCCTGTGGCGTCGAGAATGCCCGCGCGAGCGCTCCCGGTGCCGACATCGACCGCGCAAACGAACTGTTTCGTCAAGATGCTCTGTCTCTCGCTCCCAGGCCTGCAATCAGATCGGGCAATTGCAGCATGTCAGCGAATATAAAGTCCGGCTCACTCGACGCAAGCCGCGCTTTCAAGGTCGGGTTGCCGGCATGCGAGCCGCCGGTGAAGGCGAGCACGCGCATCCCTGCCGCCCGCGCAGCAATGATGCCGGCCGGGCTGTCCTCGACGACGAGGCATTTGCGCGGATGGGCCCGCATGCTGGCGGCGGCATGCAGGAACAGATCCGGCGCCGGCTTTCCCTTGGCCACCATGGTGGCACTGAACAGATGCGGCTCCATCAGCCCAAGCAATCCGGTGACGTCGAGCGCGTAGCGGATGCGGTCGAGCGTGCCCGAGGACGCGACACAGTACGGCACCCCAAGCTTGGGCAGCATCTTCCTGACGCCGGCGATCGGCTTCAGCTCCTCGCGGAATTTGCGCATCAATTCGACGCGCATCTCGGTCAGGTGCAGGTCGGTGATATCGAGCCCGAAGTCGCGGCCGAGGATCTCGCGCACGCTTTTCATGCTCTTGCCGAGGAAATGCTCGTAAGCGGCATCCTCACTGACGCTGCCGCCGGCAAGTTTGACCATGCCGAGCAGCGCCGAGACGGAGAGCGCCTCGCTGTCGACCAGCACGCCATCGCAGTCGAAGATGACCAGTTCAGGCGTCATGGCGGCGAATGGCTCTCAGAGCTTGCCGGCGAGGTAGCGCGTCAGCGTGGCGCGCGCGCCATTCGCCCACAGAACGTTGAGCGCATGGGCGAAGGCCTCGACAAACGCCGTCGCGCGGCCGACATCGCCATAGATGTCCTCCATGGCAAGCCAGGCGGCGGGAGCGTCCTTTGCAGCTTTTGCCGTGGCCTGCAGCCGGTCCCAGCTCGGGTCGTTGGGCTCGATGACGGCGCCGCTGTCCGTCGTGCCGAAGCAGTAGCGGCACCACAATGCCGATTCCAGCGCCAGGCCGGCGACGCTTTTTCCGGCCTTCAGCCGGTCGGCGATGGTCGGGATGATGAATTTTGGCTGGCGGTTGGAGCCGTCGAGGCAGAGCCGGCGCACCGTGTCGCCGATCTTGGGATTGGAAAAGCGGCTCTCGATGAGCTGGTAATAGTCTTCCAGGACCGTGTCCGGCACCGGCGGCACGGTCGGGATGATTTCTTCCCGTTCGAGCTTGGCCAGAAAGCCGCTCACCAGCGGCTCCTGCATCGCCTCATGCACGAAATGAATATCCATCAGGCCGGCCGGATAGGCGATAGTGGCATGGCCGCCATTGAGGATGCGGATCTTCATCAGTTCATAAGGCGCAACGTCTTTGACGAACTGCACGCCGACCTTTTCCAACGGCGGCCGGCCATCGGTGAAATGGTCCTCCAGCACCCATTGCCGGAACGGCTCGCAGAACACCGGCCAGTTGTCCTCGAGGCCGAAATCCTTGGCCAGGATGCCGCGTTCGCGGTCGGTGGTGGCCGGCGTGATGCGATCGACCATGCCGTTCGGAAAGGCGACATGCTCGCTCACCCAGTTCGCCAGATCCTCGTCGATCAGGCGGGCCAGGCCGATGACGCCGTCCGAGGTGACATGGCCATTGTGGGGAATGTTGTCGCACGACATCACCGTGAACGGCACGGTGCCCTCGTCGCGGCGGCGCACCAGTCCGGCAAGGATGATACCGAACACCGTCTTCGGCGTGGCGCCGGCCTGCGCGTCGGCGACGATGTCGGGATGGGTCGGGTTGAACACGCCGGAGGCCGGGTCGATGAAATAGCCGCCTTCGGTGATGGTCAGCGAAACGATCTTGATCGCCGGATCGGCGAGCCGTTCGATGATGCCGGCGGCATCGCCGGGCATCAGGAAGTCAATCATGGCGCCGGTGACGCGGGCGCTCATATGGCCAGAGTCCTGCTCGACCACGGTGGTCAGCCAGTCCTGCTCTTCCAGCTTGGCGCGGCCGATCTTCTCGCCTTCGAACACGCCGGCGCCGACCAGCGCCCAGTCATGGCCGATGCCCGCATTGAACAGATCGTCGAGATAGACGGCCTGATGCGAGCGGTGGAAATTGCCGACGCCGAAATGCACGATGCCGGCCTTCAGCGTCGCGCGGTCATACTTCGGACCTGTGACGTTGGCGGGCAGCTTGGAGAGGTTAGAGGACGAGAGTTTCACGGTCATCTGTTTTACCCTTTGGCCGGGTTTCGGCCTTCGTTACGCCCTCTCCCGGTCGGTGAGAGGATAAGGGGGCACTTGCTACGCGGCCTCTGATGTCGGCCTCTGCTCCCCGCGGAGGGACGGGGAGCAGGGGCCGTCCCCCGCGCTCAACTCATCCACTGGCCGCCATCGACATTGTAGGTCTGGGCGACAATGTATTCGGCGTCGCTGCTGGCGAGAAACACCGCCATGCCGGTGAGGTCCTGCGCCGTGCCCATGCGGCCATACGGCACCGCCTCGCCGACCAGTTTCTTCTTCTCGCCCCTCGGCCGGTTCTCATATTTGGCGAACAGCGAATCGACGTGATCCCAGTGCTCGCCGTCGACGACGCCAGGGGCAATCGCGTTGACGTTGATGCGGTGCTTGATGAGGTCGAGCCCCGCTGACTGGGTCAGCGAGATGACGGCGGCCTTGGTGGCGCAATAGACGCCGACCAGCGCCTCGCCGCGGCGCCCGGCCTGGCTCGCCATGTTGATGATCCTGCCGCCCCGGCCAGCGGCGATCATCGAGCGGGCGGCCGCCTGCAGCATGAACAGCGTGCCGGCGACATTGACGGAAAACAATTTGTCGTAACTTGCCTTGGTGATCTCGACGATCGGCGCCAGGTCGAACAGGGCGGCGTTGTTGATCAGGATATCGAGGCCGCCGGTCTTCGTCTCGACGGCTTTCACCGCCGCTTCGATCGAGGCAAGGTCGGTGACGTCGAGCTTGACCGCATAGGCCTTGCCGCCGATCTCGGCGGCGGTCTTCTGCGCCGCCTCGAGATTGATGTCTGCGATGGCGACGGTGGCGCCTTCGCCGGCATAGGCTTCGGCGAAGGCTCTGCCGATGCCACGGGCCGAACCGGTGATCAGCGCGGATTTGCCGGCCAGTCTCATGTTCACATCGCCTTTCCGTCGGCGCCGAAGCGATGCAGCTTGGCCTTGTCTGCTGTCAGGTAGATGGTGTCGCCATGATGGACGGCGAGTTCGCCGTCGGCGCGCACCGTGAGCGGACCGACGCCATCGGCCTGGACATGCAGGAAGGTGTCGGAGCCGAGATGCTCGGCGACGCCGACGACCGCCTTCCATTCGCCCGCCGTGGTCGAGATCTCCAGGTGCTCGGGACGGATGCCGATGGTCTCGGCGCCGTTTTTGGCAGCCGGCGCGCCTTCTATCAGGTTCATCTTCGGCGAGCCGATGAAGCCGGCGACGAACAGGTTCTTCGGCGTCTTGTAGAGCTCCATCGGCGAGCCGACCTGTTCGATGTTGCCGGCGTTCAGCACGACGATCTTGTCGGCCATGGTCATGGCTTCGACCTGGTCGTGGGTAACGTAGATCATGGTGGTCTTGAGCTGATGGTGCAGCTCGCTGATCTCCAGCCGCATGGTGCCGCGCAGCGCCGCATCGAGGTTGGACAGCGGTTCGTCGAACAGGAAGGCGGTCGGCTGACGCACGATGGCGCGGCCGATGGCGACGCGTTGGCGCTGGCCGCCGGAAAGCTGGCCGGGCCGGCGTTCGAGATAGTTGGTCAGGTTGAGCACGCGCGCCGCGTCTCCCACCTTCTTGTCGATAGTGGCCTTGTCCTCACCGGCCATCTTCAGCGGGAAGCCGATATTCTTGGCCACCGTCATGTGCGGATAGAGTGCGTAGGACTGGAACACCATCGCCAGCTTGCGCTTGGCCGGGGCCTCGCCGGTGACGTCGCGGCCGTCGATGTTGATGGAACCGCCGCTGGTGTCCTCCAGCCCGGCGATCAGCCGCAGCAGCGTTGACTTGCCGCAACCCGACGGGCCGACGAAGACGACGAACTCGCCATTCTCGATCACCAGGTCGAGACCGGGGATGATGGACGTCGCTCCGAAGGATTTGGAGACGTTCTTGAGCGTGATGTTTCCCATGATTTCCTCCCCGAGGGGTTATTTCTGCCGATTGCTTCGGGCAATTCCGTTATTTCACCGCACCACCAACTATTTGACCGCACCAAATGTCAGGCCGCGAACCAGCTGCTTCTGGCTGAACCAGCCCATGATCAGGATCGGCGCGATGGCCAGTGTCGAGGCGGCCGAAAGCTTGGCCCAGAACAGGCCTTGCGGGCTGGAGAACGAGCTGATGAAGGCGGTCAGGGGTGCGGCTTCCGTCGTCGTCAGCCGGATTGTCCAGAACGCCTCGTTCCAGGCCAGGATGATGTTGAGCAGCATCGTCGAGGCGATGCCCGGCACCGCCATCGGCGTCAGCACATAGACGATCTCGTTCCACAGCGATGCGCCGTCCATGCGCGCCGCTTCCAGGATCTCGCCCGGTATTTCGCGGAAATAAGTGTAGAGCATCCACACCACGATCGGCAGGTTGATCAGCATCAGCATGATCATCAGGCCGATGCGGCTGTCGAGCAGTCCGGTGTCGCGGAAGATCAGGTAGATCGGGAACAGCACCGCGACCGCAGGCATCATCTTGGTGGACAGCATCCACATCAAGATGTCCTTGGTCCGCTTGGTCGGCGAGAAGGCCATCGACCATGCCGCCGGTATGGCGACCAGCAGGGCCAGGATGGTCGAGCCGACCGAGAGCAGCACCGAGTTGAAGAAGAATTTGAAGTAGCCGCTTTGCGCCTGAACCTCGGCATAGCTCTCGAACGTTCCCGACGGGATGATGCTGAAGCCCTGGATGGCTTCCTGCTCCGACTTGAACGAGGTGATGATCGTGTAGAGGATCGGGAAGAAGATCAGCAGGGCGACGATCCAGGCGGCAACTGTCGCAATCGTCTTGTGCTGGGTGGTGACTGAGCGTGCCATCGTGCCTCCCTTACTTGTCCAGGTTCTTGCCGACGGCGCGCATGGCGAAGAAGGCAACGATGTTGGCGAGAATGACGGCGATCACGCCGCCGGCGGATGCCTGGCCGATTTTAAATTCCAGCAACGCCTTCTGGTAGACGAGGAAGGGCAGGTTGGTGGAGGCGTATCCCGGGCCGCCATTGGTGGTGACGAGGATCTCGGCATAGACGGAGAGGAGGAAGATCGTCTGGATCAGGATGACGACCGTGATGGCGCGCGACATGTGCGGCAGCGTCAGATAGATGAAGCGGCTGACGAAGCCGGCGCCGTCCATCTCGGCGGCTTCCTTTTGCTCACCGTCGAGCGACTGCAGTGCGGTCAAGAGGATGAGCGTCGCGAAAGGCAGCCACTGCCAGGCGACGATGATGATGATCGCCAGCATCGGATGTTGCCCGAACCAGTCGATCGGCTGGGCCCCGAAGAAGCGGGCTATATCGGCGAACACCCCGTATTGCGGGTGCATGATCATGTTCTTCCAGACCAATGCGGCCACCGGCGGCATGACGAAGAACGGTGAGATGACGAGGATGCGCACGATGCCCTGGCCCCACATCGGCTGGTCGATCAGCAGCGCCAGAAGGATGCCGCCGATCACTGTGATCAGGAGCACGCTGACCACCAGGGTGAGCGTGTTGAGGATCGACTGCAGGAAGGCCGGGTTGGAATAGAACAGTGCGTAATTCGAGAAGCCGACAAAGCCGTCGCGGATCGGATTGAGCGGGTTGTATTGCTGGAAGGAGAACCAGATGGTGATGACCAGCGGCACAATCATCCAGACGAACAGCAGCACCACGGATGGCGCCATCATGAAACGGGCAAGCGAACGGGTCTGCTGAGTAGCCATGACGGTCACCCTTCACTGGTCAGACAGAATTTTCAAAAGGCGTTAAAGGCGGCCGCCCGAACTGGGAACTCGGGCGGCCGTTGCCGGTCAAGGAGGCGACCGGCAGTCGGCACCGGGAGGAGCCTTACTTGATGTATCCGCCTTCGGTCATTGCCGCGGTGGCAGCGTCCTGGGCCTGCTTCAGCGCGTCGTCGACGCTCGACTGGCCGGCAAGCGCCGCCGAGAAGAGCTGGCCGACCGTGGTGCCAAGACCCTGGAACTCAGGGATGGCGACGAACTGCACGCCGACATAGGGCACCGGCTTGACCGTCGGATGCGTCGGATCGGCGGCGTTGATGGAGTCCAGCGTCATCTTGGCGAACGGAGCCGCCTTCTGGTACTCGGCATTGGCATAGAGCGAGGAGCGCGTGCCCGGAGGAACGTTGGCCCAGCCTTCCTTCGAAGCGACGAGCTCCGCATAGTGCTTGCTGGTCGCCCAGGAGACGAACTTCTCGGCGGCATCGGCCTTCTGCGTGCCGGCGGGGATGGCCAGCGACCAGGCCCACAGCCAGTTGCCGCGCTTACCCAGGCCATTGTCGGGCGCCAGCGCATAGCCGACCTTGTCGGCGACGGTCGAGTTCTTCGGGTCTGAAACGAAGGACGCCGCGACCGTGGCGTCGATCCACATGCCGCATTTGCCCTGCTGGAACAGCGCCAGGTTTTCGTTGAAGCCGTTGGAGGAAGCACCCTCGGGGCCGTCGGCCTTCATCAGGTCGACATAGAACTGCAACGTGTTCTTCCATTCCGGCTGATCGAACTGCGGCTTCCAGTTTTCATCGAACCAGCGGGCGCCGAAGGAGTTCGACATGGCGGTCAGGAAAGCCATGTTCTCGCCCCAGCCGGCCTTGCCGCGCAGGCAGACGCCGTTCACGCCATTGGCGCGGTCGGTCATCTTGTCGGCGGCCTGCTTGATGAAGTCCCAGGTCGGCGCGTCGGGCATCTTCAGCCCGGCCTTGTCCATCAGGTCCTTGCGGTACATGACGAAGGAGCTTTCGCCGTAGAAGGGCGCGGCATAGAGCTTACCGTCGACCGAAAGGCCGCCGGCAATGGCCGGGATGATGTCCTTGGCGTCATAGTCGTCGCCGAGCTTGTCGAGCGGCAGGAGCCAGCTCTGCTTGGCCCAGATCGGAACCTCATAGGTGCCGATGGTCATCACGTCGTACTGGCCGCCCTTGGTGGCGATGTCGGTGGTGACGCGCTCGCGCAGCACGTTTTCCTCAAGCGTAACCCAGTTGAGCTGGATGTCGGGGTTCGCCTTGGTGAAGTCCTCGGTCAGCTTTTGCATGCGGACCATATCGCCATTGTTGACGGTGGCGATGGTGATGGATTCGGCATGTGCGGCGAACGCAAGCGTGCTGGCCGACAACAAGCCCAGGGTGAGCGTGCGAAGTTTCATCAAATTCCTCCCTTGAACCAAGATGAGCATTTGCCTTGGCTTTGGGCAATTACTCACTTGGCGTGAATTATGTCAAGTCGGATTCGATGCTGCAGCGCAGCACCCGGGCGACACCGCGGGCCGGGAAGAGCGGAAATTGCCAGGGCGAGGATCGTCTTGGCCGCATGCAGTGAGGCAACAGCGGATAGATCTGCGAGAACCAGGTGCAGCCCGGAAGCTTGCCGGTCAGCAGGCGATCTCGGCCAGCAGCCAATCGCGGAAGGCACGGATCTTCGGCACGTTGCGGCGCGCCTCGGGGTAGACCAGCCAATAGGCATGGCCGTCGTCGCCAACCAGATCGAAAGGCTGGATCAGGCGCCCGTCGGCGAGTCCGCCTTGAACAGCGCCCTGGTCAGGATCGCGACGCCATGACCGGCGATCGCCGCATTGGCTTCGTAGGCCTGCGCGCCCATGCTGCTGCCGGGCCGCTTGGCAAGATCGTGCGAGTGCACACCGGCAGCCTCGAACCATTGCGTCCACCAGATGTCGCCGGGATCGAGGATCGGCAGTCGCAACAGGTCCGCCGGTTCCCTGACACTGCCGATGCTTGCAGCGAGCTTCGGGCTCAGCATCGGCGTGAAATCGGCATCGAGCAGCTTGTAGGCTTCCAGCCCCGGCCATTTGCCGCCGCCCGACCGGATGGCGAGGTCGACATCCTCGCGGGCGAAATCCGTCAGCCGGCTCGACGTTTCGAGCCGCACGGCAAGGGAGGGATGAGCGATCTGGAATGACCCCAGATGGTGCGCCAGCCAGTTCGAGGCAAAGGTCAGCACCGTCGTGACGCACAGCAATCCGTCGGCGCCGCCACGCGCCGCCGCATAGGCCTGGCCGAGAATGGCAAAGGCCTCGCTGACCGCCGGCGCGAGGCGCTGTCCGGCCTCGGTGAGTGCGATCTGGCGCGGCCGGCGCAGGAACAGCGGCGCACCGACCCGTTCCTCCAGCACCTTGATCTGATAGCTGACCGCCGCTTGCGTCATGGCAAGTTCCTCGGCCGCCTTGGTGAAGGAAAGATGCCGCGCCACCGCTTCGAACACCCGGATCGCCTGCAACGGCGGAAGCTGTGAAACCTGCCGAGAGCTGAGGTCCGGCATAAAGCCTCCTTATGGGTCCTTATCGACGTTCGATTGGCAAAGGCTGCCGTCAAGACCGACATTCCCAGTCAACCCGTCATTCGGGTTCACGATAGCGAAGGTTGACGATCATGACCATGGCGCAGCAAAAATGCACTCCCGCTCCGGATCACCGCTGGATTTCGTGGCTGACAGACGGATTCGGCTGGTTCGCGGCCAAGAAACGGGTACATCTCGACATCAGGGACCTGTCGCCGCATCTGCAGCGCGATCTCGGTTTTCTCGATGGCAACGACCCTTTCGGGCGGCACAGCTAGCGCGGTTGGTTTTATCGCAAATCAGTTGTGGTTCCGGTCAGATGCTAGCCAGCAGGGCGGCGGCGGTTCGCTCATCGGTGATGAGGCCATTGATCAGCCGCCGGTTGGCGGCCGCCAGGATGCCCGGCAGCTTTCGTTCGCCCATGGCCAGTGCGATGACCAGCGATTTTTCGCGTGACGGCAGCGACGCCGACGACACCCGGTCGTTGGTGATGCCTTCGATCATGCGGCCTTCCCTATCGAACACCCAGCCGACGATCTCGGCGATGCCGCCGGCCTTCTGCAGCGCCTTCAATTCGCTCTCCGAAATGAAGCCGTCCTCGTAGAGCGGCGCCTTGGGGCCGAGATCGCCGATGCCGATGAAGGTGACGTCGGCTTCCGCCGCCAGCGCCAGCGTCGGCTGGATCATCGGCTGGTTGAGGAGCATCTCGCGCTCCTCCGGCGACGAGGCGATGACCGGCAGCGGCATCGGGAACGAGCGCGCCTTGACCCTGTCGGCCATGGTGAAGATGACGTTGTAGAAGGCTGCCGAGCCGTCCGGCGAGATGTTGCCGGTCAACGACACCACCTTGTGCTGCGGGCATTCCATCGGCGGCAGCTGCTCGATCGCCGCCTTCAGCGTGCGCCCGGTGCCGATCGCCATGACGATCGGGGTCGGCGACCGCAGCCGCCGTTCGATCTCGGCGGCAGCCGCCTCGGCGATGCCGATCGTGGTCGAGGACGAATTGGGGTCGCTCGGCACCACCTCGACCAGATCGAGCGCAAAGCGCGATCTCAGCCGTGCCGCCAGATCGAGGCAGTTGGCGATCGGATGGTCGACGCGAACCTTGATCAAGCCCTCCGACACCGCCAGCGACACCAGCCGCTGCGCCGTTTGCCGCGAGATGCCGAGCGTCGAAGCGATCTGGTCCTGTGTGTTGCCGGCAACATAATAAAGCCAGCCGGCGCGCGCCGCATCGTCCAGCCTGTTGCTGCCACCATCCTGCCGGCTATTCAAAGTCCTGCCTCCCGAGACCGCCGGTCATGAGAGCGGCCTTTGCCCACTTTCGCAGGGAACGGCCTGCTGCGCAATTGTCAATCTCGGGGGCAATTGCTTGCTGTTCCTCGGCGTAGGCACGGCCCAGTTTCTCGTCCCCCACGATGCCTGCGTCGCCAAGGAGAGTTGGCCGCGGTCCCGGCAGGCGGCTCCTTCTTCGGTCCCGAAGGTTTATCTCCCGGCTCAAACCCTTTAAGGGATGGCAAAAAGGAGCCTCGCATGACGCCGAAAGCGGTTTTCTGGGACATGGACGGCACGCTGGTCGACAGCGAACCGCTGCACGAAGCAGCCCTGGTGGCGGCAATGCGCAATGTCGGCCTTGTCCCGCCGGACGATCTGCATGAGCGCGTGCTCGGCGTCGCCGCCTGGCCGGTCTACGAGATGATGCGCGACGAGTTCGGCCTGGCCCTGCCTTTCGACGACTGGATCATGCGCAAATACGAACACTACCTGCCGCTGGTGGAGAGCTTGAAGCCGCGCCCCGGCGCGATCGAGATCTTCAACGAACTGCGTGCAAGAGGCATCCAGCAGGCCGTGGTCTCGAATTCGGACCGGATGATCGTCGACGCCAATCTGAGCATGGTGGGCCTGATCTACCCCGGCATGAAGACGATCAGCCGCAACGACGTGCGCGAAGGCAAGCCGCATGCCGAGCCGTTCCTGCGCGCCGCCTATCTGGCCGATGTCGACCCTGTGCACGCCGTGGCGATCGACGACAGCTGGCCGGGCGCCATGGCGGGGCTGGCGGCGGGCATGAAGACGATTTTCTGGCCGGAAAGGCCGATGGAAGGACCACCCGGCGCCGTCGTCATCAACAGCGCCGAACAGCTCCGGGCAGAACTAGGCCTGTAAGGCAATCAGTTCCGATAAACAGGTTCCTGCTCGTCGAGGATCGCCTTCAATTCGCTGAGATGGCGTTCGGCCTGGCCGGGATAATCGTCCATCTCGCTCGCCGCCTTTTCGGCGATCGCGTCGGACAGTGTGCGCAGCGGGCGGCCGGTCCACAGCGCCTTGATGTAGGTCTCGGCGGCGCGTTCGAAATAGAACATGCGGTTGAAGGCATCGGCGACCGTGTCGCCGATGACCAGCACGCCGTGATTGCCCATCACCATCACCTTGACCTTGGGGTCGACGAGAAGCTGCGAGCAGCGCTCGCCCTCCTCCTCGAAGGCCAGCCCGCCATAATGCGCGTCGACGACATGGCGGTTGAAGAACATCGCCGAATTCTGGTCGATCGGCGGCAATGTCGAGTCAGCGAGCGATGCCAGCACCGTGGCGTGGATCGAGTGTACATGCATGACACAGCGCGCGTGGCGCACATTGCGATGGATGGCGCCATGCAGCCCCCACGCCGTCGGGTCGGGCGCATTGGGGCCGGAGAGCGTTTCTGGATCGTTGGCATCGATCATCAGAAGGTCGCTGGCCTTGATGCGCGAGAAATGCACCTGGTTGGGGTTCATCAGGAACTGTGTGCCGGCATCATTGACGGCCAGCGAGAAATGATTGGCCACCGCCTCGTGCATGTTGAGCCGTGCCGTCCAGCGAAAGGCGCAGGCGAGATCGACGCGCTCCTCATAGAAGGGCAGGTTGGTCAGCGTTTCCTTCTGCAGACGGGCAAGGCTCATCGAAAAATCCTCCGGTTTCGGCAAGAATGCCGTGGCCAGTCGATCCCCGCAACCGGTTTTGGTTGGTGCAGGGACAGCTGTTTCACGCCACCGTGCTGGCAGCGGCAGCGCCGGCTCGCAGGCCGCCATGCTCGATGATGAAATCGATCACCTCCTGCAGTCCCTTGCCGCGCGACAGGTCGGTGAAGCCGAACGGCCGCTTGCCGCGCATGCGGCCGGCGTCGCTCTCCATGACATCGAGATTGACGTTCACGTAAGGAGCAAGATCGCTCTTGTTGATCACCAGGAAATCGGAGCGGGTGATCGCCGGCCCGCCCTTGCGCGGGATCTCCTCGCCCTGGCAAACCGAGATGACATAGAGCGTCAGGTCGGCCAGATCCGGCGAGAAGGTGGCGGCGAGGTTGTCGCCGCCGGATTCGATGAAGACGATGTCGAGATCCGGGAATTTCCTGTTCATCTGCGCGATCGCCTGCAGATTGATCGAGGCATCCTCGCGGATGGCGGTGTGCGGGCAGCCGCCGGTCTCGACACCCATGATGCGATCCTCGGGCAGCGCCTGCAGCCGCGCCAGCATCATGGCGTCTTCCTTGGTGTAGATGTCGTTGGTGACGACGGCGATGGAAAACTCGTCGCGCAGCGCCTTGCACAGCTTTTCGGTCAGCGTCGTCTTGCCCGAACCGACCGGGCCGCCAATGCCGACGCGCAGCGGACCATTTGTCTGTGTCATGCGGGAAACTCCGTGATGGCGAGGATGGCAAAGCCGAGCCCGATCAACAGGCACAGCGGCGAATAATAGCGGACATCGAGCCGCGCGAAAGGCTGTTCCGGCGTCAGCCGCCGCCACCATGGCGTGAAGCCGGCAATGCCGCGCCCCAGGAACACCAGACCGATGAGCAGCGCGGTGGCGGCGAGGCCTTCCCGGGGAAAAGGCGAGGCAAAGACGCCTATGAGCGCCAGCGGCCACAGCGTCGCCAGGCACAGGCACGCGGCAACAGCAAAGCTGGCGAACGGCGTCGGCATCTCATCGACGCCGCGAAAGCCGACCACGGCGCGAGCGCAGGAGGCCGCATCCTTGCCCGGCCAGATGCCGCCAAGGCCCCAATAGGCGTGCAGCGCGGTAACCAGGAGTAGGACGGCCGAAAGCGAGAAGGCGAGAAAAGTCATGAGCGGAACAATCGCGAATACTGGGTTTCGTGCTTCATCGCCATGACATCGGAGACGAAGGCGCAGCCGCCGAGACTGTCCAATGTCGAGCGCGCGGCGCGGCTTGCGGTCAACAGCGCCTGCGGCTCGAAGCCGGCTAACAACATGGTCGCGCCGCTCTGGCCGACGATGCCAAGCCGGATCGCTGCCTGCACGAGGCTGGAGAAGAAGGTTTGCAGGAAGGCGGACAGCGCATCCTGAAGCGCGATGCCGTTGCCGCCGGCAATGGCGCCGACGGCGACGCAATAGGCGCATTCGGCCGGCAAGCGTGCCAGCACCGGATTAGGCCAGGCTGCCGCCGCTTTGAGGAAGGCCGCACCCTGAAGCATGGTCTCGGTATGGCGTTCGCGCGAGCCGGCCAGCGCCTCGGCGAGTGCCGCCACTTCATCGAGATCACCGGTGCCGCGTGCCCGGCGCCAGCTTTCGGCGAACAGCATGGCGTCGTTCCAGCCCGAACCGATCTCGACAAGCGTTTCCAGCCAGTCGGCCAGGCTCCCGGCATCGGCAACCAGCCCGTCATGCACCGCACGCTCGAGACCATGGCTGTAGGAAAAGCCGCCGACCGGGAAGGCAGGCGACAGCCACGCCATCAGCCGCAGCAGGGCGATGTTCGAAGGCTGGTCAGTCATGATCGTGGTGATGGCCGGCGTGACTGTGCGAATGCGACTCGCTATGAGAATGGCTGTGCGCTTCGGCGTGGCTGTGCGCATGCGCATGGCCGTGATCGTGGCTTTGCCCACCATGGCCGGAATAGGCGCCGCGCACCGGCTTGAATGGTTCGGAAACGTCGGTCACCGTGGCGCCCAGCCCCTCCAGCATCGCCTTGATGACATGGTCGCGCAGGATGAGGATACGCCCGGCCTCGATGCCTGCGGCGAGATGGCGGTTGCCGATATGCCAGGCGAGTTCGGCCAGATGCACGGTGTCGCGGGCGCGGATGTCGTAGACCTCTTCCGGCGCCGCGGTGATCTCGACATGGCCGCCATCCTCCAGCACCAGCCGGTCGCCATCGTTCAAGGCAACGGGTTCGGGCAAGTCGACCAGCACCTTGCTGCCGTCGGCAAGTTCGATGGCCCGGCGGCGCAGATGCCGCTCGTCATGGGCGAGAATGGCCCGGCCGGACGGTAGGGTGGTTCCGGCATGGCCGGCGGACAGCACCGAGACGGCGCGCGGGAATTTGGTGAAGTCGGTGTTGAGGTTGAGTTTCATTTCATGGATTCCCCATCTGCTTGTCCCCGCACACGCGATCCGACGGCCTCGTACATGTCGAATCCTGCCTTTCCCAACACGCTAGACCGTCGCGTTCGTTCAGACGATGGTGTCGAAGAGCCGCAGGATGAACGATATCTGGTAGATAAGCGCCGCCGTCACGAAGGCGATGTGGAAGCGGCGGTCGCGCATCAGGATCGCGATGATGCAGAGCGCGACGAAGACAGGCGTGCGGAACAGATACTCGCTGCCGAAGCGGGCGAAATGCTCCGGCCCCTTCAGCAGCGTGTCGATCACGTCGAGCAGATAGGTCGCCGCCAGCAGGCCGAAGAACCAGGCACGGCGCGAGTAGAAGAAATCCTCGTAGCTGGTGTAGTCCAGCATCGAATCGGGAAACAAAAGCGCGCACAGCAGGAACAGCGTGATCGCGTAGAAGATGATGAACAAATATTTGCCGAAGGTCCAGGTTTCGATGGCGTAGAGGCCGAACTCCCACCACCAGAAATGCACCAGCATCAGGAGCACCGAGACGACCCAGGCCAGATGCACGGTATAGAGCTTGTACTGGCCGGGATGCTGGACGATGCGTGCCACCCCCGACAGCAGGCGGGCGACGCCAAGTCCGATCACCATGCCCATGACGATGCGGATGTGCGGAAAGATGTCGTGGGCGGAGGCGATTTCGGTGGTCATGCTCGATCACAATGCAGCTGTTGGTCGGCCGCATATTGCTGCCTGCCACCAAGGGCTGCAACGGATAATGCTCGCCCGGTCGAATCGCCGCTTCAGAACAGAAAATACCGCTGCGCCATCGGCAGCACCGTGGCCGGCTCGCAGGTCAAAAGCTCACCGTCGGCACGCACCTCGTAGGTTTCGGGATCGACCTCGACATGCGGCGTGGCGTCGTTGAGCACCATCGAATGCTTGCCGATGCCGCCGCGGGTGTTTTCGACGGCGACGAACTGCTTGTCGACACCGAGCCTGCCGTGCAGGCCGGATTCGAGCGCGGCTTTCGAAACGAAGGTCACCGACGAGTTGGTCCTGGCCTTGCCGTAGGCGCCGAACATCGGCCGGTAGTGCATCGGCTGCGGCGTCGGGATCGAGGCGTTGGGGTCGCCCATCGGGGCGGCGGCGATCATGCCGCCGATCAGCACCATGTCCGGCTTGACGCCGAAGAAGGCCGGGTTCCACAGCACCAGGTCGGCGCGTTTGCCGACCGCGATCGAGCCGATATCTTTCGACAGTCCATGCGCGATGGCCGGGTTGATGGTGTATTTGGCGATGTAGCGGCGGACGCGGAAATTGTCGTTGTTGCCGGTCTCCTGCGGCAGCGAGCCGCGCTGGCGTTTCATCTTGTCGGCGGTTTGCCAGGTGCGGATCGCCACTTCGCCGACACGGCCCATGGCCTGCGAATCCGACGAGATGATCGAGAAGGCGCCGATGTCGTGCAAAATGTCTTCCGCCGCGATGGTCTCCTTGCGGATGCGGCTTTCGGCAAAGGCGATGTCTTCGGGGATCGACGGCGACAGATGATGGCAGACCATCAGCATGTCGAGATGCTCGGCCAGCGTGTTGACCGTGTAGGGCCGCGTCGGATTGGTCGAGGACGGGATGACGTTGGGCAGGCCGCAGACCTTGATTATGTCGGGTGCGTGGCCGCCGCCGGCGCCCTCGGTGTGGAAGGCATGGATGGTGCGGCCCTTGATCGCCGCGACCGTGTTTTCGACGAAGCCGGATTCGTTCAGCGTATCGGTGTGGATCATCACCTGCACGTCGTAATCGTCGGCGACCGACAGGCAGCAGTCGATGGCCGCCGGCGTTGTGCCCCAGTCCTCGTGCAGCTTCAGCGAACAGGCGCCGCCCAGCACCATTTCCTCGAGTGCTGCGGGCAGGGAAGCATTGCCCTTGCCCGACAGGCCGATGTTCATTGGAAAGGCGTCGAAGGACTGGATCATGCGCGCCATGTGCCATGGCCCCGGCGTACAGGTGGTGGCCAGCGTGCCGTGCGCCGGACCCGTGCCGCCGCCGAGCATGGTGGTGATGCCCGACATCAGCGCTTCCTCGATCTGCTGCGGGCAGATGAAGTGGATATGCGCGTCGAAGCCGCCTGATGTCAGGATCTTGCCTTCGCCGGCGATGATCTCGGTGCCGGGGCCGATGATGATGGTGACACCGTCCTGCGTGTCCGGATTGCCGGCCTTGCCGATGGCCGCGATGCGCCCGTCGCGAAGCCCGATATCGGCCTTGAAGATGCCGGCGCTGGCGTCGACCACCAGCGCGTTGGTGATCACCGTGTCGACGGCGCCCTGGGCCCTGGAAACCTGGCTCTGGCCCATGCCGTCGCGGATTACCTTGCCACCGCCGAATTTCACCTCCTCGCCATGGATGGTGAGATCCTTCTCGACCTCGATGAACAGTTCGGTGTCGGCAAGGCGCACTCTGTCGCCGACCGTCGGGCCATACATCTGCGCATAGGCGGCGCGGGTAATTCTGGCCATCAGCGATTGCTCCCGAAATGCGGTTTGCCGAAACGTGGTTGGATTGAAGCGCGGCTGCACATTGCTGCCATCCTATGGTCACGCAATGACCTGCTGGGCGACACCTTCTGATCCCATTTGGCGGTTGAGGTTAGGGGGTCACCCCAGACCGACCGTTTGCCAATCGATGGAAAGGAAAATCCATGCGCAAAACGATAGTTCTTGCCGCCGCAGCCAGCCTGATGCTGGCGGGCGCCGCCAGTGCCCAGCAGCAACCCGCGCCACAGCCCACTCCGGCGCCGGCAACGCCTGCTCCAGCCACGCCCCAGGCTCAGCCGGCGGTACCGACGATCCAGAGCGTCAACATCGTCGACATCACGGAACTGCCAAAGGACACCCAGACGCAGGTCAACCAGGTGATCGCCCAGCGCGGCGATGACGGCTTGAAGAAACTGCGCAGCTCGATCGACGCCACACCCAAGGTGAAGTCCGCGCTGGAGGCCAAGGGAATGACCTCGGCGCAGGTGGTCGCGGCCAGTATGGAACCCAATGGCGCACTGACCCTGATCACCAAGAAGGCGAGCTGACGCCACGGCACGGCGGGCCGGCATCCGGCCGGCCGGCCGCATCGGGAAAGGAACCTTCGCCGGGCGGGATTCGTTTTGTTCTTTTCGCGCTAACCCGCGCCCCGAAACGATTTCTCTCAGGAGCGAGCGATGGCGATCACTTTCTCGACCAGAATGCAGGCAGTCGCCGCCATGGCGTTCCTGGCGGCTGCCGGTCCTGCTACCGGATTGAAGGCGCAAGGGCTGGAAAGCACGGAGACCGTCAACCGCATCGTCGGCTCGCAGGTCAAGCAGGAAGAGACCAAGGCCACCACCGAGGCCGCAAACGTCAACACGGCGATCGACCGCACGCGCGAAAACATCGGTACGGTGCGCAAGACGTCCAAGCTCGACAAGGTCGACATCGTGTTCCTCACCGACGCCGCGCGCAGCGAAGGCGGCCCGCCGCCGGAGATCGAAAGCAAGGTCAAGCAGCATCAGGACGACATCACCGAGCTGCGCAAGGAGATCGAGGCCAACGCGCTGCTGTTCAACGCCATCGAATCGCGGCGCGTGCAGGCGCAGGATGTCCTTGCCGTCGAATTCGACGATCCCGGAAAGATCGTCATCTACGCCGCGGCCAAGCCATCGAACTGAGCTGAGCGCGCCGAAAGATCTCACAGCTTGAGATCTCACAGCTTGCCCATCACCTTCTGCTGAAATCCGTAGACCTCGCGTTTGCCGCCGAGTGGCACCAGCGTGACGTCGCGCTCCTGGCCCGGCTCGAAACGCATGGCGGTGCCCGCGGCAATGTCGAGACGCATGCCCCTGGCGCGCTCACGGTCGAATTTCAGCCCCTCATTGGTCTCGAAGAAATGGTAGTGGCTGCCGACCTGGATCGGCCGGTCGCCGCTGTTGGCGACTTTCAGGATGACGGTCGGCAGGCCCTTGTTGAGCTCGATGTCGCCGCCCACCGTGATGATTTCACCGGGGATCATGGTCACCCTCACACGATGCCGAAGGCGAGACCGATGCCGATCGCCGCGCAGGCCGCACCGGCAGCGCGGGCCAGGGCACGGAACCGGATGCCGAGACTGAGACCGGCGGCGATGCCGGTGGCATGCAGCAACAGCGTGGCGATGGCAAAGCCGGCCATGTATTCAAGC
Organism: Mesorhizobium sp. M7A.F.Ca.US.006.01.1.1; assembly: GCF_003997935.1. GTDB lineage: Bacteria > Pseudomonadota > Alphaproteobacteria > Rhizobiales > Rhizobiaceae > Mesorhizobium. Next base: position 18,328 of record NZ_RZQL01000106.1, read on the forward strand.
CCACCGGCATTCTCCGGCACCTCGGTGCCATGCGCGTGGCCGTGGAACAGCGCGAACAGGCCGATGATGGCGACGCCGGCCGAGACCGGCAGATCGATCGCCAGCGCCACCAGCAGCCCGAGCGTCACGACCGATGCCAGTATGCCCGGTTCGACGAAGGGCAGCGGCATATGCAGCATGCCCAGCGCGCCGCCGACCAGCATGACACCGACAAAAGCCGCCGGCCAGGCAAGAACCGCCTTGCCGCCCTTGATCGCCGCCCACAGTCCGACCGCGATCATCACCGTCATGTGATCGAGCCCGGAAAGCGGGTGCATGAAGCCGGCCGTGAAGGAGGAGGCCGTGCCGATGCCGACATGGGCATAGGCCGGCATGGCAGCGGCCAGCAGCAGGATCGCCGACAGGCAGAGGCGTTTGGCCGACATCATTTTAGCGGGCATCATTCTATTTGCCTTTCGTTTTGATAGGTCTGGTGTTTACGCCGCCTTGCGGGGGCCGCAGCCTTCGGCCTTGAGAACGCGTCTGCTCGACGCCGGATGTTTCTTCAGCATTGCCACTGGCCGGATCGGCCGCGCCGAAAAACCACCGCCGCAATTGGGGCAGATGCCGCCCAACACCTGTTCCACGCATCCGGCGCAAAAGGTGCATTCGAAGGTGCAGATCAGCGCATCCGTCGCTTCAGGCGGCAGGTCCTTGTCGCAGCACTCGCAGTTGGGACGCAGCTCCAGCATCCTGTCCTCCCTCAGCGGATCGGTTCGTGCACGGTCACCAGTTTGGTGCCGTCGGGAAAAGTCGCCTCGACCTGCACGTCATGGATCATCTCGGCGATGCCTTCCATGACTTGCGCGCGGCTGACGACATGAGCGCCGGCTTCCATCAGTTCGGCGACCGGGCGGCCGTCGCGGGCACCCTCGACGACGAAGTCGGTGATCAGCGCGATCGCTTCCGGATGGTTGAGCTTGACGCCGCGTTCGAGCCGCTTGCGCGCCACGATCGCCGCCATGGCGATCAGCAGCTTGTCCTTTTCCCTCGGCGTCAGGTTCATGCGTTTCCCTGGATTGGTAGAGACAGGCCTATAGTGACCATAATTTGGGCAACCCCGCCCTTCCGTTGAGCAATTCGACGAGTGGAACCAGCCGCTGGCGCAGCCGGTAGCCGTCCCCGGCGTAGAGCCTCGCAAGAAGCTTGCCAGATTTCTTCACGCTCCAGGCGCTGGCGCTGCCTTGGTCGCCGACGATCTCCAGAACCCGGTCGAGCAGGGCCTCGGCGCGCGGCGACACCAGAAGCAGCGTCGCCACCGCGATCGCGCCGCCGGCAACCGCCGGGCGATCGAGCCTGGCGGCGATATCGGGTCCGATGCGGAAATCCTCGGCATGAACGAGGGCGCCATCCTGGCGCACACGCCAGCGGTCATGGAAGTTGCCCTGCGTGGCGCGTTCGCCCATCGCCAGGCGGCCGAAGACGGCGGCTTCCAGCACCAGCGCCTCGGCGCCGACGGCAAGCTCGACGTCGAGCGTGCGGGCAAAGGCTGCCCGGTCGAAGACGATGGTTTCCTGCGGTAGCCAGGCGATGCGGCCGTTCTCCCCGACCGACAAATTGACCCGCACTTCGGCACGGTCGGATGCCGCCCGGTAGATCTTCTCGCAGGCCTGCGTGGTGATTGATGCCGAAGCGGCTGCGCCGACATCCACGTCCCATGCGATACGGTCGCCGCCGGTCATCCCGCCGGCGGTGTTGATCAGCACCGCCTCAAACGGATCGGCCGAGACGGCCGGCATCCTTATCTTGGCGGCGCCGTCCTGATAGAGGCGCCGCAGGCGCGTGCGGCCCTCGCTGAGCGCGCAGGAAAGCCGCGCGACGCCCGCAACGCGCTGCGTCGAAATCCCGCCATGTTCGCCCATATCCATGCCTGCACGTTAAGCACTCCGGCGGCTTTGTCGATACGGAGTTCGATATAGCTTGTTGCTTGACAACGTTTCGGTTTCTATAGAGGGAACCACCTTGGTACGGTCATGCTGCGCTTGGCGGGGGTATTAAACGACGGCGGCGGCTTGATACCAGGAGAAAAAGGGGCGCTGCTCAGTTGGCGTCGGGAAACGCGAGATAGTGGGGAAGGAACCGAATGGCCGACCAGCTGGCAACGGATATCATCGCGAAGATCAAGGCTCATGCCGAGCCGGGCGGCGAAGAAATCACCACCACCACCGAATTGACCTCGCTTGGCATCCATTCGCTCGAGCTGACGGAGATTATCTTCGATCTTGAGGAAGAGTATGGCATCGAGATCGAGATGAACACGGTCGACGCCTGGAGCAATCTGAAGAACGTCGGCGACATGGTCGAAGCTGTGCGCGCGCTGATCGCGAAAAAAGCCTGAACTGAATGCGGCAGCGCGTTGTCATCACAGGCATGGGCGGCATTTGCGGGCTCGGCACCAGCGCGCCCGCGATCTGGAACGAGATGCGCGCCGGCCGCTCGGCCATCGGCCAGATCACAAGTCCCCAACTGCATGATTTGAAGGTCAAGGTCGGCTGCGAAATCAAGACGCTTCCCGATCACGGCATCGACCGCAAGCAGACCGTGTCGATGGACCGCTTCAGCCTGCTGGCGACGATCGCGGCCAGGGAAGCCATGCAGCAGGCCGGCCTGGTTTCGAATGAAGCCACCACCTATCGGATGGGCACCGTCGTCGGTGTCGGCGTCTGCGGCTGGGAGGCGATCGAAGAGAGCTATCGCGCCATCCTGGTCGAGGGCAAGAACCGCGCTGGTATCTTCACCGTGCCAAAGGTCATGCCAAGTGCTGCCTCCGGCCATGTCAGCATGAATCTGGGCCTGCGCGGCCCGGTCTTCGGCGTCACCTCGGCCTGCTCCTCATCCAACCACGCCATCGCCTCGGCCGTCGACCAGATCAGGCTTGGCCGCGCCGACGTGATGGTCGCCGGCGGCACCGATGCGCCGCTGGTCTGGGGCATCCTGAAGGGCTGGGAAGCATTGCGCGTGCTGGCGCCCGACACCTGCCGGCCCTTCTCGGCCGACCGCCAGGGACTGTCGCTCGGCGAAGGCGCCGGCATGGCGGTCCTGGAAACGTACGAGCACGCCATGGCGCGTGGCGCCACCATCCTTGCCGAGGTCGCCGGCGCCGGCCTCTCCGCCGACGCCTCCGACATTGTCGCTCCGACCGTCGAAGGGCCGACGGCGGCCATGCGCGCCTGCCTGGCCGATGCCGGCTTCAATCCCGAGGATGTCGACTACCTCAATGCCCATGGCACCGGCACCAAGGCCAACGACCAGATCGAGACGGCAGCGATCAAGCGCGTCTTCGGCGACCATGCCTACAAGCTTTCGGTGTCGTCGACCAAGTCGATGCACGCCCATTGCCTCGGCGCATCGGGTGCGCTGGAGATGATCGCCTGCGTGATGGCGATCCGCGAAGGCATCGTGCCGCCGACGGCCAATTTTCGTGAGGCCGATCCCGACTGCGACCTCGACGTCACGCCCAATGTGCCGCGCGAGCGCAAGGTGCGCGCCGCGATCAGCAACGGCTTCGCGTTCGGCGGCACCAATGCCGTGCTGGCCTTCAAGGCCGTCTGAACAAGGCTGTCTGATCTAAGCGCGCCGCTCGACGCGAACCCTCTTCAGGAGTTTTCATGGCCGACCTGTCCGCCTTTCCGATCGCAACGCGTTGGCCGGCCAAGCATCCGGACCAGCTCCAGCTCTATTCGGCGACAACGCCGAACGGCGTGAAGATATCGATCGCCCTGGAGGAGCTCGGCCTGCCCTATGAGCCGCATCTGGTCAACATCGGCAAGAATGAAAGCTGGACACCGGAATTCCTGTCGCTCAACCCCAACGGCAAGATCCCGGCGATCATCGATCCGAACGGTCCGGACGGCAAGCCGATCGGACTGTTCGAATCCGGCGCCATCCTGCTCTACCTCGCTGAAAAGACCGGCCTGCTCATGCCCATTGATGCCGCGCGCCGCTACGAGACCATCCAGTGGGTGTTCTTCCAGATGGCTTCGGTCGGGCCGATGTTCGGCCAGGTCGGCTTCTTCCACAAATTCGCCGGTCGCGAGATCGCCGACAAACGCCCGCTGGAGCGCTATCGCGACGAATCAAAGCGGCTGCTCGGCGTGCTCGACGGCAGGCTGAAGGGGCGCAAGTGGATCATGGGCAATGACTACACCATCGCCGACATCTCGCTGCTCGGCTGGGTGCGCAACCTGATCGGCTTCTACGAAGCGCGCGAACTCGTAGGCTTTGACGATTTCGTCCATGTCGGAACATGGCTGGAGCGTGGCCTGGCGCGGCCGGCGGTGCAAAAAGGGCTGACCATCCCGGCCAAGGGATAGTCGAACAGCCTCCGAAAGTGCGGCTATTTCGCCTTCGCTTTGGCCTTCGAACCGCCTTTGCCCATGACGGAAGCAGCGAGCGACGCAGCGCCTCTGGCCGCCACCATGACCGCGCCGGCAGCGACGTTGGCCGTGGCCTTGGCCGTGCGCATGGCACTGCCGCTCAGCGAATCGCCAGTATTTGCCGGCTTTCTAGGCTTCGCCGCTTTCGGCGCAGCCTTGGCCGCGGCCGGCACCACTTTCTTCGGCGCTGCCTTGCCGAAGGCCGGCTTGGCGTCCTTCGAACGGGCCGTCATCGCCGGGCCGGCGCCGGCCTTGGATTGGGTCGCCTTGCCCTTGGCGGGCGCGGG
>NZ_RZQL01000107.1 GCF_003997935.1 Mesorhizobium sp. M7A.F.Ca.US.006.01.1.1
CGTCGTGAAGAACCGCCGCTATGTCGCCAATGTCAGGCGCATCCGCAGGTTCCTGGACTCCGGCGCCATTGGCACGCCGACCAGCATCCACGCCGACTTTTTCGTCGCGCCGCATTTCGGCGGTTTTCGCGAGGAGATGGCGCATGTGCTGCTGCTCGACATGGCAATCCACACATTCGACGCCGCCCGCTACATGGTCGCCGGCGAGCCAGCCGGCGTCCACTGCCAGGAATGGGAGCCGGCCAATTCCTGGTACCGGCAGGGATCGTCGGCCAGTGCGGTCTTCGATCTCGGCGGCGGCAAGGTCTTCACCTATGCGGGCAGCTGGTGCGCGGCCGGCTTCCGCACCAGCTGGGAGGGCAGCTGGCGCATCGTTGCCGAGCGCGGCAGCCTCATCTGGGACGGATATGACGAGCTGAGGGCAGAAGCAGTGATGCCGGGCCGCGAGGGGATGTTCGACAAAACCCAGCTGATCGAGGTGCCGCCGCTCGATGCGTCCGATCGCGTCGGCGGGCATCTCGGCATTCTCCAGGATTTCATGCACGCCATCGAGACCGGCACCGAGCCGGAAACGCGCGGCGCCGACAACATCAAGAGCCTGGCCATGGTTTTTGACGCCATCGAAAGCGCCGAGACCGGCCGCCGCGTGACGATCGCAGAGGACGCACAATGACGCCGAACCCGCTTCTCGACATCCGGATCGGCACCATGGTGCGGGCCAATCTCGACGACCCGGCGGCTTACATCAAACAGATCCTGCCGCTCGGCTTCGAGAGCATCCAACCCTTCTTCTGGCAGACGCTTGGCGGCAAGGACCTGCCGCTTCTTGCCGGCCAGATCCGCGAGGCGATCGGCGATGCCGACGTCACGGTGTCGTCGCTCGGGGTGTTCGGCAACCCGCTGGAAGACGGCGAGGTCGATCGCGGCGTGCTCGCAGCCTGGGAAACGGTCATCGACAATGCGCATCTGTTCGGCACCTCGATGGTCAGCGGCTTCACCGGCCGCCTCCGCGGCAAGAAGCTGACCGACAGCCTGCCGCGCTTCAAGGAGGTCTGGGGGCCGCTGGCCAGGCGCGCCGCCGACAGGGGGGTGCGCATCGCCTTCGAGAACTGCGCCATGGACGGCAACTGGGCCACCGGCGACTGGAACATCGCCCACAATCCGGACGCCTGGGAGCTGATGTTCAACGAAGTGCCGGACGACAATCTCGGCCTTGAATGGGAGCCATGCCACCAGCTCGTCTATCTGATCGATCCGATGCCGCAGATCCGCAAATGGGCGCCCCGCATCTTCCATGTCCACGGCAAGGACGCGACGGTTCGCTGGGATGTCATCCGCGAGCATGGCGTGTTCGGCCGGCTGCCCTTCGTGCAGATGCGCACGCCAGGCTTCGGCGACAGCGACTGGGCGCGGGTGATCAGCGAATTGCGGCTGGCCGGCTACAAGGGGGCCATCGATATCGAAGGCTGGCACGACCCGGTCTATCGCGGCGATCTCGAGATCACCGGCCAGGTGCGGGCGCTGGAATATCTCAAGCAATGCCGGGGAGGAGCGACCTATCTGCCGAACCCGGCGTGACGGCGGCCGGCGGGAGGAGCCGGCCTAATCATTGAGTACTTGCTGAAAGCGAATGACGAAAACCCCTCGGCTCACCGAGGACAAAAGGGAGGAACGTGCATGAGCATCGCAATGAGAACGACACTTCTGCGCTCGACCGTCGTGGCCGCCGCCACCGCGCTGTGCGCCGCCATCTCCACACTGCCCGCGCAGGCGCTCGACGCCAAATGGTGCAAGGACGTCCACATCCGCTTCTTCGTCGGCGGCGCCGAGGGCGACGCTTTCGGCACCATCGTCTACAATGGCGCCAAGCAGGCAGAGGCCGATCTCGGACCGAAGGTCGACTACATCTTCTCCCAGTGGGACATCGAAAAGATGGTGCAGCAACTGCGCGAGGCCGTCGCGGTCAAGCCCAACGGCATCGCCATGATGGGTCATCCGGGCGATGCGTCGATCATGCCGCTCGCCGAACAGGCGCACAAGGACGGCATCAAGATGATGTACCAGAACGTGCCGGTGCCGAACGTGACGGCGGCATTCGGCGGAGGCTATGTCGGCGCCCAGCAGGAACAGCAGGGCCGCGCGCTCGGCGCCGAGGCGTTCAAGCTGGGCAAGCTGAAGGCCGGCGACAAGGCGATCATGATCGGTCCGTTCGAAAACGAAAGCCGCGGCGCGCGCGAGCGCGGCACGGTGGCAGCGCTCAAGGAAGCCGGCGTCGAGGTCATCCAGTTGTCCTCACCGCCGAGCGGCGAATGGGCGTCCGATCCCAATCTGGCCATTCCGGTGATCACCGCGGCGCTGCTCAACAATCCCGACGTCAAGGCGGTCGGCTATCCCGGCGGGCAGATGCTCGGCAATGTCTCGACCTACATGCAGGCGGCCGGACGCAAGGCGGGCGAGATCTTCAACTTCGGCTTCGACACCAGCCCGCAGATCGTCGAGGGCTTCAAGGGCGGCTGGGTGCAATTGACCGCCGACCAGCAGCCGTTCCTGCAGGGCTATCTGCCGATCCTCAGCCTCTGCCAGCAGGTTGTGCTGGGGCTGGCGCCGATGAATGTCGACACCGGCGCCGGCTTCGTCACGCCCGAAAATTACGAGATCGTCGCCGAGCTCGCCAAGCAGGCGCTGCGCTGACTTCCCAAGCCGCCGGCCGGGATCTCAGGCCCCGGCCGGCGGGGCCGCCGGCGACGAAGCCGGCACGAGACAATCAAAGCGAGGATCCGATGGCCGAACGCCTCATCGAACTGCGCGACATCAGCAAATCCTATGGCCAGGTCTATGCGCTGGGCGGGGTCAATCTCAGCGTCGACCGCGGCGAGGTCGTCGGCCTGCTCGGTGACAATGGCGCCGGCAAGTCGACGCTGATCAAAATCCTGTCCGGCGTGGTCAAGCCGACCAGCGGTGAAATCCTCGTGCGCGGCAAGCCGGTGACCGGGTGGAGCGCCGCGCGTTCCCGCGAGGCCGGCATCGAGACGGTGTTCCAGGACCGGGCGCTGGCCGTGCAGCAGACCATCGTTCGCAACATCTTCATGGGCCGCGAGCTGACCGGTTTCTTGGGCTTTCTCAGGGTCAAAAAGGAGATCGAGGAGGCAAGCCGGCTGATGCGCGAAATCGGCTTCACCTCGAAAGTGTTCACGCCGCAGTCGATCGTCGGCCAGCTTTCGGGCGGCGAACGCCAGGGCGTAGCGATCGCCCGCGCCATCTACAAGCAGGCCGAGCTGATCGTCCTCGACGAACCGACGACGGCGCTATCGCTGACCGAAACCGCCAAGGTGTTCCATTTCGTGCGCCAGGTGCGGGCGAGCGGCCGCTCGATCCTGTTCATCGGCCACAACATCCATCATGTCTTCGACATCGCCGACCGCTTCGTGGTGCTGGACCGCGGCAAGGTCGCGCTGACGACCGACCGCAGCGAGGTCAAGTCGGCCGAAGATCTCATCAACTTCATGGAAGAGGTCGCGCATCCCGGCGGATTGGCCGGGCTGCACGATGCCGGCGACGCGGAGCAGAGAGCACGATGAGCAAGACCATGGAGCCCGACCTGCACGAGCCGTCCGCCGGCATTCCCCGTCCCGGTCCCCAGAAGGAATGGAGGCACCCGTCCGATCACTGGATGCGCGGCTTCATCCTCGACAACCGTGCCGCGCTCGGCACGCTCGCCGTGTTCATCGTCATGATGACGGTGTTCCTGATCGCCAACCCGACCGTTTTCACCACCTGGTATCTCTACCGTTCGGTGCTGACGACGCTCCCCGTTGCGCTGTTCGTGGTGGTGCCGCTGGTCTTCGTCGTCACCTGCGGCGAGATCGACCTGTCGTTTCCGGCAACGATGGGCTTCGCCTCATGGGTCTTCGCGCTGGTCGTGCAGGCCGGTTACGATCCGTTTCTCGGCATCGCCGCGGCACTCGTCACCGGCATGCTGCTCGGCTTCCTCGTAGGCTCGCTGGTCGTCTATGGCGGGCTGTCGTCGTTGATCGCCACGCTGGGCATGAATTTCCTGCTGCGCGGCCTGATCCAGATCATCAACGAGGGCAAGTCGATGGCGCTGACCAGCCTCAGCGACAGCTGGGCCTACACGATCTTCTCCAGCCAACTCCTGGGCATTCCGGTGCAGATCTTCTGGGCCATCGGCTTCGTCGTGCTGTCGGCGATGCTCTACAACCGCCATCGTTTCGGCGCGCAGGTGAGGGTGGTGGGTGACAATCCCGACAGCGCCCAGCAGATGGGCATCGACGTCAAGCGCGTGCGGGTGAAAGTGTTCGTCTTCGTCGGCATCGGTGCGGCGATCGCCGGCACCTTCTCGGTGATGATCAATTTCACCTGGTGGCCGACCGCCGGTGACGGCTATCTCCTGCCGGTGCTGGCCTCGGTATTCGTCGGCGGCACGCCGACCTGGGGCGGCATCGGCACCGTCGTCGGCGGCGCCATCGGCGCGGTCACCGTGTCGTTCATCCAGACCGGCGTCGTGGCGGCGGGGTTGAGCGGCTTCTATGTGCAGTTCTTCAACGGCCTGATCATCATCCTGTCGCTGCTCGGGCATAAGTGGAACCAGGCGCGGTATCGGTGAGGGATGTTGGCGGACCGCATGCCTTGACGATTGGCGCGGACGCCCGTCGTGTCGTCATCCACGGGCGAAGCAAGGAGCGTAGCGACGCAGCGCAGACCCGAGGATCCATGCCGGGACTCAAACGCGTCACCACGGTGCAGAACTCTGCTCCGCTGCACTTCACGGCCAAGGTCGCGGCATGGATCCTCGGGTCTTCGCGACGGAGCTGCGCTCCTGCTTCGCCCGTGGATGACGAAGGTGTAGGGCATCGTCAAAGTAGGCCCATACACAAGGCGGTCGCTTGTAGGACAACGGGGCAAGCGGACGCCTCACACCGCGGCGACAAACCCGTCCAGCACGCGTTTCTGACCGGCCTTGTCGAAGTCGATGGTCAGCTTGTTGCCTTCGATGGCCGAGATGTTGCCGTTGCCGAACTTCTGGTGGAAGACGCGGTCGCCGACGTTGAAGGCGGAGGGCGTGTCGGAGACGGATTTGGCAACCAGCTCGCCGTCGATGGTGCGGCCCTTGACCGAGGTGCGGCCGGCGCCGTAGCCGCTGTCCGTCTCGCCATAGCCGATGCGCTCGACCTGGTGGCCGGAACGCGAGCCCCAGTTGCGGTCGGTCGCCTCGGTGCGGTTGGCCTGCGCGCGCTGCCAGCCCGGCGTCGCATAGGTGTTGGAGAAGGCGCCGGATTTTTCGCTGTCGGCGCCGACATTGTCGAAGCGCGAGGCGCCATAGGGGTTCTGCCGCCCCGCGCCCTGGCCGCCGCGGCCTGAGGCAAAGGAACCGCCGCCGTAGGAATTGCCGTAGCCGCCGTAGGAGTTGCCGCTTTCGGCGACCTCGACATGGGCTTCCGGCAGTTCGTCGAGGAAGCGCGACGGGATGGTCGATTGCCACAGGCCATGGATGCGGCGGTTGGAGACGAACCACAGATGCAGGTTCTTCTTGGCGCGGGTCAGGCCGACATAGGCAAGGCGGCGCTCTTCCTCCAGCCCGGAGCGGCCGCCTTCATCCAGCGCGCGCTGGTGCGGGAACAGGCCTTCCTCCCAGCCGGGCAGGAAGACGGTCTCGAATTCGAGGCCCTTGGCCGAATGCAGCGTCATGATGCTGACGGCGTCGAGCCCGGCATTCTGCTCGGCGTCCATGACCAGTGCGACATGCTCGAGGAAGGAGCGCAGCGACTCATACTCCTCCATCGAGCGGATCAGCTCTTTCAGGTTCTCCAGCCGGCCGGGGGCTTCGACCGAGCGGTCGTTCTTCCACATGTCGGTGTAGCCGCTCTCTTCCAAGATGGTTTCGGCGAGTTCGGTGTGCGGCGTGGTTTCCAGCGCTTTCTGCCAGCGCTCGAAATTGGCCGCGACCTCGCGCAGTGCGGCGCGCGGCTTCGGCTTCAACTCGTCGCTTTCGGCGAGCTTGGCGGCGGCCTCCAGCATCGGGATGCGCAGCGCACGCGCGGTGTCGTGGATCTGGCGGATGGTGGCTTCGCCCAGGCCGCGCTTGGGCACATTGACGATGCGCTCGAAGGCGAGGTCGTCGGCGCCTTGCGCGACGACGCGGAAGAAGGCCAGCGCATCGCGGATTTCCATGCGTTCGTAGAAGCGCGGGCCGCCGATGACGCGGTAGTTGAGACCGAGCGTGACGAAACGATCCTCGAATTCGCGCATCTGGAAGGACGCGCGGACCAGGATCGCCATGTCGTTGAGATTGTGCTTTTGCCGCTGGTAGGTCTCGATGGTTTCGCCGACGGCGCGCGCTTCTTCCTCGGAATCCCAGGCGGCGTGGACATGCACCTTGCCGTCTTCGGGATCGTTGCGGTCGGTGAACAGCGTCTTGCCGAAGCGGCCCTCATTGTGGGCGATGAGGTGAGAGGCAGCACCAAGGATGTGCGCGGTCGAGCGGTAGTTGCGCTCCAGCCTTATGATGGTGGCGCCGGGAAAATCCTTGTCGAAGCGCAGGATATTGTCGATCTCGGCACCGCGCCAGCCATAGATGGATTGGTCGTCGTCGCCGACGCAGCAGATGTCTACGGTGGCGCGGGTTTCGGCCGAGCGCCCAATCTCCCCCCTAGAGGGGGAGATGTCGCCGGAGGCGACAGAGGGGGGCGCTGTCCCTCCAGCCTGTCGGCGCGAGGCGCCCCCCTCTGTCCTGCCGGACATCTCCCCCTCAAGGGGGGAGATCGGCTTGCCTTGAGGCCGTTGCGCCAGGAGGCGGAGCCACATGTACTGGGCGGTGTTGGTGTCCTGGTATTCGTCGACGAGGATGTATTTGAAGCGCTTGTGGTATTCCTTCAGCACGTCCGGATTGGCGCGGAAGATGCGGATCGGGTGGCAGAGCAGGTCACCGAAATCGCAGGCGTTCAGCGTCTTCAGCCGCTCCTGATAGGCCTTGTAGAGTTCGCGGCCCTTGCCGTTGGCGAAGGCGCGCGCGTCGCCCTCGGCGATGTCGGCTGGGCCTTGCCCCTTGTTCTTCCAGCCGTCGATCATCTGGGCGAACTGCTTGGCTGGCCAGCGCTTGTCGTCCAGGCCTTCGGCCTGGATCAGCTGCTTGATCAGCCGCACGACGTCGTCGGTGTCGAGGATGGTGAAGTCGGAGCGCAGGCCAGCAAGTTCGGCATGGCGGCGAAGCAGCTTCACGCCAATCGAGTGGAAGGTGCCGAGCCATGGCATGCCCTCGACATTGCCTTCGCCGATCAGCACGCCGATGCGGATCTTCATCTCTCGCGCGGCCTTGTTGGTGAAGGTCACCGCAAGGATCTGCGACGGGAACGCCTTGCCGGTGGCGAGGATGTGGGCGATGCGGGTGGTCAGCACGCGGGTCTTGCCGGTACCGGCACCGGCCAGCACCAGAACCGGGCCCTCCGTTGTTTCAACAGCTAGCCGCTGCTCCGGGTTGAGGCCCTTGAGATAGTCGGGTGCGTTGTTGTGTCCGCTGCGGGCAGCCATGGCGCGCGCGGCGATGCCCGACGGGGCCGTGGGCCGCGCATTGGGTTCGTCGAAAAAGGGCATGTCTTCGGAAAAGCCGGACATCGCCCCCGAATGTAGTGATTCGGTGGGGAAAGACCAGAACTGTCTACGTTTTGTTCCGCTAAAGTGCTGGCGCGGCAAGGATGTACGGGCTGTTCAGGCCTTGCGGTAGCCGAGAGCGACGAAAAATCGCTGCCCTAACGAACGCGCCTCATCGGTCATCACGGCGCCGAGTGCCGTCTGCATCCGGTCGTAGTAATGGCTGCCCGCAGGGGACGCGAGAAATGTCGCGTAAAGCCTGAGATCGTCGAGCGACAAGTCACGATAGGCGAAAGCATTTCCTTCCATGATCCCCTTTTCGGCTTTTTCACGAAGGTTGCCGGCCTGCTTATGCACCAGCACCATTATCTGCTGATCCGATAAAGGCTGCCCGGCTGCCGCGAGCATTCCCGAAACCATCGCATAGCCCATGTTCAATGCGATCGCTTCAGCCATGTCCACGGCGCTGATATCGTCGACGATTTTCCGGTACAACGCGAGCCGTGCCGGATCTCCCACCTGAAGTCCTCCAAGGATTTTCGGACCTTCGATCTTCTTGCGCCCCACTGCTTGCGGATCGGATGCTTGGATCTCCAGGGCTGTGACCCGCCTGCCCAATGGTGAATCGAAAAAAGCAGCCAGATCGGTGAGATCGACGGGCTGCAACCGGCCCGTCATCCGCGCCTCTATGGCTTTCTCCATCCTGTCAGCGTCAAAAGCGCCTTCAGCGGCGGCGGACAAGGCTTCCTTGACTTTTTCCGGCCCTGGCACGGATTTGATGCCGGCGACTATGCTTGGGCCGAGGCCGGCCAGCATCTCGTGGAAGCCGCTTGCCTTGTTGATCTCCTCGAGCGTTTGTGCCGACGCGGATTGACTGCCAGCCATAAGCACGACGAAGCCGAACAGCGCGCCGGCAATGCGCATCCATGGCGGAAAGACGAAGGGCATGACTCGGTCTACTCCACGGTGATGCTGCGACGGAGACTGCTCGATAACCCGACCGCAGGCAAGATGAATTGCCACCTTGGCGTGTGGGCCGCTTGACAGGCGGGGCAGGCAGGAGAAAGCTGTGCGCAGGGCAGGAACGGGACATCGGGCTGTCCTTGGCGTGGCAAAGCGCAACAGTCGAAGGAGTATCATCTTGGCTGTCACCATCACCTCCCTCATTCTTTTCCTCATCGGCCTGGCACTCGGCGGCGGCGGCGTCCGCCTGGCGATGCTGGGCGGCAGTTGGTACTATGTCGTTGTCGGCCTTGCCTTCCTGATCGCTGCCTGGCTACTCTACCGGCGCCGGTCCACCGCACTGTGGCTCTACGCGGTGATCGTGCTCGGCACGTTGGCCTGGGCCGTCTGGGAAATCGGCTTCGACTGGTGGGAACTCGGGCCTCGCGGCGGCATCATCGTGCTTCTCGCCTTGTGGCTGCTGACGCCGTGGGCGAGGCGGGGTCTTGTCGGCCCTGACGCACGCGCGCCGCTGATCCTTGCCGTGCTGGCATCACTGGCCGTCGCCGGTTATTCGATGACTTCGGATCCGAAGGACATTGCCGGCGAACTCGGCACCGACAAGGTGGTCGCCAACGCCAATCTCGGCAATGATGTGCCGGCCGGCGAATGGCACTATTACGGCCGCACGCAGTTCGGCCAGCGCTACTCGCCGCTCGACCAGATCACATCAGACAATGTCGCCAAGCTGCAGCCTGCCTGGACCTACCGGACCGGCGACGTGAAAGGACCGGACGATGTCGGCGAGACCACCTACCAGGTGACGCCGCTGAAGATCGGCGACACGCTCTACATCTGCACGCCGCATAATGTCGCCATCGCCATCGATGCCGCGAGCGGCAAGGAGAAATGGCGCTTCGATCCCAAGGTCAAGCTCGACAAGGACCGCCAGCACCAGACCTGCCGCGGCGTGGCCTATTACGCCGATGCCGCCGGCGCCGCCGGGCAGCCCTGTGCGACCCGCGTCTACCTGCCGACCTCGGACGCGCGGCTGATCGCGCTCGACGCCGCCAACGGGCAGATCTGTCCGGCTTTCGCCGAGGGCGGTACGCTGAACCTTCTGACCAACATGCCCTATCCGAAGTCGGGCTATTATTACTCGACCTCGGCGCCGCTGATCTCAGGCGGCAAGATCATCGTCGGCGGCGCGGTCAACGACAATTATTCGACGCAGGAGCCGTCCGGCGTCATCCGCGCCTACGACGCTGCCACCGGCGCGCTGGTGTGGAACTGGGATTCCGGCAATCCGGACCAGACGACGCCGCTGGCGGCCGGCCAGACCTATACCGCCAACTCGCCCAACATGTGGTCGACGCCGAGCGCCGACGAGAAGCTCGGCCTGCTCTACGTGCCGCTCGGCAACCAGACGCCGGACCAGCTCGGCGCCGGGCGCAGCGCCAATGTCGAGAAGTTCTCGTCGTCGATCACCGCGCTCGACCTCAACACCGGACAGGTGCGATGGGTGCGGCAGACCGTGCACCACGATCTCTGGGACATGGACGTGCCGGCGCAGCCGAGCCTGATCGACATCACCAAACCCGACGGCACGGTGGTGCCGGCGCTGGTCGGGCCGACCAAGCAGGGCGACCTCTATGTGCTCGACCGCCGCACTGGCGAGCCGGTCATTGCGGTCAACGAAGTGCCGGCGCCCGGCGGCGCGATCGAGGGCGACCACACATCGCCGACGCAGCCGGTCTCCGATCTCACCTTCATGCCGAAGCCGCTGACCGGCGCCGACATGTGGGGCCTAACCATGTTCGACCAGTTGGCCTGCCGGATCGAATTCCAGGGCCTGCGCTATGAGGGCCGCTACACGCCGCCTTCCGTACAGGGCTCGCTGATCTACCCCGGCAACTTCGGCACCTTCAACTGGGGTGGCGTCGCCGTCGACCCGGTCCGGCAGGTGCTGTTCGGCATGCCGACCTATCTGGCGTTCAAGTCGCAGTTGATCCCGCGCGATCAGGTGCCGCCGCCGGACGAAGGGCGGGGCAGCGAACAGGGGCTGAACCGCAACGAGGGCGCGCCCTATGCGGTGGTGATGGGACCGTTCCTGTCGCCGCTCGGTATTCCTTGCCAGGCGCCGCCCTGGGGCTATGTCGCCGGCGCCGATCTCAGGACCGGAAAGATCGCCTACAAGCACCGCAACGGCACCGTCTACGATATGACGCCGCTGCCGCTGCCGCTGAAAGTCGGCGTGCCGGGCATCGGCGGGCCGATGATCACCGCTGGCGGCGTCGCCTTTCTGGGGGCCGCGGTCGACGACTATCTGCGCGCCTACGACCTGACATCGGGCAAGCAGCTGTGGCAGGCGCGGCTGCCGGCCGGCGGGCAATCGACGCCGATGACCTATACGGTGGCCGACGGCCGCCAGTTCGTGGTCATCGTCGCCGGCGGCCACGGTTCGGTCGGCACCAAGCCCGGGGATTATGTTATGGCCTACGCGCTGCCGAAGTAGGCGACAGGGTAACGCGATCTTTCAGAGGTCGCGCCGCCCCTCATCTGTGCCAGTATCTTTTCCCCGTATAGTGACGGGGAGAAGTGCCCGGCTGGGCGATGAGGGGCGGCAAATCTTCCGATCGGCCCGTTGTCGATCAGCCAATCCCCAAATGGCCCTTCAGGCTGGGCACCGAGCCGAGCACCTTGTTGGTCAGGTCGGGACCGGCGGCGGCTTCGGCCTGCTGGATCAGCGTCGCGCCGGCCTTCTGGATCTGCGCCATGTCGAGCCCGGATGCCTTGAGTGCGGCGACACCGTTGATCAGCGCGCCGGCCTTCTCGCCGAGAACGCCGCCAAGCGCGCCCTGCAACGACGACAGAAAACCGCCGCTGCCGGCCGGAGCGGCGGCCATGACGTCATATTGATGGGCGAGGTCGTCGGCGCCGGGGATCTTGGCGAAGAACGCCGAGGCGCTTGTGCCCTCCGCCTCGTGTTCCAGCACCGAGAAAATGGTGCCGACGACTTTCTCCGTCGTCGCCTGGTCGAGGCCCGCCTTCTGCGAAACGGTGTTGACGATGTCCTGGACGTTCATGGCGTCACCTCAATCCTGGGTTTTCGTGTTGCGGTTCCGCTCAGTGCGGACCCTGATCAACGATCGTCTGCCTGCATTTACAACCATCGAGCGTAGGGCCAAAGCGGCGGCCGCGGCAAGGACGACCGCGCTGGCGAGGATCGGGGAAGGCATGGTCATGGTCAACGCTTCCTTCTGGGTCTGACGTGTGGGCACACGGCCAAGATACCGTCGATAGCCACCTTCCCTCATGATTGTGGCAGCGCCAGCAGGATTATCGCCAATGACCAAAAAGTGATGACATGGCCGTGCATGGCGCCGGCTTTACTGCCTGGGCGCGGCCAGCGGCCTGCGCCCTGAGGCAATCGGCGGCCGCGATGAGTGCTCGACTGGACCATGCCGGCTTGGTTCCTATGTAGCTGGGAATTAAAGCCCGAAGCAGAGGACCTATCCATGACGAAACCCGACGCCAAGCCCGCCATCACCCAGGCGATGATCGATGCCTATGACGAATATACGCATCTGACGCTCGATCGCCGCCGGTTCATGGAGCAGTTGACCCGGCTTGCCGGATCGGGTGCGGCGGCGGCCGCGATCGCGCCGCTGCTGGCGGCAAATTCCGCGCAGGCGGCAATCGTCGCCGACAACGATCCGCGGGTGAAGGGCGAGGACATCAGCTACCCCGGCAGCAGCGGCCAAATGAAGGGCTATCTGGTCAAGCCTGCGGATCAAGCGGGCAAGCTCGGCACGGTGATCGTCGTGCATGAGAACAGGGGGCTCAACCCGCATATCCGCGACGTGGCGCGACGCGTGGCGCTGGAAGGGTTCGTGGCGTTGGCGCCGGATTTCCTGTCGCCGCTCGGCGGCACGCCGGCCGATGAAGACAAGGCGCGCGACATGTTCGGCAAGCTCGATCCGGCGCAGACCATCGCCGACGGTGTTGCGACCGTCGCTTTCCTCAAGAGCGACAAGGACGGCAACGGCAAGGTCGGCGCCATCGGCTTCTGCTGGGGCGGTGGCACGGTCAACATGCTGGCCGTCAACACGCCCGATCTCAGTGCCGGCGTTGCCTATTACGGCATGCAGCCGAAGGCCGCCGATGTATCCAAAATCAAGGCGGCCTTGCTGCTGCACTATGGCGGACTGGACGAGCGCATCAATGCCGGCATCGACGCCTTCAAGAAGGAACTCGACGCGGCGCATGTCGACTACACGGTCTATGTTTATGAAGGCGCCAACCACGCCTTCAACAACGACACGTCGGCGGCGCGCTACGACAAGAAGGCGGCTGACCTCGCCTGGGGCAGAACGATCGCCTTCCTTCGGGAAAAACTGAAATGACTTCAGCTGTCATGCCGCCGGCGCCCAGGCGGTTTCGAAGGCCGGCGACAGGGTGAAGCCGGCCGGCCGCGCCGAAACGGGGGGCGGGCGGCGCACGCCTTCCTGCAGGTACCGCAACGCCGACGTCAGCCCGTTCATCGTGTAAGGCTTGGCTATGACGCCGATCGCGCCGGCGAAATGATCGGGGATGCGCTTCGGATTGGCGGTCATGAACACCACCGTCGAATTCTTCCTTTCGCCTATGTACTTGGCCACGTCGATGCCGGACGGCCCGTCACTCAGATGGATGTCGACGAAGACGATGTCGGCTTCGGTCGCATCCGCCATGGCCATGGCTTCCGCCGAAGAGGTCGCCCAGCCGACGACGCTGTGGCCGGCGTCCTCGACAAGGCTCTCCAGCTCCATTGCCAGCAGCGCTTCGTCCTCGATGATCAGGACCTTGAGCGGCTCAATCATGACACATTCCCTTTTTCCTGAGGTTCGTTCGGGATCGAGATAACGACCCTCGTGCCGGGGCCGGTGTCGCGCCATTCGATCTCGGCATGCAACTGGCGGGCGAGCGATTTGATCAGCCGCATGCCGAAAGAGGCATCGCCGTTGGCGTCGGCCATGCCGACGCCGTCGTCCGACACCTCGATATTCAAGTGGCCGTCGGGCTGGCTCATTTTGATGCCCAGGCGGCCGGCCGACATTCCGTCGGGCTTGGACTTGAAGGCATGCTTCAGAGCATTGGTGACGAGTTCGTTGACCATCAGAGCGACGGGCGTTGCCTTTTCCGCGGAAATGACAATCGGTTCCAGGTCGAGAGCCGGACTGATCTCAGAGCGCCCCGACGCCGTCAGCAGGTCTGTCACCAGATCCTTGGCGAAATCCGCCACATCGAACTTGCTGACGTCTTTCGACTGATAAAGTCGCCGATGCACGGTGCTCAGGGCTTCGATGCGCTCCAGCATGGTGGTCAATGAACGCCTGATTGCTTCGTCCCGTATGGTCCGCCGCTGCATAATGATCAGGGAAGAGATCATCTGCAGGTTGTTTTTCACCCGGTGGTCCACCTCGTGCAGCAAGGTGGTCTGCGCCTCAAGGGCGGCTTCAAGTTCCGCGGTGCGTTCCTTCACCGCCTTTTCGAAGCGGTCCTTGTCCGCGTTGATCCGACTCTCCGATTGTTTGCGATCCGAGACGTCGAGCTGCGATGCGAAAAAGAACTGCAACTCGCCTTTGTCGTTCGAGACGGGGCTGATGTAGAGCGCGTTCCAGAAGGTCGAGCCGCCCTTGCGGTAGTTCAGGATATCGACGCTGACATCGGTTTCTTCCTCGATCGCCACGCGTATCTGTTCAACAGCGGCCTTGTCGGTCTTCGGTCCCTGCAGGAAGCGGCAGTTCTTGCCCAGAACCTCATGACGCTCATATCCGGTCAGTCGCAGGAAAGCGTCATTGGCGAAGACGATAGGATTGTCCTGCTGTCGGGGATCGGTGATGATCATTGACATGCGGGTGGCGCGGATGGCCGCCGCGAACGGATCGCCCTTCCCGTGCTCGGCGTGCAGATCGTCCGTCATGTGCCATGCGTCGGCAGGCTCCCTGGTCCGTTTCCATTCCATTCTGTCACTCCAAGCCATTTTCGTGGGTGACAACGGATCAGACGCCGATTTGGTTCAATCTTGAGCCTTCTTGTCGCAGTTCTCAGAAACCGAGACTAAGGCCTTCGGAGCTAGCCGGCTGATGCCGGCTTGTGGAAGGCGACGCCGGCGACCACCAGCGCAGTGCCGAGGCAATCGGTAAGGCCGGGAATCTGGTGCAGCACGACGACGCCGATCAGCGTTGCGGTGACGGGCAGCAGCGACAGCATCAGCGCGAAGCTCGCGCGTGGCAGCCGCGACATGGCGAGCTGGTCGCAGATGTAAGGAATGACAGAGGAGCAGATGCCGACGCCGATGGCGGCGAGCAGCAGCGGCGGCGAGAAAAAGGCCGGCAGCGCATGGGTGAAGCCGATCGGCAGCACGACCAGGAAAGCGATCGCCATGGCGGCACCCAGGCTCGCGATGCCGCCGCCGGCGCCTGACGCGGCGATGCGGTGGCCGAGCACGATGTAGCCAACAAACAGCGCGCCGTTGAGGAAGGCCCAGAACAGCCCGATGGGATCATCAGACCATCTGACGTCGATGAGCAGCAATGTGCCGGTGACGGCAACGGCAAGGGCGGCAAGATTGCGCGGGCTTCTGAGGCCGATCGCCGCGACGCCGATGGTGCCGACGAATTCGATCGCCGCCACCAGCGAGATCGGCAGGCGGTCGAGCGCAAGGTAGAACGAACAGTTCATCACCGCCAGGCAGGCGCCGAAGGCCAGCAACAGCAGCCGCGTCGAGCGATCGGCGCGGGCGAAGCTTCGCCATGGGCGGGTCAGCGGCGCGAAGATGAGTGCTGCCGTGGCGATGCGCAGCCATGCCATGCCGAGCACGCCGACATGCGGGAAAAGCAGCACGGCGAAGGCCGGCCCGAGATAGTGGAAGACGGCGCTGACACCGAACCAGACATGCGGCGGCAGTTTTTCCGTCAGCCTGCCCAGGGTGGAGTTGCCGGGGGCAGGGGTCGCCGCGAGAGCTTGCGTTTGATCATCCATCGGATCAGTATCGCAGGCAGATTTGCCTATTTATATAGGTGATGAGCAGCCATTCCGGCAATCTTTCTCGTGGAAGAAAGGACTCATGGATGAAACGCCTTCGAACTGAAATCGCCGATCTCGATGCCGCTGACATGAAGATCCTGCGTCTGCTGGAAAAGGACGCGCGCACCAGCACGGCGGAACTGGCACGCTCGGTCGGCCTGTCGGCGCCGAGCGTGGCCGAGCGCATCAAGCGGTTGCAGGAAAGCGGCGTCATCGAGGCCTATTCGGTCAGGATCAACCCGGCGGCACTCGGCCTGCCGCTGTCGGCATGGCTGCGCATCCGGCCGGTGCCGGGGCAACTGGCCGTGGTGGCCGAGATCATCCGCGAACTGCCGGAGATCGTGCAATGCGACCGGGTGACCGGAGAGGATTGTTTCATCGCGCTGGCGCATGTCGGCTCGGTGGCCGACCTCGAGCGGGTGATCGACCGCATCATTCCTTATGCGATGACCAATACGGCGATCATCCAGTCGTCGCCGGTGGTGGCGCGCTCGGCCCTGGCGGCGTTGAGGCGCCAGGCTTGACGTACAGGGAGAGGGCCTTATGCGTGGCCGCGCTTCATGCGCGCCTGCTTCAGGATGGCACGCCAGCGGATCATGTCGAACGGGATCGGCTCGTTGCTGTTGGCGATGTGGAAGATCTCGTTGTTGACGTTCTTGAGCGAGCGCCAGAAATCGTAGTCGGTGATGCGCGGATCGGCAGCCAGCCTGTCCACCTCGACCTTGATGTCGGTTTTCATGCACTTTCCTCGAACCGGCGCCGCGCCGCCCGTGTCGCTACCTCGATGCGGATCGTTTTCGACCGACCCGCTGAGTCGCGCAACGGCTCAAATGGCTTGTTCCCGTTAAAACCTTGGTAAGGTTAACGTGGGCGCCGCGCCGCTTCAAGCACTGCTGCCGGCCGATGGGAGGGTTCCGCGATTTTAGATTGCCGGTGTGGCTTTGAAGCCGGGAACGAGAACTGCCGGCTTCGCCCTATTTGCGTTTGATGCCGATCGAGCGGCCGGCCCGTTCCGGCATCGGCAGTGCCGAATGGGCGGCGCGCATGGCTTCGATCTTGGCAAGCACGTCGGCGGGGAAGGGCGCCACCTTCGGCCCGGACATGTCGACATGCAGCGACAGCGATTCGGAAGTCGCGGCTAGCCAGCCGTCGACATGGCGGATTTCTTGATAGGCCCGCAGCCGCTTGTCGTCGTGGTCGATGAGCTGGAAGGAGACCGTGACCTTGTGCTCGAGATGCAACTCCTGCACGTAGCAGACATGGACTTCGGCCGTGTAGATGGTGAGGCGGCGATCCCGGGCATAGTTCGGTCCCATGCCCATTGCCTCGAAGGCATCGTCCGAGCAGCGGTCGAACAGCACGTTGTAATAGGCCATGTTGAGATGGCCGTTGTAGTCGATCCAGTCCTTCTCGATGTCCATGGGTTTTGAGACGAAGGGAGTGGGGATGGGCATCGAAACTTCCTTGTTCTGGCGCTGGACAGAGCGTGGCGGGTAAGACTACGCATCCATAGACGCATAACAAGCGTGGACGCTGGTCCATTCGCGGAGGAATTCATGGCTCTGAGCGACCTCAACCCGGTCGAACGCAACGAGGAAGGCATCGCAGCGGTGCTCGGCATCCTCAAGCAACAGCTTGGCGAGCGATTCCAGACCGGCCAGGCTATCCGCTCGCAGCACGCGCACACCACCACCTATATTCCGACGCAGGCGCCGGACGGCGTCGCGTTTCCCGAGACGACCGCCGAGGTGCAGGAGATCGTGCGCGCCTGCGCGGCGCACCGCGTGCCGGTCATCGCCTTCGGCGTCGGCTCCTCGCTGGAGGGCCACACCAACGCGCCGGGCGGCGGCATATCGGTCGACACCTCACGGATGAACCGCATCCTGGCAGTCAATCCGCAGGATCTCGATTGCACGGTCGAGCCCGGCGTCACCCGCGAGGATTTGAACCGGGATCTGCGCGACACCGGCCTGTTCTTTCCGATCGATCCCGGCGCCAATGCCTCGCTCGGCGGCATGGCGGCGACGCGGGCCTCCGGCACCAATGCGGTGCGCTACGGCACGATGCGCGAGAACGTGCTGTCGCTGACCGCCGTCATGGCCGACGGCGAGACGGTGACGACCGGCAAGCGGGCGAAAAAGAGCTCGGCCGGCTATGATCTGACGCGGCTGCTGGTCGGCTCGGAAGGCACGCTCGGCATCATCACCTCGCTGACGCTGAAGCTGCAAGGCATCCCGCAGGCGATCTCCGGCGGCGTCTGCCCGTTTCCGAGCGTCGAGGCGGCCTGCAACGCGGTCATCGCGACGATCCAGATGGGCATCCCGGTGGCGCGCATCGAACTGGTCAACGCGTTGCAGATGCGGGCGATGAAGAATTATTCCAAGCTCGACTATCCCGAGAGCCCGTGCCTGTTCGTCGAATTTCACGGCAGCGATGCCGGCGTTGCCGAGCAGGCCGAGACCTTCGGCATGATAGCGGAAGAGAATGGCGGTGGACCGTTCCTGTGGACCAGCGTCGCCGAGGAGCGCACCAAACTGTGGAAGGCCAGGCACGACGCCTACTGGTCGTCGCTGACGTTGCGGCCAGGCGCCAAGGGGCTGTCGACCGATGTCTGCGTGCCGATCTCGCGCTTTGCCGAATGTGTCATGGAAACCGAGGCCGACATCGCCGAAATGGGCCTTATCGCGCCGATCGTCGGCCATGCCGGCGACGGCAATTTCCACGTGCTTGTGCTGATGGACGTCAACGATCCCAAGGAAATCGCGCTGTCGGAAAAGTTCGTCGCGCGGCTCAACATGCGGGCGATCGCCATGGACGGCACCTGCACCGGCGAGCACGGCATCGGCCAGGGCAAGATCGGCTTCCTGCGTCACGAACTCGGTCACGGCGTCGACATCATGCGCACGATCAAGCAGGCGCTCGATCCGCTCGATATCATGAACCCGGGCAAGATATTGCCGCGAGGCTAGCCGGTTCTTCGACGCAAGGTTCGCATGCGGCTTTGTCTTTGACGGCGCCACGTCTCAGGCCGAGATCGGCCGCACGGTGGGGTCTGGAACTGCCCGCATCCTCGGAACCGATTCCCGGCTTTCACGTTGCGGCAACCAACGGATATCGTCAAAGCGGAGCGGCCGCCCATGAACTGGAAAGGCGTCTGGAAGAATCAATACGGGTCCATTGTCGAGATCACCGATGATGCGGACAATCGTATATCGGGATCGTTTCGAACCGCGCTGCCGGATAGCGGGTTCCATGGCCAGGAAATTCCGATTTTGGGCGTCCACCGCGGCGACTGCATCAGTTTTGCCGGCGGCGGGAAAACGGCGGTTGGAGACGCCATCGTTTCCTACACCGGCCTCCTTCGGGAGGGAAAAATGGAGACGTTGTGGTTTGTCGTCTCGGATGCGGCGATAAAGGCCAGCGGCGAGGGCCAACCCGCGAAAATCGAAAAACTGAATTGGTGGCGTTCGATGTCGACCAGCGCGGACACGTTCCAAAGAAGCTAGTCCTGATGGCAGAGAAGCTAATCCCGATTTGGCCGCTTCGCGATCGCCATGGACGGCACTGGCGAACACGGCATCGGCCAGGGCAGGATCGGCTTCCTGCGCCGCGAACTCGGCCATGGCGTCGACGTCATGTGCACGATCAAGCAGGCACTCGGTCCGCTTGATATCATGAACCCGGGCAAGATCCTGCCGGCAGCGGGTTAAGGACGTCAAACAGCTCGTCTTGACCGCAACGCCATTCGGGCCGAGACTTCGCTGAGCGGCGAGGCCTGAAACAGACAGGCGTGCCAGCGGAGGAGGAATGTCATGGCGATTTCACGCAAGGAAGCGGCGCGTGCGCTGAGCGCGGACGAACAGGAGCTGGTGGGGAAATCGCACCATCCGGCGGTGCAGGAGCTTTCCGACGCCGATCTTGCCGGCCTGGTCAAGCTGTTGCGGGAACGGCGCGACAAGGCGCAGACCCAAGCACACCGCCGCCGGCGTGAGATACGCGGCAAGGGCGCGCCGAAAGGTGCTGCATCCTCAAAGTCCGATGGCGGTTCGCAGACAAAGCTTGCAGTGCTGGCCATGGCCATGCGGCGGCTGAATGGCGAGGCCGAACGGCGGCGCCAGCTGGCGGCTCGCGTTTCCCTGGTTGGGAATGCGCGCAAGGCGCTGGCCATGAAGCAAAATGCGCCGGCGGACGATCCCGCGCTCAATTCGCGGACGGCTCACAAGGGCATGCGTGCCGTGGCCAACAAGCGGGCGCCGACGCTGGTCCGGCCGGCGGAACTCGGCCGGCAGCGCAAGGCGGGCAAGGTGGCACAGGCGAAGCGCGACGCACGCTGATCCTCGGGGATAGAGGCCCCTCAGCCGTCCTCTACCGGGCGGCGGGAAGCTTCTCCTGCGCGCCCTCGACAAGGGCCTGCAGCATGGGGCGGGTTGGCGCGAAGAAGGTCGTGCCGGTCTGCGGCGTCGAGAAATCGAGCAGGCGGTCGTAGGCGCCGGGAGGCTCGCCGACATACATGCGCTGCAGCATTTTTTCGGTGACCCAAAGATATCTGGAATAGCCGATGAAGTAGGTGCCGAACTCGTTCTGTCCGGGCCTGCCGAACGGCATGTTGTCGCGCAAAATGTCGTACTCGTTGCCATCGGCATCCTCGATGGTGGCCAGCGACTTGTGCGATTTGCGCGGCGCGTCATCATCGTCGATTTCGATATTGTCTATCTTGGTGCGGCCGATGATCTCCTCCTGGAGAGGCGTCGGCGTCCGCCTCCATGCCTGAAGATCGTGCAGGTATTTCTGGACGACGACATAGCTGCCGCCAGCGTAGTCGGCGTCTTCATCACCGACGAGTGCCGAGGCGGGCAAATCGAGGCCTGTCGGGTTGGCGGTGCCGTCGACGAAGCCGAGCAGGTCGCGCGCATCGAAATAGCGAAAGCCGGAAACCTCGTCGACGACGCTCACGGCGTCGCCGAGATTATCGAGCAGGATGCGCTCGAACTCGAAGCACATGTCGGGGCGTTCGGAGCGGATGTGGAAGAGGAGATCGCCGGCGGTCGAAGGCGCCGAATGAACGGCGCCCTTGATCGGCGCGAACGGTTTCAGTTCCAGCGGCCGCCGATCTGGAGAAAGACGATCCCAGAGATCGCGGCCGATGCCGGCAATGCACGAAAGCCGTCCGGAAAGATCGCGAAACCCGACGGTTTTGACCAGATCGTCGAGCCCGCCGAGCACGGAGGCAACCTTGGCAAGCGCGGTCTGCCCGCCGGCGACGGTGACGACAAGAAAGACTGCCGATAGCGACAGCGGAGCGTCGACGCTTTGCGCGTCGATCGGCACGCGATCCCAGTTCTTGCCCGACATTCAAATTCTCCGCTTTGCGAGGATTTGTTTCAGATCATCCGGGATCGCGCAACACTGGATGAATTGCCTCTTTATCGACACGCGGATGCGGGTAGAGTGCGGCAGAATTTCAAACAACCCGTTCGGAGCTGATGCTCGCTCGCCTGTTCGTGATCTTCGGTGGCCTTTTTGTGCTGGTGCTGTGTGCGGCGCTGGTGGTGCCGTATTTTGTCGACTGGACCGGCTACCGCGCCCAATTCGAGCGCGAGGCGAGCGCCATCCTCGGCCGCAAGGTGACCGTGCAGGGCGACGCCACGGCACGGTTGTTGCCGTTTCCCTCGGTGACCTTCTCCAACGTCGCCGTCGCCGGCGGCCCCAATGGCCAGTCGGCCATGACCGTCGAGACGTTTTCGATGGATGCGGAACTGGCGCCCTTCCTGCGCGGCGAAGTGCTGATCTTCGACATGCGGCTGGTGCGGCCGAAAGCAACCATCGATATCGCCAATGACGGCACCGTCGACTGGGCGATGCGGCCGTCCTCGCCCTTCGACCTCAACCAGATCTCGATCGAGAAGCTGACGGTGACGGAAGGGCAGGTCGAACTGCGCCATGCCGCCGGCGGGCGCAGCCATCTGTTTTCCGAGATCAATTCGACCATCTCGGCCAAGTCGCTGGCTGGCCCATGGCGCATGGACGGCACGCTGCGGCTCGACGGTCTTCGCACCACGGTCACTGCCTCCACCGGCAAGGCCGAAGGCAACGGGCAGATGCGGCTTCGGCTGAAGGCCGATCCGGACGCCTATCCGCTGGTCATCGAGACCGACGGCAATGCCGGCATCGTCAATGGGGCTGCCGCCTATTCCGGCCAGTTCAAGATCTCGAGCTCTGACAAGAATGGCGCCGACGAGAACAGCGCCGAACTGCGCGGCACCGATGGCGAGACGGTGAAGGTCAGCGCCGGCAAGCCCGATCCGAGCTTTCGGCTGAACGGCAAGTTTTCGCTTGACCACCAGAAATTGGGCGTCGACGAGTTCCGCTTCGAGACCGGGCGGCTCGACAACCCCTACACCGCCGATGGCAAGGCTTCTGTCGATCTCGGGCTGAAACCGAGTTTCGCCATCGAGGCCAATGGCGCGCAGGTGCAGTTCGACGAGGCGGTGGGTGCACAGGCCGGCGCCGGCCTGACGCTGGACCAGCGCATCGCGGCGTTTGAGCAGGCGCTGCTGGACCTGCCGAAGCCAACCATCCCCGGCACTGTCGAGGTCAAGCTGCCGGCGGTGGTGGTCGGCGACACCACGGTGCGCGACGTGCATCTTTCCGCCGAGCCAGTCGATGGCGGCTGGTCGGTCAAATCGCTTGCTGCGACCTTGCCTGGTCGCACCAAGCTGGAAGCCGATGGCATGCTGGTGCTCAATTTGGAGGGTCATTTCGGCTTCAACGGCTCCTTGCTGCTGGCCGTGGCCCAACCCTCCGGCTTTGCTGCCTGGCTGTCGAAGGATGTCGACGAGGCGATCCGTCGTCTGCCGGCCGCCGGCTTCAAGGCCAAGGTCGACCTCTCGCAGAAGCGCCAGGCGTTCAGCGATCTCGAATTGATCCTGGGCAAGGCGAAGTTTTCCGGCCGCATCGATTCCAGCCAGCCCGACGATGCCAAGCCGTCAGTGCTGATGCGGCTCGAAGGCGATGATCTGGATGTCGACGGGCTGGCGGCCTTCGCCTCGATCTTCGTGAGCGACAAGGGCGCCAATCGCTTTGCCGACCGCGACCTCGATTTCCAGATCAAGGCCGGACCGGTCAATGCCGGCGGGTTGACCGCCGACACGGTCGACACGGCGCTCAGGCTGCGCGATGGGCTGCTCGAAATCGACCGGCTGTCGGTGGGCGGGCTGGCCGGCGCCTCGATCAGCGCCACCGGCAGGATCAAGGATTTCCCGGCGAGCCCGACCGGCAAGCTCGATGCATCGGTGGTTGCCGTCGACCTGAAGCCGCTGATAGACGTCGCCGCCCAGCATTATCCCGACAGTGCCGTGCTCAAGGGACTGGCGAGCCGTGCTGCTGCCTATCCCGAGCTGTTCCAGGA
>NZ_RZQL01000108.1 GCF_003997935.1 Mesorhizobium sp. M7A.F.Ca.US.006.01.1.1
GTCACGGTCTCGGCCACACCTGCATTGTCGCAGAGATAGAGCTTTGTTTCCGGCCGGCAGAATTCGGCAAGGCGCTGGCGGCAGCCGCCGCAAGGCGAGCATTTGGCCATGCGTTCGGCAAGGACGGCGATCTCCACGATCTTGCCGCCGCCGCCCATAATGTAGTGGCCGAGCGCCGTGGTCTCGGCGCACCAGCCTTCCGGATAGGAGGCGACTTCGATGTTGGCGCCGGTAAAGACGCGCCCGTCCTCGGTGCGCAAGGCAGCGCCGACCGGAAACCTGGAATAGGGCGCGTAGGCCTTGGCCATGGCGGCCTTGGCGGCCTCGAACAGATCATGCGACATTCAGGTGTTCTCTCCGATGATCGTGTTCAAAACCAAACCCGGCGCAAGGCCGGCCCGCCGCTCAACGTTCCTTGACATAAGGCACGCCGCCGGCGCGTGGCGGAATGGCCTTGCCGATGAAGCCGGCGAGCAGGATGACGGTGAGGATGTAGGGCAGCGCCTGCATGAACTGCGCCGGCACCTTGCCGATGATGGGCAGCGGCGAGCCTTGCAGGCGGATCGACGCCGCGTCCAGGAAGCCGAACAGAAGACAGGCGAACATGGCGTTGACCGGCTTCCACTTGGCAAAGATCAGGGCAGCCAGCGCGATGTAGCCCTTGCCCGCGGTCATGTCCTTCACGAAGCCGCCATTTTGCACCATCGACAGGTAGGCGCCGGCAATGCCGGTGAGGATGCCGGTGCAGATCAGCGCCCTGTAGCGCAGCCAGGCGACCGATATCCCGGCGGTGTCGACGGCGGCCGGGTTCTCGCCTACGGCGCGCAGGCGCAGGCCGAAGCGGGTGCGAAACAGCACCCACCAGGTGAACGGCACCATCAGGAAGGCAAGATAGACCAGGATCGAGTGGCCCGACAGGAGCTCGGCATAGATCGGCCCGATGATCGGCACGTCGCGGATGGCCTCGGCGCCGGGCAGGGTGATGGCCTCGAAGCGCTCGCTCGGTTGCAGCGCCGGCGTGCGCCCGCCCTGCTGGAACCAGGCCTGGCCAAGGATGATGGTCGAGCCGGCGGCGATGAAATTGATCGCCACGCCGGAGACGATCTGGTTGCCGCGATGGGTGATCGAGGCAAAGCCGTGGATCATGGCGAAGGCGACCGAGATCAGGATCGCCATGCCGAGGCCGAGAAGGGCCGAATGGAACACGGAAGCGGCGGCCGCGCCGGCGAAGGCGCCGACCAGCATCTTGCCTTCGAGGCCGATGTCGAAGATGCCGGCGCGTTCCGAATAGAGCCCGGCGAGGCAGGCAAGCAGCAGCGGCACCGAGAGGCGGATGGTGGAGTCCAGTGTCTGGATGATCGCGTTGAACACATCCATCTCAGGCACCTTTCCCCTTGACCGCTTCCATGCCTACCGATCGCGGACTGAACGAGGCGAACAGCGCCTGGATGTAGGGCCGGAACATGTGCTCGAGGGCACCGGCAAACAGGATCACCAGGCCTTGAATGATGACGATCATGTCGCGGCTGATCGCCGGCATCTCGAAGGCGAGTTCGGCGCCGCCCTGGTAGAGCATGCCGAACAGGATCGCCGCCAGCACGATGCCGACCGGATGCAGGCGGCCCATCAGCGCCACGGCGATGCCGACGAAGCCGGCGCCGGAAACGAAGTCGATGGCGACATTGTGCTGATCGCCCATCACCGGATTGAGCGCCATCATGCCGGCCAGCCCGCCCGAGATCATCATGGCGGTGATGATGATGCGGGTTTCGGAAATGCCGGCATAGCGTGCCGCCTTCGGGCTGTGACCGTAGGTGCGCATCTCATAGCCGAGCTTGGTGCGCCAGATCAGCAGCCAGACCAGGAAGGCCATGACCAGCGCCAGCAGGAAGGTGACGTTGAGCGGCGCCGAACGGATCTTGGCGCCGAACAGCTCGATGATCCAGTTGAGCTTGGGCAATTCCGCGCCGGCGAGGAAGTTGCGCGTCTGCGGCGCTTGCGAGGCGGCCGGCTTCAACGGGCCGACCAGCAGGTAAACCATGATCGAGGCGGCGATGAAGTTGAACATGATGGTGGTGATGACGACGTGCGAGCCACGCTTGGCCTGCAGATAGGCCGGGATGAGCGCCCACAATGCACCCACCGCCGCCGCCGCAATGATCGCCAGCGGGAAGGTCAGCCACCATGGCAGTGTGCTGTCGAAGCTCAGGCAGACGATGGCGATGCCGAGGCCGGCGATGTAGGCCTGCCCCTCGGTGCCGATGTTGAACAGGCCGCAATGCGCGGCCACCGCCACCGAAAGCCCGGTGAAGATGAAGGTGGTGGCATAAAAGAGGGTGAAGGCGATGCCTGTGCCTTTGCCGAAGGCGCCTTCGACCAGGATGACGGCTGCGCGCAGCGGATTCTCACCGACCAGAAGCACGACGAAGCCGGCGACGACGAAGGCAACGAACAGATTGATCAGCGGGATCAGGCCATAGTCAGCCCAGGCCGGCAGTTTGGCGTAAGGCGTGCTCACTCTGCGGCCTCCTGATGCTCGACGCCGGCCATCAGCAAGCCGAGCTCGCCTTCGGTCGCTTCGGGACCGCGCTCGCCGACGATGCGGCCGGCAAACATCACCAGGATACGGTCGGACAGCGAGCGGATCTCGTCCAGCTCGACCGACACCACCAGCACCGCCTTGCCCTGGTCGCGCATGGCGATCAGGCGCTTGTGGATGAATTCGATGGCGCCGACATCGACGCCGCGTGTCGGCTGGCCAACGATCAGAACACCCGGGTCCTGTTCCATCTCCCGCGCCAGCACGATCTTCTGCTGGTTGCCGCCGGAGAAATTGGCGGTCTTGAGCCGGCAGTCGGCCGGCCGGATATCGTATTTCGTGATCTTGTCCCTGGCATCGTTGCGGATGGCATCGATGTTGAGGAACGGCCCTTTCAAATAGCGGGGATCGTCGTGATAGCCGAGGATCGAATTCTCGTTCTCCTCGAAGGCCAGCACCAGCCCGACGTGATGGCGGTCCTCCGGCACATGCGCCAGGCCACGGTCGCGCAATTCGCCGGGATCTGCCGCACCGGTCAGGTCGATCGGCTTGCCGTCGAGCATGACCGAGCCGGACACGGCGCGCCTGATGCCGGAAATCGCCTCGAGCAGTTCGGATTGTCCGTTGCCGGCGACACCGGCGATGCCGACGATCTCGCCGGCCCTGATATCGAAGGAGATGTCGTCGACCATGGTGACGCCGCGCGTATCCCTGACCGTCAGGTTCTTGACCGCGAGCTTGATGGCGCCGGCCTCGGCCTCGCCCTTCTCGACCCGCAAGAGCACGCGCCGCCCGACCATCAGCTCGGCCAGTTCCTCGACCGTGGTCTTGGCTGTCTCGCGCGTCGCCACCATCGTGCCCTGGCGCATCACCGACACCGTGTCGGTGATGGCCATGATCTCGCGCAATTTGTGGGTGATCAGCACCACCGTCTTGCCTTGGTCCTTCAACTGCCGAAGGATGCGGAACAGATGGTCGGCCTCGGCCGGTGTCAAAACGCCCGTCGGCTCGTCGAGGATCAGGATCTCGGCGCCGCGATAGAGTGCTTTCAGGATCTCGACACGCTGTTGCAGGCCGACCGGCAGTTCCTCGATGATTGCATCGGGATCGACTTCCAGCCCGTATTCACGCTCCAGCCGCTCCAGTTCGGAGCGCGCCTTGGCGATGCTCTTCTTCAAGAGCGCATCGCTTTCGGCGCCGAGGATGACGTTCTCCAGCACCGTGAAATTGTCGACCAGCATGAAGTGCTGATGCACCATGCCGATGCCGAGCGCGATGGCGTCATTGGGGGTCTTGATCGAGGCCGGCTGGCCGCCAACGCGGATCTCGCCGCTGTCGGCCTGGTAGAAGCCGTAGAGGATCGACATCAGCGTCGACTTGCCAGCTCCGTTCTCGCCGACAATGCCGTGGATCGTGCCGCGACCGATCTCAAGGTTGATGTCCCGGTTGGCGCGCACCGCACCAAAACTCTTGTTGATGCCGATCAACTCGATTGCGGCTTGCGCCATGCAGCCTGTCCCACTCTTATTTTTTTATCGCTTGGTCAAAACGCCTAGCATGACGCTCCGCCCGTGCCAATTGGCGGAGCAGGTTCACTCTCGACAAATCCCGGTGCGCTTGTCAATTTGCAACGTGGCCGGGGCCTTCACATTCGCTAGTATGACGGCGCCGAAATTCGCATCACGGCGCAAGACATCGCGGTCAACGACATCGCGGTGAAGATTGGGGAATTCACATGATCATGCCCGCCGACCGGCTGACGACGCTGGAAATCCGCGCCGCCGAGCAGGAGAAGACCATCGAGGAACTGTCCGGCCAGATCGCCGAGCAGTGGAAAGTGATCGAGCGCATGCAGCGCAAGCTGGACTCGCTTACGGATCGCTTCCTGGCGCTGGAGGAGCAGACAGGAGATGAAGTGCCAGTAACCAAGCCGCCGCACTGGTGAGAGACTGTTTGGAAATTCTACTCTGGCGGCCATCTGACGGCGTTTTCTGCGCTTCCGTTGCTCACGGACCAAATGTCCGCTCCGCTACGGTTCTCGAAATCACCATCATATGACTCGCCAGAGCGAATTTCGAAACAGTCTCTGAGGAAAAGGGGAGGGTGCACGCCGTGGTCAGTGAAAGCGATCGCATCGCGCGGGCCAGCGACTATGTGCGTGGCCTGATGAACGATGCGGAGCGCGAACGGGCCGAACGTGATCTGGAGATCGACCCGGCCTTCCGCGACGAGGTCGTGCGACTTGCCGAGCGCATGCACGTCTTCGACCGTGCCGAACCGGGAGATGGCGAAGAGCGCTGGAAGCAGATCACGCAGCGGATTGGCGAGCTGCCGCAGATGCGTAGTTCTGGCCTGAGCGACGCCAGGCCGCCAACCGTGATCCGAAGCCTGTCGCGGCGGCCATACGGCGTCGGCCTGCACACGCTGGGCGGCCGGCGTGAATTTGTGGTTGCCGCCGGACTGATGGTGGCATTCGCGGTGGGTTGTCTCGTCGCGAAGCTGCTATAGGCGAGGCCGGCGCGCCATCAGCGCCATCGTCTCGCCCTCCGAACCGCATATCTCAACTGTATTCCAGCCGAGGGCCGCGTAGAAATCACGCGCATCCCATGTGTAGAGATAGAGCATCGCGACGCCCCGTGACGCCGCATGGGCTTCCGTTGCCTTGACCAGCGCGGTGGCGATGCCTCGGCGCCGATACTTTGCATCGACAACCAACCCGGCCAGCCATGGCGTCACATCATGCATGGCCTCCAGCTCGTGGCGGACCAGCAGGCATGTCCCGACCAGGGTGTCGCCGATCCGGGCCACGAATGCCGCCTCGAAGCCGTCACCGGCGATCAAGTCGCGAAGCCCTGCCGCGTCTTCCCCGAGGCTTCTTCCGGTTCCCTCGAAAAAGGCAGCCAGGCGCAGTTGCGCGACCGCTGCTACGTCGTGCTCGCTCATGGGTTCGATCGTCGGCTGCATCTATCTCCCGAAACGATGTCTGGCACGGAGCGAAGGTTTCGATCGATCCGTATAAGGCAAAACCGCCGGGCTGGCGCCCGGCGGTTTGCAGATCATGGTCGTATGTCCGTGCCGCTCAATAGGGGCAGGCGTTGTCAGTCGTATAGTCGTGCACTTCGACCTTGCCGGCGATGATGTCGGCCTTGGCCTTTTCGACGGCCGCCTTCATCTCGTCCGTCACCAGCGCCTTGTTGTTGTCGTCCATGGCGTAGTCGACGCCGCCTTCCTTGAGGCCCAGATTCTCGACGCCGCCCTTGAAGGTGCCGTTCTTGCCGTCCATGAAGGCGGTGTAGACGGCGACGTCGACGCGCTTCAGCATCGAGGTCAGCACCTTGCCGGGCTGCAGGCCGTTCTGGTTGGAATCGACGCCGATGCCGAGCTTGCCGGCATCCGCCGCTGCCTGCAGCACGCCGACGCCGGTGCCGCCTG
This sequence comes from Mesorhizobium sp. M7A.F.Ca.US.006.01.1.1, assembly GCF_003997935.1. GTDB lineage: Bacteria > Pseudomonadota > Alphaproteobacteria > Rhizobiales > Rhizobiaceae > Mesorhizobium. The sequence goes on from NZ_RZQL01000108.1 coordinate 5,972, forward strand.
CCGCGGCATAGACCACGTCGGAACCCTGGTCGATCTGCGTCTTGGCGATCTCGCCGCCCTTGGCCGGATCGTTCCAGGCAGCCGGCGTGTCACCGGTCATGTTCTGGATGACATCGGTCGCGCCGGCCGATTTGGCGCCGCCGACATAGCCGCATTCGAACTTGCGGATCAGCGGGATGTCCATGCCGCCGACGAAGGAGACCTTCTTGGACTTCGAGGCCATCGCCGCCATGATGCCGACGAGATAGGAGCCTTCGTTTTCCTTGAATACCAGCGAGCGGACATTGGGCATGTCGACGGCGTCGTCGATGATGGCGAAGTTGAGATCGGGGTATTCGGCCGCGACCTTTTTCAGCGCATCCTCCCAGGCGAAGCCGGCCATGACGATCGGGTTGTGGCCGTCCTCGGCGAAGCGGCGCAGCGCCTGCTCACGCTGCGAGGCATTGGAGACCTCGAATTCGACGTAAGCCGTGCCGGTTTCCGTCTTGAATTTCTCGGCGCCGTGATAGGCGGCCTCGTTGAAGGATTTGTCGAATTTGCCGCCAAGATCATAGAGGATGGCCGGCTGGACATCCGCGGCGAAAGCCGGAAGAACCATTGCGGTTGCGGCCAGGAGGCCGAGAACGATACGTTTCATGTGATCCACACCCTGTCGGTTATTTTTTCCGTTACGCACCGCATGCCGGCCCGGTTCTCCGGCAGGCATGCGACGTCAGCCAGGAGTGTATTCCCTCCCGCTCGGCGGCAATCTGGCATGGCCCGAAACAAAATTCACGCGGAATTTTGACCTTTTGGAAAAGCTTGGTGCGGGCAAGCCGCACCGCAGCTTGTCCTTGCGCCAAGTGTCAGATGGACGCGCTGGCAGGGATGGCGCAAGCGACTCCGGTGCCTTTGAGGTTGCAAGTGCCGTAAGGGTTCTTCGCCAGATATTGCTGGTGATCGGCTTCGGCGAAGTAGAATTCGGCCGCCGGGGCGATCTCGGTGGTGATCCTGCCGTGGCCGGCACCGCGCAGTGAGGTCTCGTACGCATCGCGCGAGGCGCTCGCCGCCGACAATTGCGCCTCGTCGCTCGTGTAGATCGCGGAGCGATAGGCGGTGCCGACATCATTGCCCTGGCGCATGCCTTGCGTGGGGTCGTGGCTTTCCCAGAACAGCTTCAGAAGCCCAGCATAGGAGACGATCTCGGGGTCATGGACCACCAGCACCACTTCGGCATGACCGGTAAGCCCGGTGCAGGTCTCCTGATGGGTCGGATTGGGCGTGAAGCCGCCGGCATAGCCGGCCGCGGTGACCCAGACGCCTTCGATCTGCCAGAACAGCCGCTCCGCAGCCCAGAAGTAGCCGAGTCCGAACATCGCCGTCTCCAGCCTCTCGGGATAAGGACCCTTGAGCGGTCTTTTCAAGACCTTGTGCCTGGATGCGGTCGGGATCGCCCTGGCGCGGCCCGGCAGAGCCTCGGAGGGCTTCGGCAGATTGAGCTTCTTGTTCAGCATGTCGCTGAGAAAGAACATGCGCGGCTCCTCTTCGGGTGAACGCAAGAAGCCGCATGACGGCGGCTTTGTTTGAGCATCGGGTTTCCCAAAACCGGCAACCGCTTTTGGGTCCGATGCTCTAGGTGGCGGCGAATTGCCCGGTACGCGGTGACCGCCTGTAGCCTATCGCATAGAGCAGGAAAGCCAGCACCGCGAACACGGCGAAGCCCGGCTGGTTCAGCACCCAGGCGATGGCGCCGTCCCACAGCAGCGGGCTGGCCTTGGTTCGGATGAAGGTCTCGAAGGCGGCCCGCGTGTCGGGCGAGACCGCCAGCCAACTGGCGTTGAGCGGGGTCAGCACCAGCACGGAGGCCGCCACGGTGCGTGTCGCGTCGAGCACCGCCATGATGACGGAAATCGATAGCGCGATCATTGCGGCAAGACGAAAGACGAAGCGAAACATCAGAACCCTCCTCCGGGCTGGTCCCCCTCCCGAGGGGCCTTTCAGAGATAGAATGCGCATGGCTGGATCGCAATCGCCATACGCGAATTTGCAGACTTCAAACTCAGGTCAACAGCAGACCGGACGACAGTCGGTCGGGTGGCTTTTCATTGACATGTGAGGGCAGCTATGCTAATAATTTGGGTATGGTGTTGAGTTGCGCCGACGACCCGCCGCACTGGCGGGTTTTTGCGTTTGGGTGCCTGGCAAACCGACGCGCCGGCGAAGTCTCTAAAGGCCGGGTGAACTCGGATTCGTTGCCCTGCGCGAACTATGCGGCAGGCTTCCTTTTGCGCCGATGGACACGCCAGACGGCAAAAAAGCCGCCGCCAATGGCGCCGATCACCAGGCCGGCCAGGCCAGTGAACACCGCGAAATAGCCGCAGGCGCCCTCGAAACAGCTCATCTCGGTGGCATCAGCGATCACCGAGCCGATGGCGAATCCGGCCACGGCGCCGATGACCGCGCCCAGGACAATGCCGAGCAGCGCGGCGAGGACCGAGACGAAGGCCGATGGGCTTTCGGTTTCCGGATTGACATAAACGGCATCGGCTTCGGATCCACGGCGCAGCAGATGGATGCAGAGAGCGCCGATGGCGATTTGAGCAGCCGTGATGGCGAGCGCCTGGCTTGAAAAGACGAAATCCGAAATCGTCAGTGCACAGGCCTGCCAGGCCACCAGCCAGACGATTGTGGCGACCTGCCAGATGGTGAACCGGCGCGGGAAGCGGGCCGAGCGGCCGAAGGCGAGGCCGAGCAGGTAAAGTCCCCACAGGATGGTGACGATGTCGATGACGAGTCCGGCATAGATAAGGTAAAACACACTGTCTGGCATGCCGGTGGCGCCGACCGCCGACCAGACGGAGATCAGGCCGTAGACCGACCACGCCATGACGAAGACAAGCCAGCCCACCGGCACGAAGGATAGCCCGCTGTCCGGCCGCCTGACTGGCGTCTGTCCATTGCTCGATGTCATGTCCGCACAATGCCCCGCAAAGCCTCGGCACCCGACAGGCAACTCCGGGGGAAGTCAAGGGCGGCCGTCCCTGCGGTCCTGCCTGTGCACACCATTGCAGCGGCGGCGCCCGCAAAAACGGGCATGCCGGCGGCCTTGTGAAACACTGTGTGGCCGGCAAAGCGAATAGACTGCCGTTATGGCTTGGCATTCGGCGCCGGATCGACTAGATGAGCCCCGCGCCTGTTGCTTCGACGGCTCAGGTGCCGGGGAAGGCGTTTGCTGGTTGGCGACGCCGATGGCGGAAGTTCCGCCTTGCCCCAAGGGAGGTGCATCTCCCCAACCCGCGCGGCAAAACCGGCCGACGTGACATGCATGGACGGAGAGGTGGCCGAGTGGTTGAAGGCGCACGCCTGGAAAGTGTGTTTACGGGAGACCGTAACGCGGGTTCGAATCCCGCTCTCTCCGCCATTCTGCTTCGCTCTACGAGCTTCGCAGGACAAGCCCGAGCCTCTGCGAAGCAGGGCGGTAAATATCCCGCCGCGCTCTGCTCTTGAAACCTGCCAATCACAGGAGATGGCATGCCGAACGATGTAATCGTGCGCGACAGCAATGGCGCTCAATTGAATGACGGCGATTCCGTCACGCTGATCAAGGACCTCAAAGTCAAAGGCACTTCGGAGACGATCAAGCGCGGCACGTTGGTGAAGGCCATCCGCCTGAACGGCAATCCCGGCGAGATCGAATGCAACACCAAGCAAGTGAAAGGCCTGGTGCTCAAGACCGAGTTCGTGAAGAAGGCGTGAGCCTCAAGGCGGCAAGCGATCTCGATGGCTCCTGCGGGATTTTGGAGAGCCTGCCGTCGCCAAGGGGCTGCGGAGCCGTTGAGCGTCCCGCACGCGATCGTTGCGTTGCGCATTGATAATTTCGCCGACCAGGCACAATCAAAAAAATCGCCAAGTCCCAAGCTGGAACCTCCGGCCTCGTTGCGCGTTTCACGGCGTCCCGTTCGCGGATCCGCCCGGATATCTCTCCAAGCGCGCGAAAAAATCAGGAGCCCGCTTCATGCACGACAAGCTGTTTCATTCACCGGTCGCACTGTCGGTCGGCCTCGGCTTCAAGCGCGAGATTGCCTCGCTGGCCGAAATGCACGATTTCCTCACCAATTGGACGACCTCCCGTCGCGGCCCGCTTTACCGAAACGCGGTGGAGACATGTGATCTGGCCATTCCGGGCTATGTGACCATCGAGCAGGCACGACGGGCGTTGCTCGAATTCGTGCAAGCCGCCGGCATCCTGTGGCCGGACCTCGAGCCAGTGGCGGGCGTGCACGCCGTTGCACGTGGCTATGGCGGCTACGCCGCCTGAAGATTGATGTTCTCCGTGGCGGCTGAAGCCACACCACCATAGAAAGCCCGGCTGGCCCCCAGCCGGGCTTTCGCCTTTCCGGCAGCTCGCAAGGAAATCGCAAATCCTGTGGCTGGCCGTGTGTCTTGCGCGACAATCCCTGCGTGTCGGGAAGAGCCCGCGCAAAAATCTTTATAAAATTCCTATTTCTTTCCACTGCGCCCCGTCTCGAACCTTTATGGCGATCGGGTCCATATTCCCTTCAGAAAACACAATCGGTTCCGTCGCCAAAGATGCGCCGGGCCACTTTCGAGATATTGCGAACTCTCCTGTCAAATTCGCAAAGTACAAAAGAACAAAAGGAATAAACACAATGGATATGGCCGTTATCGGGATCGGAATTTTGTTCTTCGCCCTTTGTTTCGCCTACGTCAAAGCTTGTGACGCGCTCTAGAGCGAGGCTGAGAAAATGATCGTCGACTATATTCTCGGTGGCGGCGTTACGCTGTTCCTGCTCGCCTACCTGACATACGCCCTCGTTCGTCCAGAACGCTTCTGAAGGCACGGAAAGCCCACAGCCATGACACTGAACGGTTGGATACAGATCCTGGTCTATTGCGGGATCGTCATATTGCTGGTGAAGCCGCTCGGCGGCTACATGCACCGCGTCTTCAACGGCGACCGGACGCTGCTTTCGCCCCTCTTCGGCCCGCTTGAGCGCGGGCTGTACCGTGTTTGCGGAACCAGCGAACGCGAGGAACAGCACTGGACCACCTACGCGGTCGCCCTGCTGCTCTTCAACCTTGCCGGCTTCCTGGTGCTCTATGTCCTGCAGCGCCTGCAGGGCAGCCTGCCTTACAATCCGGCCGGCATGACAGCGGTTGAACCTGGGCTCGCGTTCAACACCGCCGCCAGCTTCATGACCAACACCAACTGGCAGAACTATGGTGGCGAGAGCACGATGTCCTATCTCGTGCAGATGGCCGGGCTGACGGTGCAGAACTTCGTTTCGGCGGCCACCGGCATTGCCATCGCCATCGCGCTGATCCGCGGCTTTGCCCGGGCTTCGGGCAAGTCGATCGGCAATTTCTGGGTCGATATGACCCGCTCCACACTCTATCTGCTGCTGCCGTTCTGCATCGTGCTGACGCTGGTCTATGTCTGGCTCGGCATGCCGCAGACGCTCGGCGCCTATGTAAACGCCACGACGCTGGAAGGCGCGCAGCAGACCATCGCCGTCGGCCCGGTCGCTTCGCAGGTGGCCATCAAGATGCTCGGCACCAATGGCGGCGGCTTCTTCAACGCCAATGCCGCGCACCCGTTCGAGAACCCCGACGCGATCTCCAACCTGATCCAGATGGTGTCGATCTTCGCCATCGGCGCCGCCCTGACCAATGTCTTCGGCCGCATGATCGGCAACCAGCGCCAGGGCTGGGCGATTCTCTCGGCCATGGGCGTCATGTTCATCGCCGGTGTCGCCATCTGCTACTGGGCGGAAGCCGCTGGCAACCCGCTGGTGCATGCGCTGGGCATCGACGGCGGCAACATGGAGGGCAAGGAGACGCGTTTCGGCATCGCCTTGTCGGCGCTGTTTGCCGTCATCACCACGGCCGCTTCCTGTGGCGCGGTGAACGCCATGCACGGCTCGTTCACGGCGCTCGGCGGCATGATCCCGATCATCAACATGCAGCTTGGCGAAGTCATCGTCGGCGGTGTCGGCGCGGGCCTCTACGGCATCCTGATGTACATCGTCGTCGCCGTCTTCGTCGCCGGCCTGATGGTCGGCCGCACGCCCGAATATCTCGGCAAGAAGATCGAGGCCAAGGAGGTCAAGATGGCGATGCTGGCCATACTGTGCCTGCCGCTGGCGATGCTGATCTTCACGGCCATCGCCGTCGTGCTGCCGACCGGCGTGGCGTCGATGGGCAATGCCGGCCCGCACGGCTTCTCGGAGGTCCTCTATGCCTACACTTCGGCGGCGGCCAACAACGGTTCGGCCTTTGGCGGCCTCAGCGGCAATACGCCATGGTACAACATCACCATCGGCATCGGCATGCTGATGGGCCGCTTCCTGGTCATCATCCCGGCGCTGGCCATTGCCGGCTCGCTGGTGGCGAAGAAAACGGTTCCGGCCTCCGCCGGCACCTTCCCGACCGATGGCCCGCTGTTCGTCGGGCTGCTGGTCGGCGTCATCCTGATCGTCGGTGGCCTCACCTTCTTCCCGGCGCTCGCCGTCGGGCCGATCATCGAGCACCTGGCGATGGCTCACGGGCAGACCTTCTGAGACCGTCATGTCCTGGTTCAATGCCATGCGCCGCAAGGTCGGCCACAGGGACGATCACGGAAAGGAGGAGAGACCTCCTCCTTTCCCGACCCTGTCGACGTTTCTCGGCCTTGCGGCAGTCATGCTCGTCCTCTGGCTGCTGGCCTACGGGCCGCCCCATCTCTTTTCGGCATCCGATCATCCGGTGCCGTCCAACAACACCGAAGCCGGAGCTTCAAAATGAGCCACTCGAAATCAGCCAGCATCATGGATGCCAGCATCCTGCTTCCCGCCATTGGCGGCGCCTTCCGCAAACTCGACCCGCGCACGCTGGCCAGGAACCCGGTGATGTTCGTCGTTGCCGTCGTCTCGGCGCTCACCACGGTGCTGTTCGTCAAGGACCTGGTCACCGGAGGCGGCGATCTCAAATTCACGTTGCAGATCATCATCTGGCTTTGGTTTACCGTGCTGTTCGCCAACTTCGCCGAAGCGGTCGCAGAAGGCCGCGGCAAGGCGCAGGCGGATTCGCTGCGCAAGGCACGCACCGAGACCCAGGCCAAGCTTTTGACCGGTGAAGACCGCACCAGATACAAACTCGTGCCCGGCACCAGCCTCAAGGTCGGCGATGCCGTGCTGGTCGAGGCCGGCGACATCATCCCGTCCGACGGCGAGGTGATCGAAGGCGTCGCTTCGGTCAACGAGGCTGCGATCACGGGCGAATCCGCGCCGGTCATCCGCGAATCCGGCGGCGATCGTTCGGCGGTCACCGGCGGCACGCAGGTGCTGTCCGACTGGGTCCGCGTGCGCATCACAGCGGCTTCCGGCCACACCTTCCTCGACCGCATGATCTCGCTGGTCGAAGGTGCCGAGCGCCAAAAGACGCCGAACGAGATCGCGCTCAACATCCTGCTCGTCGGCATGACGCTGATCTTCGTGCTGGCCACCGCGACGATCCCGAGTTTTGCTTCCTATTCGGGCGGCTATATCTCGGTGACCGTTCTGGTGGCGCTGTTCGTCACCTTGATCCCGACCACGATCGGCGCGCTGCTTTCGGCCATCGGCATCGCCGGCATGGACCGTCTGGTGCGATTCAACGTGCTGGCCATGTCGGGTCGCGCCGTGGAAGCCGCAGGCGACGTCGACACGCTGCTGCTCGACAAGACCGGCACGATCACGCTCGGCAACCGCCAGGCGACGCAGTTTCGCCCGGTCAAGGGTGTCACCGAGCAGCAACTGGCCGACGCGGCCCAGCTGGCCTCGCTCGCCGACGAAACGCCGGAAGGCCGCTCCATCGTCGTGCTGGCCAAGGAGAAATACGCCATCCGCGCCCGCGACATGGCAACGCTGCACGCCACCTTCGTGCCCTTCACAGCGCAAACCCGTATGAGCGGCGTCGACATCGATGGTTCGTCGGTGCGCAAGGGCGCCGTGGATTCCGTGCTTGCCCATGTCAACCAGTCGACGGTTGCCGCCCATGGCACGCGGCCCGGCAGCGATACCGTCAGGGATCTCCAGGCCATCGCCGACGAGATCGCCAAGTCCGGCGGCACGCCGCTGGCGGTCGAACGCGACGGCCGCCTGCTCGGCGTCATCCACCTCAAGGACATCGTCAAGGGCGGCATCAGGGAGCGCTTCACCGAACTGCGCCGCATGGGCATCCGCACGGTGATGATCACCGGCGACAACCCGATGACGGCGGCGGCGATCGCCGCGGAAGCCGGCGTCGACGACTTCCTCGCCCAGGCCACGCCGGAGGACAAGCTCAAGCTGATCCGCGACGAACAGGCCAAGGGCAAGCTGGTGGCCATGTGCGGCGACGGCACCAACGATGCACCCGCCCTTGCACAAGCCGATGTCGGTGTCGCAATGAACACCGGCACGGTCGCCGCGCGCGAGGCCGGCAACATGATCGATCTCGACAGCGATCCGACCAAGCTCATCGAGATCGTGGAGATCGGCAAGGCGCTCTTGATGACGCGGGGCTCGCTGACGACCTTCTCGATCGCCAACGACGTCGCCAAGTATTTCGCCATCATCCCGGCGATGTTCGCCGTCTTCTACGTCGCACCTGGACAGACGACCGGCCCGTTGCAGGCACTCAACGTCATGCATCTGGCAACGCCGCAGAGTGCCATCCTGTCGGCCATCATCTTCAACGCGCTGATCATCATCGCGCTGATCCCGCTGTCGCTGAAGGGCGTCAAATATCGGGCCATCGGCGCCGGCGCGCTGCTCAGCCGCAACCTGCTTGTCTACGGCCTCGGCGGCCTCATCGTGCCTTTCGTCGGCATCAAGGCGATCGACATGATCGTCACCGCGCTTGGCCTCGCTTAAGGAATATACCCATGCTTACCCAGATAAGACCCGCGATCATCATGATCGTCTTCTTCACGGTCCTGACCGGCCTGATCTATCCCCTGGGCATGACCGGCATCGCCCAGGCGCTGTTCCCGCGTCAGGCCAATGGCAGCCTGGTCGAGAAGGACGGCAAGATCATCGGCTCCGAACTGATCGGCCAGGGGTTTGCCGGCGACAAGTATTTCCACGGCCGCCCCTCGGCTGCCGGCGACGGCTACAATGCGGCCGCCTCGAGTGGCAGCAATCTCGGCCCGACCAATCCCAAGCTGATCGATCGTATCAAGGGCGATGTCGAGAAGTTGAAAGCGGAAAACCCGAACCAGCCCGTGCCGATGGACCTGGTGACGACGTCCGGCAGCGGCCTCGATCCCGACATCAGCCCGGAAGCCGCTTACTTCCAGGTCGCCCGGGTGGCCAAGGCCAGGGGCATCGACGAAGCCAAGATCAAGGCGCTTGTCGATGCCCAAGTCGAGGGCAGGGAGCTTGGCTTCATGGGCGAGCCTGTGGTCAATGTGCTTGGCCTCAACCTTGCGCTGGACGCCGCGAAACAGTGAATGGTGCGGGCCGGGGATCGACAGTACCCCCGGCGCCATCCATGATCGATCCCGATGCCTGACGACAGAAGCAGCGACGCCAGACCCTCACCCGACGCACTGCTTGACCATGCCGAGCGGGAGGGGCGCGGCCGGCTGAGGATTTTCCTCGGCGCGGCACCCGGCGTCGGCAAGACCTATGAGATGCTGATGTCGGGCCGCGCCAGGCTGGCCGATGGCGTCGATGTGGTGATCGGCGTCGTCGAAACGCATGGCCGCAAGGAGACGCTGGCCCTGGTCGAGGGCTATGAGGTCATTCCCCGCCGCAAGGTCGATTACAAGGGGCGCATCCTCGACGAGATGGATATCGACGCCATCCTCGCCCGGCGCCCGGCGCTGGTTCTTGTCGACGAACTCGCCCACACCAATGCGCCCGGCAGCCGCCATCCCAAGCGTTATCTCGACGTCCAGGAAATCCTGACGCACGGCATCGACGTCTACACGACGCTCAACATCCAGCATGTCGAAAGCCTGAACGACGTCGTCGCCCAGATCACCAAGGTCAGGGTCCGCGAGACGGTTCCCGATTCCATCATCGACCAGGCCGACGATGTCGAGATCATCGATCTCACCCCTGACGACCTGATCAAGCGGCTCGAGGAAGGCAAGGTCTATTTCCCGAACACCGCGCAGCGCGCGATCGAGAACTATTTCTCGCCCGGCAATCTGACAGCGCTCAGGGAACTGGCGCTGCGCCGCACCGCACAGCGTGTCGACGACCAGTTGCTGATCCATATGCAGGCGCACGCCATTCCCGGACCGTGGGCGGCAGGCGAAAGGGTTCTCGTCTGCCTCGACGCTCGACCGGGAGGAGCGGCCCGCGTGCGCTATGCACGCAGGCTGGCTGACCGGCTGCGTGCCCCATGGACGGCGCTGCACGTCGACAGCACGCGTTCGGCCAGCATGCCCGAGGACGACAAGGACCGGCTGGCGACGAACCTGCGCCTTGCCCAACAGCTTGGCGCCGAGGTGACGACCATTCCGGGCCAGAATGTGGCGCAGGACATCGTGCGTTATGCGACGGCGAACAATTTCACCCATATCGTGGTCGGCAGGCCGACCCGGTCGCGCTGGCGCGAATTGATCGAAGGCTCGCTCACCTACGATCTCATCCGCAACGCCGGCGACATCAGCGTCCATGTCATTTCAGGAAACGAACGAAGCGAGGCGTCGTCGCGGAGCGTCAAGGCGGCGGACGAGCAGTGGCAGTTCGAAATCTGGCCCTATCTCAAGGCCACGGCCTTTGTCATCGGCTCGCTCGCCTTCGCCGTCCTTCTCGACCAGTTCCTCGACGTTCGCAATCTGGCGATCATCCTTCTCATCGGGGTGCTGGCATCGGCGGTGACCGGCGGCCTGTGGCCGGCTCTCTATGCCTGTTTCGTCAGCGCCCTAGCCTTCAATTATTTCTTCCTGGAGCCCCGCTATACGCTGACGATCAGGGATCCGGAAAGCATCGTCGCGCTTGGCGTGTTTCTGGTCGTTGCGGTCATCGCCAGCAATCTGACGGCGCGTGTACAGCGCCAGGCGGTCGCCGCCCGCTCACGAGCGCGGGCGACCGAGGACATCTACCTCTTCTCAAAGAAGCTCGCCGGCGCCGGGACACTGGACGACGTTCTCTGGGCCACGGCCTTCCAGATCGCCTCGATGCTGAAGCTGCGGGTGGTGCTGCTTTTGCCGGAAGACGGGACGATCACCGTCAAGGCCGGCTATCCGCCTGATGACACGCTGGCCGAAGCCGACATCGCCGCCGCCCGCTGGGCCTGGGAGCACAATCGTGCCGCGGGTCGCGGCGCCGACACGCTTCCCGGCGCCAAGCGTCTCTATCTGCCCTTGCGGACCGGGCGCACGGCAATCGGTGTCGTCGGCCTCGACAACGACAAGCAGGGGCCGTTGCTGACGCCCGAGCAGCAGCGCCTGCTCGACGCGCTGGCCGACCAGGCTGCGGTCGCTATCGAGCGTATTCAATTGGTCGCCGACGTCGACCGCGCCAAGCTCGCGGCCGAGGCGGACAGGCTGCGCTCGGCGCTGCTCACCTCCATTTCCCATGATCTGAAGACGCCGCTCGCCGCCATCATGGGCGCGGCCGGCACGCTGCGGGATTTTTCAGCAGCACTTCCCGAACCGGACCGGGCCGAACTGCTGTCGACGGTGCTCGACGAATCCGAGCGGCTGAACCGCTTCATCGCCAATCTGCTCGACATGACCAAGATCGAGTCCGGCGCGATGGAGCCGAACTACGCTTTTCACTATGTCGGCGACATCGTCGGCTCCGCCCTGCAAAGGGCCAGGAAAATTATTGGCGAGCACAAGATCGAGACGGACATCCCCAGGGATCTGCCGATGTTGAAGGTCGACCCGGTGCTGTTCGAGCAGGCGCTGTTCAATCTTCTCGACAATGCGGCGAAATATGCCCCGGAAGGCTCGACGATCCGCGTGCAGGGCTGGACCGACAATGGCTCCGTCCTGCTGCAGATCATGGATGAAGGGCCGGGCATTCCTCCCGGCGATCTGGAGCGGATTTTCGATACTTTCTATCGGGTGCGCAAGCGCGATCAGGTCCGCGCCGGCACCGGGCTCGGGCTGTCGATCTGTCGCGGCTTCATCGAGGCGATGGGTGGCACGATCACAGCGGCAAACCGGACCGACCGTTCGGGCGCGGTGTTCACCATCAAGATGCCCAAGCCGGCAAATCCGCCCAATTTCGACGCTTCGAATACCGACGATGTGGGTGACCTGGCATGACAAACTCGAACGTCAGGATACTGGTCGTCGATGACGAGCCGCCGATCCGCAAGCTGCTGCGCGTCGGGCTCGGCAGCCAGGGCTACGCGATCAGCGAGGCGCCGAATGCCCGGGTGGCGATCGAGCTGATGGAGGCGGAGAAGCCGGACCTCGTCCTGCTCGACCTTGGCCTGCCCGGCATGAGCGGCCATGAACTGCTGCGCAAATGGCGCGACGACGGGCTCGACATTCCGGTGGTCATCCTGTCCAGCCGGACCGACGAGGCCGGTATCGTCCAGGCCCTGGAACTCGGTGCCGACGACTATGTCACCAAACCTTTCGGCATGAACGAACTGGTCGCACGTATTCGGGTGGCGCTCCGCCACAAGTTCCAGCAGCAGGGCGAGAAGCCGATTTTCCAGACCGGTGATCTCAGCGTCGACCTGGTCAAGCGCCTCGTCAAGGTCCAGGGCAAGGAGGTAAAGCTGTCGCCGAAGGAATACGACATCCTGCGCATGCTGGTGCAGCACGCCGGCAAGGTGCTGACCCACCATTTCCTGTTGAAGCAGGTCTGGGGCGACTCGACCGACGTGCAGTATCTCAGGGTCTATGTGCGCCAGCTCAGGCAAAAGATCGAGAAGAGCCCCGACCAGCCGCGCTACATCACCACCGAGACGGGTGTCGGATATCGCCTGCGCGAGGTCGAGTGAGCGGGTTGGAATTAGCCGATCGCTTCCAGCTGCCGACCAAACGGTCTGGAAACCCGCAAGGCCGCTAGGCAGCCGACAATGCCGAGCGGCACGAAGGCGAGAAACAGCCAGGACGCGACATTCGCCGCCGCGTCGTGGTTCAAGCCTTGCGAAAAGCCGCTGGCATTGGCGACGATGCCGGCGAGTGCGGCGCCCACGGCATAGCCGATGCGCTGCATGGTCGGTACCGCCGCCGAGGCGATGGTCTGCTCGCTCTCCGGGGCGGAGGCGACGATGACGCGCGTCAGGAACGGCCAGGCGATGCCGAAGCCGCCGCCTTGCAACAGGGCGCACATCAGGATCAGCGGGATGGAGCCCAGGGGTATCGTGTAGGCAAAGCCGGCGATGCCGGCCGCGATCATCACCGCGCCGCCAACGATGATCAGCCGCTCGCGTTGCGGCGGTGCGTTGGCGACGAGGATCGACAGGATCGACCAGGCGATCGATTCGGCGGCGATGATGTAGCCGGTGGTCAGCAGCGGAATGTCGTGCAGGCTGGTCAGCAGCAGCGGCCCGTAGACGCCGAAGGAACAGGTCGCCACCGAAAAAGCGGCAACCATGGTCATGCCGGCGCCGACCGGCGTGCGCCATGAGAACAGCCGCGCCGGGAACAGCCGCGAACGCGGCTTCAGCGCGTCGATGGTGAAGAACAGCACCAGCCCGATGAGGCCGACGGCCATCAGCAGCGAGGAGCGCAGCAAGGCGATGTCGACGCCGGCCGAGGCGATCAGCACCACGGCGACGGCAAGGCAGACAAGGGCCGCGAACGGGAAGGGCGGCGCCCCGCCCGTGCTCGCCCTCGGCTTCGTCGCCTGCGGCGTGTTGAGCACGAGGAAGCTTGCCAGCGCCATGGCGGCGCCGCCGAGTGTGAAGATGCCGAAGGCCCAGCGCCATGACAAAAGCTCGGTCATGATCGCGCCGAGCAATGGTCCGCTGAAGGCGGCGACGCCCCAGATCGCCGACATGATGCCGAAAAGCTGCGGCCAGATGGCGCGTGAGAACAGTCGCTCGACCGAGACGAAGGCCAGCGACACCAGCGCACCGCCGCCAAGTCCTTCGATCAGGCGGCCGGCGAGGAACAGTTGCATGGAAGGCGAGGTGGCGCAGATCAGGGCGCCTGCTGCGTAAAGCAGCGCGGCGACCACCATGTTGGTGCGCAAGGGGACATAACTCACCAGTCGTCCGGCGGCCGCGCCGGCAACGATGGCGCCGTAGATGGCCAGCGACCAGCCGACGAGCTGTACGCCCGCCAGTTCGCCGACCATGGCCGGCATCACCGTTGCCACCATCGTCTCGTTGGTGGCGTGCAGCAGAATGCCGAGGCTGATGAAGCAGAAGCGCGCCAGGTCGCCGCTTGCCCACAATGCGCGCCAGTCGACCCTGTTTGTGCTGATTTCGGTCATTTCCACCCCTGACTTCCATATCTTGACGCCGGCGCAGGACGCCAGAAGCCAGTGCGGGATTCCGGCAGGACCATGCGAATCGACAGCGCCGGATTGCGCGCCGCATCAAGGCGTTGTTGCGTTCGGGGCAGGCTTGTAAAACCTCAACCGCGGTTGAGCTCAAGCGAATTTCTTGGGATATGTTTGCGGTCCGGTGGCGCGATCAGTTCTCGGTGCTGCGCAGCTGGAACTGGCTGACGCCGATCGCGAGGTTCATGCCGGTCTGCGTCTGCAAGCTGAGCGGCTGCAAGGTGAAGGCCTGAGAGGAGCCGCCGACCAGCAGATTGGCGCCAGCGCCGACGGCGGCCGTCACCTCCGCGCTGGCGCCGATGTAGTCGCCGGCCAGCGCACCCGGCGCATAGATGTTCTTCAGCGGCGTCAGCACGATCCACTGCATGATCGTCTGCTTCGTCGTGCCGATGTCGAGGCCGTATTTGTTGACGGCGCCGAAATAGGCTTCCGGCGCGAAGCTTTTGTCGGCGGGGTTGAAGGTGCAGCTCAAATCCTTGCTCGAGCCGAAAATGAAGCCAGTGCCGCCGCCGATGGCGCAATCGAGCGTGCCGAGCTCTATGCCCTGGTCCTGGGCTTGCGCCGCCCCGGCAAACACAGTGGCGAATACGGCAGCGGCAATGGCTGTCTTCAGCATGATGGTCCCCTCAAAAATCAACGGCGTGGAACCATCCTATCTGGTTCCGCGCCGCGGGGTGAGGGGGCATGGAGCGCATGGCTCCATGCAATCACTTGAACGAGTGGATCAGCTGGAGCGAGGTCACGGCCACGGCAAGGTTGACGCCGGTCTGCGCCTGGACGCTGAGCGGCTCCAGCATGAAGGCGCTGTCCAGGCCGCCAACCAGCAGGTTGGCGCCACCGCCGGTCACCACGCTTGCCTCGGCGTTGACGCCGTAATAGCTGCCGGCGAGATCGCCACCGTCACTGTCCCGGGTCGCAGCCAGCACGGCCCAGACCAGCTGGCCCTGATGCGTCTGGCCGACATCGAGGCCGATCTTGGAAATGACGCCTGTGTAAACCTCGGACGGCCCGTGATGATGAGGCCGGAAGACACAGGACACGCCCTTGTTGGAAGCCACGATATAAGCGGTGCCGCCGTCGATGGTGCAATCGAGCGTGCCGAGTTGCAGCTTGCCGGCGCTGGCTGGAGCCACCGCGAACATCGTCGTGGCGAGGGCTGCGGCGCAGGCGAGTTTCTTGATCATTGGGAGGGTCCTTTCGCGAATTACTTTTTCAACAACGGCTTGAGTGGGTAGACCGTTCCGCTGAAAACTTGGCGCGATCAAGGCAGGGGCCGAAAGCCTCCTGCCGGGGTTAATGCGCGGTTGCGAAGTGCGTCCTTTCGGACACGCAAGGATCCCGCGGCACTTGGATGTCACGCGGATTTGTATGGGAAACGCTTGCCGAAATCGAGATCAGCTGACGCGGGCGAGGCCATCCTTGGCCGGCTGGTAGGTCGGATCGAGCCGAACGGCTTCCTTGTAGGATTTCGCCGCCTTGGCCTTGTCGCCGCGCCGCTCGTAGATCAGCGCCTGGTTGGACCAGGCCTCGGCATTCCTGCCGTCGAGCTTGATCGCCATGTTGAAATCGGAGAAGGCGTTGTCCTCGTCGTTGGTCGCCAGATAGGAGAGGCCGCGGCCGTTGTAGGGCTCGGCGGCGTCCGGCGCCAGCGAGATGGCGGTCGAGAAGTCCTCGATGGCGAATTTGTGCTGACCCTGGCTCTGATAGATCAGGCCTCGATTGTGGTAGGCGCGCGCGTCGGTCGTATCGAGCTGGATCGCCTTCTGGAAGTCGTTGAAGGCGTCCTGGGTGCGACCCGCCTTGCGGTAGAGATTGCCGCGGCCGATATAGGCGGCGTCATAGTTCGAGTTGATCTGGATCGAACGGTTATAGTCCGCCAGCGCGGCTTCCTGGTTGCCGAGGAAGCGCTGGATGAGCGCGCGATTCGAATAGGCCTGGAAGAAATTCGGATTGAGCTGGATGGCTTGGTTGAAATCCTTGAGCGCCGCCTGGTATTGGCCACCACGGCCATAGGCCGAGCCGCGCACATTGTAGCCTTCGGGATCCTGGGGATTGCGCTGGATGACGCCCGACAGCGAGGAAATGTTCTCGCTCGAGCCTTGCGCCTTGTCGATGTTGTTGAATTCACCGGTCGGGCCCGCCGTTTGGCAGCCGGCAAGCGCCAGTCCGGAGAGCAGGGCTGCTGTCAGGGCGAAACCACGCAATGCGGTCCCGCGCTCCACGCTTGTTGCGTTCATGTCTGCCCTGTCCTCACTTCAAGCCGCGTCGTTCAGGTCCGGCTCCCCCTCCGGACCGGTCACATCAAAACAAAAAGGTGGCGGCGATTCCACATCGCGCCACCTCTGATATCCTTCGAAAAGGACGAAAAATTGGCGTTAGAACCGCGGCGGACGCGGAGCGCCACCTGCACCACCAGCGGCGCCGGCAGCAACAGGGCGCGGCGTCATCGGCAGCAGGCCTTCGCG
>NZ_RZQL01000109.1 GCF_003997935.1 Mesorhizobium sp. M7A.F.Ca.US.006.01.1.1
GGTCAGGCCGGGCGAGGTCATCGGCCTCGTCGGTGAAAACGGCGCCGGCAAATCGACCTTGATGAAGATCCTCGGCGGCGTCACCACGCCCGACAGCGGCACGATCACGGTCGACGGCACCGCGCATGACAGGCTCTCCGTCGAGGCCAGCCTGGGTTCGGGCATCGCCTTCGTCCACCAGGAACTCAACCTGTTCGACAATCTCGATGTCGCCGCCAACATCTTCTTCGGCCGCGAGCCGTTGCGCGCCGGGCCGCTGAAGCTCGTCGACCGCGCCAAGCTGCGCACCATGGTGGCGCCGCTTTTGAAGCGCGTCGGCGCCAATTTTTCCGCCGACACGCAGGTCGCGACCCTGTCGCTGGCGCAGCAGCAGATGGTCGAGATCGCCAAGGCGCTGTCGATCGAGGCGCGGCTGGTCATCCTCGACGAGCCGACATCGAGCCTGCCGCTCGCCGAGACCGACAAATTGCTCGATGTCATCAAGGCGCTGAAGGCCGACGGCATCAGCGTCATCTTCATCTCGCACCGCCTGCACGAGGTCGAGCGCGTCGCCGACCGCGTCGTGGTGCTGCGCGACGGCATGCTGGCCGGCACCTTGCCGAAGAGCGACATCGGCCACGACCAGATGGTCAAGCTGATGATCGGCCGCATGCTGAAGGAGCGCGAAAAGGCCTCCGAGGCGCACGCGCCGCCCGGCGCCACGGCGCTTGCGGCCAAGGCCATCCGCACCCCGGCCTATCCCGGCCGCCCGGTCGACCTCGATGTCAGGCGCGGCGAAATCCTAGGCCTTGCCGGCCTTGTCGGCTCCGGCCGCACCGAGCTGGCGCGGGTGTTCTTCGGCATCGACTCGAAGCTTGGCGGCGCGCTCGAGCTCGACGGCAAGCCGCTTGCGCTGGCTTCCGCGGCCGACGCCGTCGCGCATGGCATCTTCCTGGTGCCGGAGGACCGCAAGCTCACCGGCATCCTGCTCGACCTGTCGATCGCGCAGAATATTTCGCTGCCCAACCTGCCGGCGCATGCGCGCCGCTCCCTGGTGTCCAAAAGCGCCGAGACCGCCACCGCCGAGAAGCAGAAGAAAGACCTCGGCATCAAGGCGCCTTCGGTGCAGACGCGCACCGGCACGCTGTCGGGCGGCAACCAGCAGAAGGTCGTGCTCGGCAAGTGGCTGGCCATGAACCCCAAGGTGATGATCCTCGACGAGCCGACGCGCGGCATCGACATCGGCGCCAAGGCGGAAATCTACGGGCTGATGCGCGCATTGGCCGACGCCGGCGTCGCTGTGCTGATGATCTCGTCGGACATGGAAGAGGTGATCGGCGTGTCCGACCGCATCGCCGTCATGCATGAGGGCCAGATCTCGGGCATTCTCGACAAGGACCGGTTCAGCCAGGAAAACGTACTGCTGCTGGCGGTGGGCAAGCAGCCGAAATAGTTTTTGCCGGGGTCTCGCGGAAGCGCGATCGCTCAGGCATTGGGGAGAAGACGATGAGCAAGAAAGATCTCGGCCTGCTGATCCTGATCCTGGTGGTCGGGGCGATCGTTGCGATCATCAATCCGCGCTTCCTGTTGCCGATCAACCTCGCCAACACCTCGAACCTGATCGGCCTGTTCGGCATCCTGTCGATCGGCCAGGCCTTCGTCATCATCACCGGCGGCATCGAACTGTCGGTCGGCTCGGTGGTCGCGCTGCTGGGAACGCTGTTCATCGACTTCATCGCCGTGCGTGGCATGGGATGGCCGGTTGCCTTCGTGCTCATCCTGGTGCTTGGCGCCATCATCGGCCTGGCGCATGGCTGGCTGATCACAAGACTGAAATTGCAGCCTTTCGTCGTCACGCTGTGCGGCCTGTTGATCTACCGCGGCATCGCCCGCTTCTACACTGGCGACGGCACCGCGGGCTTTGCTTTCGGCCAGAATTTTCCCGACCTCGAATTCCTCACCGCCGGGCGCTCTTATGGCGTGCCGAACAGTTTCATCGCGCTGATCGTTATTTCGATCGTCATGTGGGTGGTGCTGCACCGCTCGGTGTTCGGCCGCTATCTCTACGCCATCGGCAAGAACGAGGAGGCGGCGAAATATTCGGGCATCCGCACCGGCCGTGTCGTCATCGCCGCCTATGTCATCTGCGGCGTGCTGACGGCGCTGTCGGCGATCTATTTCGCCATGTACACGCGCTCGATCTCACCAGCCAGCCACGGCCAGTTCTACGAGCTCTATGCCATCGCAGCCGCCGTGCTCGGCGGCTTCTCGCTGCGCGGCGGTGAAGGCTCGCTGATCGGCGTCATCCTCGGCACGGTGCTGCTGCAGGAGCTGCAGAACCTCGTCAACCTGCTCGGCATTCCGTCCTCGCTAAATTTCGCGGTGATGGGCGGCGTCATCCTCATCGGCGTGCTGGTCGACCAGCAATGGGGCGTGTTCCGGGAACGGCGGCTGATGGTCGACGCCACCCGCAAAAGCGCCGCCGGCGCGGCCGCGGAATAGCGCCTCGCGGCGAATGGCGGGCGATGGCTGCAATTCCTGAACCGTTGACGCTCAGGGCCGGCGCGCTCGAAGCCGAACTGGTGCCGCAAATCGGCGGCAGCCTCAGCGCGCTGCGCTGGCGCGGCATCGATCTCATGCGCAGGCTCTCGGACCATGATCGCGAAGCCGGCAATGTGCTTGGCGTCGCCATGTTCCCGATGACCCCCTACGCCAACCGCATCGCCGGAAATGCATTCGAGTTTCGAGCGAAGGGCTGGCGGGTCCAGCCCAACAATCCGCCCGAAACCATCAACGTGCATGGTAGCGGCTGGAAGCACCCCTGGACTGTTACTGAGGCGGGCGACGCCCAGGCAACGCTGTCGCTGGATATCGCAGCCGGCCTCGAACCCTACTCCTATCACGCGACGCAGGCTTTCGTGCTGTCCGAAGAAGGCCTCGGCGTGACCATGACACTGACCAACACGGGGCCGGTTTCCATGCCGTTTGGTTTCGGCCTGCATCCCTGGTTCGATCGCGACCCGGACGTCACGCTGCAATTCAAGGCCGCGCGGTTCTATCTGGAGGAACCGCAAGGCATCGCCGGCGATCCGATAGCGCTTGCGCCCGAACTCGACTTCGCCGAGAGCCGGCCTTTACCCGCCGGCTGGCGCAACAATGATTATGGCGGCTGGACGGGTGAGGCGACGCTTCGCTTTCCGGCGCGCGGCGCGGGTTTGCGCATCAAGGCCGATCCGATCTTCAAGCACCTGATGCTGTACGCCGACCCGGCCAAGCCTTACTTTTGCGTCGAACCGCAGACCATGGCCTCCGGTGCTTTCAACCGGGGCGGATGGAGCGATCCGGACGAGGGCACCATCGTACTCGCCCCAGGTGAAAGTTCGGCTGGCACGGTGTCGCTGATGCCCTTTGCGCTTGGGGCTTAAAGCGCCCATCGCGTGAACGAGGCGTCAAGAACCGTCGCTCTAGATCAGGCCCGAAATGTCGGAAAAAGCCATCGCCTTGCGCAGCACCTCGGCGAAGCGTTCGCCGGCCGCTTCGCGCGGGCCGCTGTTGTCGATCGAGGTGACGCCGGGCCCGGACAGAGTGACATTGGCACTGCGCGCCAGCCGCGCCAGCACTTCGCCGCGTGACTCGCGGCCGCGCATCGCCAGACGCTCGGCCAGCACCTCCGGCGAGGCGGTGATTTCGACGATGGCCAGATTGGCATAGCGTTCGCGCAAGGAGGGGATGATCGCGCGCGACACATTGGCGACAGCAACACGGCCATTGGCGACAGACCAGTCGACATCGGCGGGAATGCCATAGCGCAAGCCGTGCGCTTCCCAGGAGATGGCGAAGGCGCCATCGGCTTCGGCTTCGACGAAGGTAGCGTCGGCCAGCGTGTCGTGATCCTCGCTGGCGGCATCGCTCGGCCTTGTGATGACGCGGCGGACGAACTCCAGCCGCGTTTCGTCGGCAAAATGGTTGCGAGCGTAGCCGATCACCGTGTCCTTGCCGGCGCCACTCGGTCCGACGACGGCGACGAAGACGCCATCGCGGATCGGAGACGTCTCGGCCGACAGTTCCCGCTCGATCAGTGCCGACACCATCATGCCACCCGGCGTCCCTGCCGCCAGACGGTGCGCACGACCGGAACATGGTCGTCGACACGCACCCGCACCAGGTCGGCGCGGCGGCCTTGTTCGATGACGCCGCGGTCGGTCAGGCCAATCGCATCGGCCGGGTTTTTCGAGACCATGGCGACGGCCTGCGGCAACGAAATGCCTTCGACGACATCGCCGAGGAAGAACGCCGACTGGATCAGGCTGAAGGGAATGTAGTCGGACGACAAGATGTCGAGCAGGCCGTCACTGGCCAGCGTGCGGGCCGAGACATTGCCCGAATGCGAGGCGCCGCGCATGACGTTGGGCGCGCCCATCAGCACACCCATCCCGGCCTCTTTCGAGGCCCTGGCGGCCTCTTCCGTGGTCGGGAACTCGGCGACGCGAACGCCCTGTTCGATCGCCTCGTCGACATGGCCTGATGTGGCGTCGTCGTGGCTGGCCAGCACGATGCCGCGCTCCTGGCAGGCGGCTGATATCACCGCCCGGTTCGGCGCCGAATTGCGCGCCGATTCGGCCATCCGCTTTTCGCAGAACACCTTGAAGTCGCGATCGGTCAGCTTCAGCTTGCGCTGGTAATAGTAGGCATAGGTCTCGAGGTTGACGAACTGGCGCTGGCCTGGAGCATGGTCCATCAGCGACGCCAGCTTGACCCGCTCGTCGCCGTCGAAATTGGCGAAAGCCCTGAGGCAGTCCGGTGCCGAAACCTCGCAGCGCAGGTGGATGAAATGATCGGCGCGCAGACGGTCCTGCTTCACACTGTCCTCGATCGCGTCGGCCAGCTTGCGGATGTCGGCCGATGTCAGGTCGGCGTCTTCGTCCATGCCGACGCGCAAGGCGTCGAGCACGGTGGTGATGCCGGCGGTCGCCACCTGCGCGTCATGGGCGAGCACGGCGGCGATCGGATTCCAGCGCACCTTGGGCCGCGGCGCGTAGTGGCCTTCGAGATGGTCGGTGTGCAATTCGACCAGCCCGGGAATGACATAGTCGCCGCCCATGTCCTCGCCGATGCGGCCAGAACCAAAGCTTGCGCCGGATTCGATGCCGGCGATAAAGCCGTCGCGCAGCACCAGCGAACCCTCGACGATCTCGTCGGCAAGCACGATGCGGGCGTTGTGGAGAACAGTCTCGGCGGTCATTTCAGGCAGTCCTTCAGGCGGTTTTTCTGGTCGGGCGGCGCCCGAGCGCATGATGCGAGAGCACCATGAACGGTGCACCCGGTTCGGTTTCGACAAACAAGGTCAGCGCATCCACCAGCACCTTCTGTTGCAGCACGTCCGCGAACAGGCTGTCGATCGCTGCGCGCAAACGAGGGCTTTCCTGTGACCCCGCCCGGCCGGAGAGCGTCATGTGGAAGCGAAAGGTTTCGAAGACATAGGGGTAACCCCATTGGCAGAGGTTGCGGAACTCGGCCGGCTTCAGCGAATCCGGGCTGCGCCGCTCGATTTCCGCCTCGCTCAGCGGTGCGCGAAACCGGTCGAAATCGCGCACCACGTCATCGGCGAACCGGTTGAGCGCAGGCACTGGCCCTTCCGGCACCAGCGCGAAGAAGCCGTCGATCTGGCTGACCACGAGACGCGGGATGGTCACCGCCGGCGTCACCTCGGCAAAATGGTCGAGTGCGGCGCGCAGCGAGGCTTCCGTCTCGTCGGCAGCCAGGCGGAAGGGGGCTTTCAGCGTCGCATGGAAACCATAGCGGCGCGCCGAAGCGGTGTGGAAAGCAACTTCCGCCGCCGACAGGTCGGCCACCGCTTCGACCGGCCTCGTCGCGGCGCCAAACGGGTCGCGGCCCAGCCAGTCGGCGGCGATCCGCGCCAGTGGCTCGTCCTGCCGGGGGGTGAAATAGAGGGCGTAGCGCATGGAAAGTCCTTGTCAGCTTCGCTGCCATAGGTGATTTCCATGACGAATTGACGAAGCCTTGCTGGCTTTCAGGTAACAAAACGCTGCGGCGGGGTCATTAGCCGACGATTTTTTCGTGCTGGACCAGGGGGCGAGTGCTCACGCAGCGACCGATCAGGCCTTCATCAGCCATTCGTGCTCGGGCGCGTTGTGGAATTTCCACGTCCGCTTCGGCCCTGCCATGACGTTGAGATAATAGAGGTCATAGCCGTGGCAGGCGGCGCAGGGGTGATAACCCCTGGGCACCAGTACGACATCGCCATCCTCGATCGCCATCGCTTCGTCGAGCGCGCGATGGCCATTCCTGTCGGCGTCGGTATAGACGCGCTGGAAGGCAAAGCCCTGCGGCGGGTTGAGGCGGTGATAGTAGGTTTCCTCGAGATAGGATTCGGCAGGCAGATTATCCTGGTCGTGCTTGTGCGGCGGATAGCTCGATGTATGCCCGCCGGGCGTGATGACCTCGACCACCAGCAACGAATCGGCCGGCTTGCCCTCCGGCAGGATGTTGGTGACATAGCGCGTGTTGGTGCCCTTGCCGCGCACTTCCTGGCCGAGATCGTCCGGTGCGATCACCCGCACCGGCAGGCCGCCGCCAAGGCCCGGCGCCGAGCAGACGGCGAGTTCCAGTCCGGTGTCCGCAGTCACCGACCAATCCGATCCCTCAGGGACATACACCGACCACGGCTTGCCCTCGAAGGGCGACATCCGCTCGCCGAGCAGACCGAGATCCTTGCCGTCGGCGGTGGCGCTACCCTTGCCGGTGACGAACACCAGGCAGACTTCGCGATCCTCCGTCTTTCCGGAGGCGCTCTCGCCGGGCTTCAGCCGATGCAGGTCGAAACCGACATAGGTCCAGCCGGCACTTTTCGGCGTCACATGGGCGACGCGGCCATGGCCTTTGTCGGCTTTGACGAGCAGCTTCGACATTTTGTCTCCTATTCCGTTGGCTTGAAGGGCTCCGTGAAGCCAAGCCGTCTGTTTGAAAGGGCCATCGCAAATCTTCGGCCGGCGCCCTCCCAACTTCGTCATCCTAGGGCGTAGCAGGAGCGAAGCTCCGTCGCGGAGACCCTAGGATCCATGCCGTAACCTCTGCCGAAGAGCACAGTGGAGCGGAATTCTGCACCGTCACACCAGCTTCATAGTCATGGCATGGATCCTAGGGTCTGCGCTGCGTCGCTGCGCTCCTTGCTCCGCCCTAGGATGACGAAGTTAGAAGCACTGCAAGCTAATCGCCGACGCATGCGATCAGTCACTCCTTCGGTTCGGCCTCGACCGGAGGCTTCGCCTCGTCAGCAGGCTTGTAGAGATAAAAATACTGCCAGACGGCGTAGCCGGCGAAGCCGAGCGCGATCATGCCCCAGAACGGCGTGCCGGTGGCGAACTCGATGATCGACCAAATGACGCAGACCGCGACGATGGCTACACGCCGCCACAAAGGCCGGAAGAAGGGATGTTCGGAATCTTTCATCGGGCCAATCTACAGCAATCGGCCTCGCCGGGAACCCGTCGCACCAGCCATTGGGAAACTAGACATTTGGAAAGCCTTGCGTCTCGACCGTGTATCCGGCGGCGGTCATGACGCGCATCAATTCCTCGTAGCCAACTTGCGCCATCCTGAGTGGCGGGTTCTTTTTCGGGTCCTGCTCGGCTTCGACCACGAACCAGCCCTCATAGCCATGGTCGGCGAAGCGCTGCACGATGGCGCCGAAGTCCAGCGAACCGTCGCCCGGCACGGTGAAGGCGCCCAGCGCCACCGCGTCGAGGAAGGATTGTTTGGTGCGATCGAGCTTTTCGATCACCTCCATGCGAACGTCCTTCACATGCACATGGCTGATGCGGGCGTGATGGTTATCGATGGCGCGCAGCACGTCGCCGCCGGCGAATGCCAGATGTCCGGCGTCGAGCAGCAGCGGAATGCCGGCTCCGGAATAGCGCATGAAGGTATCGAGTTCCGGCTCGGTCTCGACCACCGCCGCCATGTGGTGGTGGTAGGACAGCGGCATGCCCTGTTCGGCGCACCATTCGCCAAATTCGGTCAGGCGTTTCGCATAGGCCTTCATCTCGTCATCCGACAGCTTCGGCTTGGTGGCGAGCGGCTTCGAGCGATCGCCCTGGATCGAACGGCCGACCTCGCCATAGACGATGCAAGGCGCATTTACCGCCTTGAACAGGTCGATCATCGGCTGGATGCGATCCTTGTTGCCGGCCATCTCCTCATCGACCAGCGTGCCCGAGAACCAGCCGCCGCACAGCGTGACGTCGGCTGCCTTCAGGATCGGCAGCATGATTTCGGGATCATTGGGAAAACGCCGGCCCATCTCCATGCCGGTGAACCCGGCCGAGCGTGACTGGCGCAGGCATTCTTCCAGCGACACGTCATCGCTGAGCTCCGCCAGATCGTCGTTCCACCACGCAATGGGGGACATGCCCAGTTTGGCTTTCAAGTCGTCACTCCGGTCCTAAAACAGTTTCTTGCTCGTTGGCGCCGCCCCTCATCTGCCTGTCGGCATCTTCTCCCCGTGTAGAGACGGGGAGAAGGAGGAGCTTCGGCGCCTATATCAATCGCCGATGGTCTGCATCTGTCGCTTCTCGTCATACGCCTTGCGCGCCGCGTTGACCTGCGGCCTTACAGACACTTCCGGCACCGCCACATCCCACCAGTGGCCGCCGGCATCTGTGGAAACCAGCGGGTCGGTGTCGATGACGAGCACCGTGGTGCGCGTGTTCTTCCTGGCCTGTGCCAGCGCGTTTTCCAGCCCGGCGATCGACGGCACTTTCTCGGCAATCGCCCCCAGGCTCGCCGCATGCGCGGCAAAGTCGATGTCGGGCAGAACCTCGTGGCGCGAGTCCTTCAGGAGATTGTTGAAGTTGGCGCCGCCGGTCGCCATCTGCAGCCGGTTGATGCAACCATAGCCGCGGTTGTCGAGCAGCACGATGGTCAGCTTCAGTCCGAGCATCACCGAGGTGGCGATCTCCGAATTCATCATCAGGTAGGAGCCGTCGCCGATCATGACGACGATCTCCTGATCGGGCTTCGCCATCTTGGCGCCGAGCCCGCCGGCAATCTCGTAGCCCATGGTCGAGAAGCCATATTCGCCATGGTAGGATCCGGGCGCGCCCGCCTGCCATAATTTGTGCAGTTCGCCCGGCAGGCCGCCGGAGGCATTCAGCAGCGTCACACCGGAGCCCATGGCGCGTTGCACGGCGCCGATCACCTGCGCGTCGGACGGGTAGGCGGCATTGGTCGACGCCGTCACCTTGGCCGCCTCGACCTGCCAGGCTTTCTTGCCGGTGGCCGCATTGTCCGTCCAGCTTGCCGGCGCCTTCCAGCCCTTCAGGGCAGCGCCGAGTTCGGCCAGGCCCTCGGCCGCATCTGCCACCAATGGCAGGGCGCGGTGCTTGCCGGCGTCGAAGGGCTGCACGTTGAGCCCGATGATGGTCTTGCCCGAATTCTTGAACAGCGCCCACGAACCGGTGGTGAAATCCTGCAGGCGCGTGCCGATGGCCAGCACGACATCGGCTTCCTCAGCCAGCCGGTTGGCGGCAGAAGTGCCGGTGACGCCGACCGCCGCCATGTTGAGCGAATGATCGTCCGGCAGCGAGGATTTGCCGCCTTGCGTCTCGCAGACCGGAATGCCGGCGCCCTCGGCGAATTTCGCCAGTTCGTCCGACGCCTGCGAATAGAGGACACCGCCGCCGGCGATGATCAACGGTTTTTTCGCACCCTTGAGCGCGGCGACTGCGGCCGCCAATTCCTGGCGATCCGGACGCGGCCGGCGCTGATGCCAGACGCGCTCGGCGAAAAAACTCTCGGGATAGTCATAGGCCTCGGCCTGGACGTCCTGGCACAGCGACAGCGTCACCGGGCCGCATTCGGCCGGATCGGTCAGCACCTGCATGGCGCGGCTGAGCGCAGGAATGATCTGCTCCGGCCGGGTGATGCGGTCGAAATAGCGCGAAACGGGACGGAAGCAGTCATTGACCGTCGCCGTGCCGTCGGAGAAATCCTCGGCCTGCTGCAGCACCGGATCTGGGATGCGGTTGGCGAAGACATCGCCCGGCAAAAACAGGACGGGCAACCTGTTTACATGGGCGAGCGCGGCCGCCGTCACCATGTTGAGCGCGCCGGGGCCGATCGAAGAGGTCGCGGCCATGAAGCGGCGGCGGAAATTGGCCTTGGCGTAGGCAATCGCCGCATGCGCCATCGCCTGTTCATTGTGGGCGCGGAAGGTCGGCAATTCGTCGCGCAGCTGATAGAGCGCCTCGCCGACGCCGGCGACATTGCCGTGGCCGAAGATCGCCCAGACGCCGCCGAAGATGGGGACTTTGCTGCCGTCGATCTCGGTCATCTGACGCGACAGGAAGCGGGTCAGCGCCTGCGCCATCGTCAGGCGGATTGTCTTGCTCATGGTGTTTTCCTCCGCAGTCCTATTCCGCGCCTTCTTATGCCGCCTTGCGGCCGCGCGCGGCAAGCCACGCATCCGTCAACTGTTCGAAGCGCTGCGCCATGTCGGCGATAGCCTCGTCATCCGACATCTTGCCGGCCAGCCATTGTTCGGCCGCATAGACGAAGATGGTGCGGCCGACGGCAAAACCCTTGACGATGGGCGCCTTGGCGGTAGCGGCGAACGCCGCTTCCAGCTCGTCCTGCGGCGCTTCCAGGCCAAGCAGCACGACGCCGCGGCACCAGGGGTCGTGCTTCAGGATCACGGCCTCGATCTTCGCCCAGGCGCCGCTCGACGCCTGCGGCTCGAGCTTCCACCAGTCCGGCTTGATGCCGAGCGCATAGAGTTCCTCCAGCGCGCGTGGGATCGTCGTGTCGTCGAGCTTGCCATGCTTGCCGGCAATGATCTCGATGAGAAGTTCCCTGCCTACTTTCCGCGCGCCTTCGAACAGCGCGCGCAACTTCTGCTGCTGTTCGTCCTTGAGCGCCGCCGGATCGTCGGGATGATAGAAGCACAGGCATTTGATGCAATGGTCGACCGGCCACTCGGTGAGCTGCGAGCCGATGTCCTGCGAGAATTCGAAGCGCAGCGGCCGCGAACCCGGCAGCTCCACCGGCCGCCCGAGCCAGGCGAAGGAATGCCTGGCGAATTCGAACATCGCCTTGCGGCCGTGTTTCTCGTCGATCAGCATGCCGTAGCCGTCGCGGCCGGCGGCAACCTTCGCCGCCGCCTTGACCGCCAGCACCTTGAAATCCTGGATGCGTGCGGGATCGGCACCGGCCTTCGCCGCCACATCCTCGAGCTGCACGCGGTGGTCGCAGGCGAGCGCCATCAGCGAGGGAATGTCGCGCCGGCGCGTCGTCGCCCAATGGATGTGGTTGATCGCCTCGTCCTTGCGCAAGGCGAGATGCTTGCTGCCGTTCTTGAGGAAGAACCGCAGCTCCTCGAAGGTTGGATATTCCGGCGCGCAGAGCAGCCGCGACACGGCGAAGGCGCCGCAGGCATTGGCCCAGGTCGCCGCTGTCGCAGGATCTTCGCCGCCCAGCCAGCCGCGCAGGAAGCCGGACATGAAGGCGTCGCCGGCGCCGAGCACATTGTAGATCTCGATCGGAAACCCCTTGCCGACGACGCCGTCCTCGAGATCGTCGCTGATCGGTCCGTCATACACGATGCAGCCCATGGCGCCGCGCTTCAGGACGATGGTGGCCGACGACAGCGAGCGGATCGTCTTCAAGGCGCTCAGGCAATCGTCGGCCCCCGACGCGATCATGATCTCTTCCTCGGTGCCGACGATGAGATCGCAGTCGGGCAGCACCGTCTTCAGCTGCGCCGAGACCCGGTCCGATTTCACATAGCGCTCGAACCCTTCGGCATGGCCGGCAAGGCCCCACAGGTTCGGCCGGTAGTCGATGTCGAACACCACCTTGCCGCCCTTGGCCTTCATGATGCGGATTGCCTTGCGCTGCGCGGCATCGCTGTTGGGCCGGGAGAAATGCGTGCCGGTGACGACGATCGAGCGCGCCGAGGCGATGAAGGCCTCATCGATGTCTTCCGGCGCCAGCGCCATGTCGGCGCAGTCCGAGCGGTAGAAGATCATCGGCGAAACGCCTTCGTCCTCGACCGACAGCAGCACCAAAGCGGTCAGCCGCTCCTTGTCGGTCTTAAGGCCGTCGACATTGACGCCCTCACGCGTCAGCTGCTCGCGGATGAAGCGGCCCATCTGCTCGTCGCCGACGCGGGTCAGCAGCGCCGAGCGCAGGCCGAGCCTGGCGGTGCCGACCGAGATATTGGCCGGGCAGCCACCGACCGACTTGGCGAAGGAGGTGATGTCCTCCAGTCGCGAGCCGATCTGCTGGCCATAAAGGTCGACGGAAGCGCGACCGATGGTGATGACGTCGAGCGGCGCGTATTCAGCGTCCACGGCTTCGCTCATTGGAACCTCCCGTCGGCCTTGTTGTGTTGGGGTACACGCGCGAGCGGCAGCGTGGCGCCGGGAATATGAAATAATAATTCCAATCCATAGTCAATATGGAATGAGTGTTCCTTCGGCGAAAAGTGCCTTTTCGGCGGTGGATCAGGCCTTGCGCTTCCTGCCCGTGTCGCGCCGCTTCTCGCCGACGCCGACGGTCAGCGCCATGGCCAGCGCCATTGTCGCCGACAGCGAGCGGAAGCCGGCGAAATCGGCCTCTGCAACCTCAAACCAGACCTTGGCGAACTGGGCGAGCGGCGAAAACGAGCTGTCGGTGATGGCGACGATCGGCACGCCCTGTTCCGAAATGCTGCGCGCTTCCCCGATCGTGGCCGGTGCGTAGGGCGAGAAAGAGATGGCGATGACGGCATCCGCCGGCGTCGCGAAGCCGATCATCTCGGCATTCAGCCCGGCCGCCGATTCGATCAGCTGGTTGCGGATCTTCAGCTTGCCCAGCGCATAGGCGATATAGCTCGCCACCGGATAGGAGCGGCGCTTGGCCAGCACGTAGATGGTTTCCGCCTTCGCCAGCAGGGAAATGGCGTCTTCCAGATGCGCGTCATCCAGCGTGCGTGAAATGTCGTTGAGCGAGGTCGAGGCGGCGGCGACGAAGCCGTCGAAGATCGCCCGGTGGCCGGCGCCGCCCTCGGCCTTGACGCGCAACGCCTGCAGCCTTTCGTCATAGGATGAGTTGCGCTCGCGCAGCCGCTCGCGAAACACCTGCTGCAGGCTGGTGAACCCATCGAAGCCAAGCTGCTGGGCAAATCGGATCAGGGTGGACGGCTGCACGCCGGCCGAAGCGGCGATGCTGGCGGCGGTGCCGAAGGCGATATCGTCGGGATTGTCGAGCGCATGGGCGGCGATCTGCGCGATGCGCTTCGGCAGGCTTTCGCGCCGCTCCAGGATGGTGGTGCGCAGCGTCTCGAAATCGCGAGGTACCCGTTCGTCCATCGTCGCTCTGTCCAAGCTCATGCGTGAAGCATCCCTCTGTGCATCATCATAGCGAGGCTGCGCAAGAACACCATAAAAAATGAGGCAGACATTCCATTCCTAGAGAAAATGGACTAATTCATCCACGCAGCGCTTCAAGCAGTGGAGAAACGGAAAATGGTCGGCGTCGGTCTCATTGGTACGGGTTTCATGGGCAAGTGTCACGCCATCGCATGGAGTGCCGTCAGCGCCGTCTTTCCCGACGTTGCCAAGCCACGGCTCGTCCATCTCGGCGAGGTCAACGAAGAGCTTGCCCGGCGCAAGGCCGGCGAGTTCGGTTTCGCCAAGGCGTCCGGCGACTGGCGTGCCGTCGTCAACGATCCTGACGTCGATATCGTCTCGCTGACCACGCCCAACCAGTTCCACCCGGAAATGGCCATCGCCATCCTTGAGGCAGGCAAGCATCTGTGGTGCGAAAAGCCGATGGCGCCGAGCTTTGCCGAGGCCGAGGCGATGGCGGCGGCGGCGAAAAAGTCCGGCAAGGTCGCGGCCCTCGGCTACAACTACATCCAGAGCCCGGCCATCCGCCACATCGGCGCGCTGCTCGACGAGAAGATCATCGGCGAGGTCAACCATCTGCGCATCGAGATGGACGAGGATTTCATGGCCGACCCGGAGGCGCTGTTCTTCTGGAAGCACGAAGCAGCTTCCGGCTATGGCGCGCTCGACGATTTCGCCGTGCATCCGCTGTCGCTGGTCTCAGCCCTGTTCGGCCGCGTCGCCAGTGTCATCTGCGACATGGCCAAACCCTATGCCGATCGCAAGCTGGCCAGCGGCGGTCGTCGCGCGGTGGAGACCTACGACATCGCCAGCGTGCTGATGCATCTGGAAAATGGCATTGCCGGCACGCTGCTGGTCAACCGCTCGGCCTGGGGCCGCAAGGGCCGCATCGCCGTCCAGATCTTCGGCTCTAAAGGGTCGATCCTGTTCGACCAGGAACGATCGAACGAATTCCAGCTCTATCTCACATCAGACCGTCCGACCGAGCAGGGCTACCGCACCATCCTGGTGGCGCCGCACCACAAGCCCTATGACCTCTTCGTGCCGGCGCCAGGCCATGGCCTCGGCTTCAACGACCTCAAGATCATCGAGTGCCACGAAATGCTGACGCGGCTTGAGGGCAAGCCGGCGCGGCTCATCGAATTTGCCGAAGGGCTGGAGATCGAGCGCACCGTGCACGCGATGGCGCGTTCGTTCGAGGAAAAGCGCTGGATGGACGTACGGTGATATAAGCCCGCTTAGACGACCGTGGCAGCGACGTTCGTCTCCCATCCATTCACCCAGACCTGCCGCAAGCGGTCGCCTTCGCCCTTGAAGCGTAACCCGGTCGCCTGGCAATCCGCGATCCGGTCGCTGCGGAAATTGCGGATCGCCTGGCGCAGCTCGCACCAGGCGACGATGTTGGCGGTTTCGGCGTAGTAGATGAGCGCGATCGGGCGGATGAGGCGCTCTGAGGCGCGGCCCATTTCGTCTCGATAGGAGAGGTCGAGCTTCTCCTCGTCGCGGATGGCGCGTCGCACCAGCGCAAGGTCGATCGCGCCGGTCGAGGGCGCGGCGAACCCCCACGCATGCAGCGCATTGGCGTCGAACGCCTGGCGCAAGGGCGGCGGCACCGCACCGGCTATCTTGGCGCTGACGCGCTTGGCCGCCTGCTTGAGCTCGCTGTCGCCGGTGCGCTCCAGCAGCGCCAGCGACAGGACGATCGCCTCCATCTCCTCGATCGAGAACATCAGCGGCGGCAGGTCGAAGCCGGGACGCAGGATGTAGCCGATGCCGCGCCCGCCCTCGATCGGCACGCGCATCGCCTGCAGGGCGGCAATGTCGCGATAGATCGAGCGCACCGTCACCTCCAGCCGCTCGGCGATCGTCGCTGCCGTCACCGGCTGCCGCGCCAGCCGCAGGATCTGGATGATCTCGAACAGGCGCGACGCCTTGCGCATTTTTCTCGCCCGGTTTCCATCACAACTGACACACCATCGTCAGTTGGCTGACCTATAGGAGCGCCTATCGAATTGAAAATCAACAGGTTCCGCTGCGGTTTGGCGGAGCGAGGCGGCAGGCAACTGACATGGGCTATGCGGAAAATCTCTGGCTTTTCTTTATCCTGCTGTTCGGCATCATCGCCGTTCCGGGCATGGACATGCTCTTCGTGCTTGCCAATGCACTGACCGGCGGCCGCGACCGAGGCCTTGCCGCGACCGGCGGCATCATGGTCGGCGGCATGGTGCACACGCTGAACGGCGCCATCGGCGTCGGCCTGCTGATGCATTTCGTGCCGATCCTATTCAAGCCCCTTCTGCTTGCCGGCGCCGCCTACATGGCCTTCATAGGCATCACGCTGATGCGCAGTTCCATCACTGTCGGTCAGGAGGGGCCTGCCGGCAGCCGTTCCGCATGGAAGGCGTTTCGCCAGGGGTTTGTGACCTGCCTGATCAACCCGAAGGCATACCTGTTCGTGCTTGCCGTCTACCCGCAGTTCCTGAAACCGGACTACGGTCCGATCTGGATGCAGGCGACGGTCATGGGGCTGCTGACCGTGGTGACGCAGGCTGCGATCTATGGCGGGCTGGCTATCACCGCCGGCCGCAGCCGCAACCTTCTGATCGCCAATCCGCGGGCGACCATTTTTGCCGGCCGGTCGGCCGGACTGCTGCTCTTTGCCGTGTCGGTGTTCACGGCATGGGAAGGGTTAAGGGCGGCGTAATCCCGGTCACCGCCGCCCACTCCCCTATGTCTTGTCAGGCAGCTCCCTGCCGGTTGTCGATCACGGCTCGGCGTGCCGAGCGGCGCCACTCGACGGCGCCGGCAAGGCCGTGCAGCACCGTCTCGGTGGTCGCCCAGTCGATGCAGCCATCGGTGATGCTCTGGCCATAGACCAGCGGCTTGCCCGGCACCACGTCCTGCCGGCCGGCGACGAGATTGCTCTCGATCATCAGGCCGATGATGCGCTCGTCGCCTGCCGCGACCTGGTCGGCGACATCGGCCGCGACCTTGGGCTGGTTCTCGGGCTTCTTGGCCGAGTTGGCGTGGCTGACATCGATCATCAGCCTAGGCGCAACGCCGATGCGGGCGAGTTCCACAGCGGCGGCTTCGACGCTCGCCGCGTCATAGTTGGGCTGAACGCCGCCGCGCAGGATGACGTGGCAGTCCTCATTGCCCGTGGTTGTGGCGATGCCGCTGCGTCCGCCCTTGGTCACCGCCATGAAATGATGCGGCTGGGCGGCCGATTTCACAGCTTCGGCAGCAATCCTGAGATTGCCGTCGGTGCCGTTCTTGAAGCCGACCGGGCAGGAGAGGCCCGAGGCGAGTTCGCGATGGATCTGGCTCTCGGTCGTGCGCGCGCCGATCGCGCCCCAGGCGACGAGGTCGGCAATGTATTGCGGGGTGGTCATGTCGAGGAATTCGGTCGCCGCCGGCAGGCCGAGATTGTTGACGGCAGACAGCACATTGCGTGCCATCCGCAGCCCCTTGTCGATGTTGAAGCTGCCATCGAGGTCGGGATCGTTGATCAGACCTTTCCAGCCGACCGTCGTGCGCGGTTTTTCGAAATAGACGCGCATGACGATCTCGAGCCGGTCCGACAGGCTCTCGCGCAGCGCCGCCAGACGGCTGGCATAGTCGACGGCCGCGACCGGATCGTGGATCGAACACGGGCCGACGATGACGAGCAGCCGGTCGTCGGTTCCGTTCAAGATGGCATGGGTGGCGTTGCGCGATGCGCTGACGGTGCGCGTCGCCGTCAAAGTGCGCGGGATCTCCCGCATCACCTCGTCCGGTGTGCTCAGTTCTCGGATTTCCTTGACCCGGAGGTCGTCTGTGGTGGTCAACACGGCTTTCTGCTCCTGTTTGGGAACCTGCCGGCTGAAACAAAAAAGCCGCCAGGTATGGCGGCTGTTCGGATCTTGTTGCTGCAATCTTCAGATCGAGCGCAATCCTCCCGCCGCCAGCGAGCTCCTAAAGTACCAATACGTGGCGGACAGGTTGATCATGCGGCCCATATAGTCGATGCGGAGGCGTTTGTCACGGGGGTGGTGGCAGCCAAATTCGGGATGGGCCGAACTCTCACGATTTCGTCATCCTATGGCGGAGCAAGGAGCGAAGCGACGCGGCGCAGACCATAGGATCCATGCCGCGACTTCAGAGCGCTGCTGCGTTGCAGAATTCTGCCCTGCTGCATTCTTCGGCTAAGGTAACGGCATGGATCCTCGGGTCTGCGCCGCGTCGCTACGCTCCTTGCTTCGCCGGTGGATGACGAAGCGATGGACGTTTCCGATAGACTCGCCGGCGTTACTCCGGTGACGCCCCTGCAATGCTCTGGTCATAGTCGACCAGCGATCCGGTCATGACACCGGACTGCGGGCTGACCATGTAGCTGATCAGCCGTGCAAGCTGGTCCGGCTTGACCAGCTGGCCCATCGGCTGCGCCGCTTCGGCCTTTGCCAGCCAGTCGTCCGGCGCGTCGTGCCATTTCTTCTGCACGATGTCCTCGCCCTCTGTGTCCATCCAGCCCGGCAGCACCGCATTGCAGCGGATGCGGTTGTAGCGATAGGCGTTGGCGACGTTCTTGGTCAGCGTCATCAGCGCCCCTTTGCTGGTCGAATAGGGCGTCAGGAACGACTGGCCGGTATGCGCCGACATCGACAGCACGTTGACGATCGAGCCGGGTGCCTTCTTTTCCAGGAGATGCGCCACCACGCCCTGCATCAGGAAAAACGGGCCGCGCACATTGGTGTCGAAGATCGTATCGAACAGCTCTTCGCTGGTTTCGACCAGCGAACCGCGCGCCGATGTCGCGGCGGCATTGACCAAGGCGTTGATGGTGCCGAAATGCGAGATCGCGGTGGCCACCGCGCGCTTGCAGTCCGCCACTTTTGACACATCGGCGCTGATGAAAATGGCATCGACGCCCGATTTCGTGAAATGAGCGACGGCCTTGTCGCCCTTCTCCTGCGAGCGGCCGATGAGCGCCAGCGCCCGGCAACCTTCCTCGGCCAGCGCTTCGGCGACGGCAAAGCCGATCCCCTGGGCGCCACCGGTGACGATGGCGCGTGTCTGTGAATTGCGATCGGCTGATGCGCTCATCGCTCTGCTCCTGTGGTTTCTTCCTAAGATTTCTTACTTGTCGAGACGGACGGTCTTGCCGGTCGTTGCTGATTTCAGCGCTGCGTCGGCCAGCTTCAGCGCCACCAGCCCGTCCGCGCCGCTCGGCGACGCTTTCTTGCCCGAGGTCGCGGCTGTGATGAACGCGGCGATCTCAATGGCATAGGCGTCGAGGTAGCGGGTCATGAAGAAGTCGTGCAGCGGCGGGCGGGTGTAGCCCTTCTCGTTGGCCAGTTCGATCGAAACCGGCCGCTGGTTCTCGGCCGCGATCATGCCCTTCGAGCCATGCACCTCGATGCGCTGGTCGTAGCCATAGGTGGCGCGGCGCGAGTTGGAGATGACCGCCTGCTTGCCGGAAGCGGTTTCGAGGATGACGCTGACGCTATCGAAATCGCCGGCAGCACCGATCTTCTTGTCGACCAGCACCGAGGCATGGGCGCTGACCGCCACGACCTCCTCGCCGAGCAGGAAGCGCGCCATGTCGAAATCATGGATGGTCATGTCGCGAAAAATGCCGCCCGAGCGCTTGATGTAGTCGATCGGCGGCGCGCCGGGATCGCGCGAGGTGATGGTGACCATCTCGACGGTGCCGATGGCGCCGTCGTCGATCGCCTTGCGCACGGCGGCGAAGTGTGGATCGAAGCGCCTGTTGAAGCCGACCATCAGCGTCGCCTTGGTCTTCTCGACCACGGCCAGGCATTTCTCGACGCGCTTGACGTCGAGGTCGATCGGCTTCTCGCAGAAGATCGCCTTGCCGGCCTTGGCGAAGCGCTCGATCAGATCGGCATGGGTGTCGGTCGGCGTGCAGATGATGACGGCGTCGATATCTCCGGCTTTCTCGATGTCCTCGATGCTGCGCACCTCGGCGCCATAGGCGCTGGCCAGTTCGGTGGCCGCCTTCTCGAACGCATCGGCAACGGCAACCAGTTTGGCCTGCGGATTGGAGCCGACGGCACGGGCGTGGACCTTGCCGATGCGGCCGGCACCGAGGAGAGCGAAGCGAACGGTCATGGGTATTTCCTCTGGGGGAATGGGTTGGAGAGAGTTGTCCGCACCTTGCTTTTGGGGAAAGGTGGCAAGGCCATTTTTCGAGCGCGCCAGAAAACAGGATGACCATCCTGTTTTAGGCCGCGAGTTCCGCCTCCCCGGTCTTGGCGCCGGTGATGTAGGAGACGATATCGTTTCCGTCGGTGTTCTCTTTGCGCAGATTGGCGACGATGCGGCCGCGCCGGAACACGACGATGCGATCGCAGAGATCGAACACCTGACGCATATTGTGGCTGATCAGGATCAGCGGCTCGCCATTGTCCTTGAGCGTACGGACGATGTTTTCGACCTGCGCGGTCTCCTGCACGCCAAGGGCGGCGGTAGGCTCGTCCATGATGATCAGCTTGGAGGCGAAGGTCGCGGTCCGGGCGATCGCCACGCACTGGCGCTGGCCGCCCGACATGTGGCGGATGGTGTTGGACAAATTGGGGATCTTCACCGCCGTGCGGACGAGCGCCGCCTCGGTCGCCTTGCGCATGTATTTGCGGTCGAGGATCGAGAACGGGCCGAGGTTGAACAAAACCTTCTCGCGGCCGAGGAACAGGTTGGACGGGACGTCGAGATCGTCGGCCAGCGCCAGATTCTGGAACACGGTCTCGATGCCCGCCGTGCGGGCCTCGATCGGCCCGGCAAAGTTCACTTCCTTGCCGTCGAACCAGATCTGGCCGCTGGTGCGCTGCTCGACGCCGGTGATCTGGCGCACGAAGGTCGATTTGCCGGCGCCATTGTCGCCCATGATGGCGACATGCTCGCCCTTGCGCAGCTCGAAGTTCGCGCCTTCCAGCGCATGCACGCCGCCATAGCGTTTGGTCAGGTTTTCGGTCTTCAGGACGATGTCTGACATGGTCATGCCCTCATTGCCCGCAGGCGTTGGCGCCACTGGTCGAGAACCACCGCACCGACGATGATCACGCCCTTGACCATCTCCTGGTAGTAGGCGTCGAGGCGCAGGAAGGTGAAGCCGGAGATGATGACGCCGAAGATCAGCGAGCCGATCACCGTGCCGATGATCGAGCCGCGGCCGCCCGACAGCGAGACCCCGCCGATGACCGCCATGGCGATGGCGTCGAGTTCGTACATCACGCCCATGCCGGACTGCGCGGTCAGGTTCTTGGAGCTCAGCACCACGGCGGCGAGCGCGGCGAGAATGCCGGCGATGACGTAGACCAGGATCTTGTGATTGGCGATCTTGATGCCGGACATGCGCGCGGCGTCCTCGTTGGAGCCGATCGCGTAACAGTGCTTGCCGTACCTCGTATAGGTCATGATCAGCTGGAACAGGATGGCCAGCGACAGGAAGATGACGACCGGCATCAGGCCTTTGCCGATGCTGGCGAAACTCTCGGTGGGAAACGAGATCGGCTGGCCCTTGGACCACCATTTGGCGATGCCGCGCGCGGTCACCATCATGCCGAGCGTGGCGATGAACGGCGGAATGCGCGTGTAGGCGATCAGCGCGCCATTGACCAGGCCGGCGAAGAGGCCGCAGGCGATCGCCACCAGCAGCGGCACGATGACAGGCAGGTCGGTCCAGCCTTGCGCCAGGAACATCGCCTTGGGATTGGGGTTGCCGTTGACCGTCGCCACCTGGGCGAAGCTCATGGCGATCATGGCGGTCGCGCCGACGATCGAGCCCGAGGACAGGTCGATGCCGCCGGTGATGATGACCTGTGTCACGCCGATGGCGATGATGCCGACGATCGACACCTGCAGGATGATGATCTGCAGGCGCGCTTCGTTGAAGATGCCGCCGACGTCGCTGCGTGTGTTGAACAGGAAGCTGTCGCCGAGAAAGACGCGGCCGATCAGTTCGAAGATGACGACGAGAATGACCAGTGCCAGGAAAACATTGAACTCGGCCGGCCATGTGCGCTTCCTCGCATCATAACCGACGCCGCCGACGCCATGAGATGTCTGTGCCACGTATTCTGTCCTCCATCAGCCGCGGTCGCCCTCGCGCCTGCGGCGCTGAGGGAGAGAGGGGAGCGGCGCTGTCTTGATCGAGAGCGCCGCTCGGTATCGAACCGTTGGCGGCTCAGTTCTTCTTCAGGAACTTGTCGATGTTGGCTGGCGTCACCAGCTGGAAGGGCACATAGACCTTGTGCTCGACCTTCTCGCCCTTGGCGAGCTTGAGCGCCGCATCGAGAGCGCCGGCGCCCTGGCCGGCCGCGTCCTGGAACACGGTCACGTCGAGGTCGCCCGCCTGCATGGCGGCCAGCGCGTCCTGGGTGGCATCGACGCCGCCGACGACAACCGCCTTCATGTCGATGTTGCCGGCCTTCATCGCCTGGATGGCGCCGATGGCGCTTTCGTCATTGTTGGCGATGACGCCGTCGAACGGCTTGCCGGTCGACAGCCAGTTGGTCATCAGGTTCTGCGCCTCGTCGCGGTTCCAGTTCGACGTCTGCTTGTCGATGATCTTGATGAAGCTGCAATCCGGCGTCGCGATCACATCGTCGATGTCCTTGGTGCGCTGCACGGCGGCCTGGTTGGAAAGCTCGCCCATGATCACATAGACATTGGCTTCCTTCTTGCCGGCTTCCTTGAACAGGCGGCAGACTTCCTTGGTCTCGAGCGTGCCGGAATCGGCTTCGTTCGAGGCGACGAAGGCCTGGTTGTCGGGCAGCGTGTCGACATTGACCGGCTCGCGGTTGACATAGACCAGCGGGATCTTGGCTGCGGCGGCCGCATCCGACATCGCCTGCGTGGCCGAAGTGTCGACCGGGTTGACGATGATGGCGTCGACGCCGGAGGCGGCGAAATTCTTGATCTGGTCAAGCTGCTTAGCGACGTCGTTCTGTGCGTCCTCGACCTGCAGCTCGACGCCGCTCATGCCCTTGGCCTGCTCGATCATGCCGTTGCGCAGCACGGTCAGGAAGTTGTCGTCGAACTTGGCCATCGATACGCCAACCTTGGCGGCCAGCGCGGATGAGCTCATCAGCGCCGCGAAGGCGACGCCCAAAATCAATTTCTTCATTGTGTTTCTCCTCCACATATTGGTGTCCGGTTTCACCGATTTATCCGGAATCCCCGATCTCCCCGGGGAATCTCTCCCGACGGCCTTTCCTGTTCCGGATGACGCTTGCC
>NZ_RZQL01000110.1 GCF_003997935.1 Mesorhizobium sp. M7A.F.Ca.US.006.01.1.1
GGTCGGGCTTGCGGAAGGCGAACGTGTCCTGGCCGGCGATGGCCGCGAAATGTTTGGTCAGGCCGAGCGCCTCGATCAACGCCAGCGAGTTGGCTTCGTATTTGTTGGTGCAGATGGCGAGGATATAGCCGGCCTCCTCGAAGCGCGCGATCGCCTCGACGACACCGGGGTAGGGGCGCGACTTGCCGGGGATGTTGAGCGTGTAATGGTCGAGGAAAAGTTTCAGCAGCCGGTCGTGCTCCTCGACGGCAAGCGATCGCTGATGGGCGGCGTGCGCCCGCTCGATCATCACCCGGCCACCGTGACCGACAAAACGCCTGAAGCCGGCTTCGTCGACCGCCGCGATCTCGCTGGCGGCCAGGCTGTGGTTGAGGCTGTCGAGCAGGTCCGGCGCTGTGTCGATGAGCGTACCGTCGAGGTCGAACACGATGATCGGTTGGGTCATGGTCTGTCCTGGGCAGGTGTGCAATGGGCAGGCGATAGCGGCTGCGGCGCGTCGAGGCAAGCGCTGGGCCGGCTCGTTCAGGCGGGGCCTGCTTATCAGGCCGGGCATTCGCGGCTGGACGCCGCTATTAAAAAACCCGCCTCGACGGCGGGCTGTTGGCGCAAATCAGCACCATGGGCAAAAATGTAGCATAGCTGCACTCACCGGTCAAGGAAATAATTCCTACGCCGGATCACCTGGGGACCCGCCGCCTGGGGCTTTGACCGGACCGGCAAAAATGCTACGAGCCCGACAGCGAATTTCCGGGGCAATAACCGACATGGATGCAAGGCAGTTGAAGGTCGAAGCCGCGCGGGCAGCACTTGCCCATGTGAATGACGGCATGCGGCTCGGCATCGGCACCGGTACCACGGCCGAGGAGTTCGTGCGGCTGCTCGCCGAAAAGGTCGCCAACGGCATGACCGTCATCGGCGTGCCGACTTCGGAGCGCACCGCGTTGCTGTGCCGCGAGCTTGGCGTGCCGCTGTCGACGCTGGAGGAAACGCCAGAGCTCGACCTCACCGTCGACGGCGCCGACGAAGTCGACCCGGAACTGACCCTGGTCAAGGGCGGCGGCGGCGCGCTGCTGCGTGAGAAGATCGTTGCCGCGGCGTCCCAGCGCATGATCGTCATCGCCGACCGCTCCAAGATGGTCGAGACGCTCGGCCGTTTTCCCCTGCCGATCGAAATCAATCCGTTCGGCCTGCGCGCCACTGAAATCGCGGTTGCGGCAGCGGCTGAAAAGCTCGGTCTTTCCGGACCGGTCACATTGAGGATGACGGGCGGGCAGGCTTTTGTTACAGACGGCGGCCATTTTATCCTCGATGCATCTTTTGGCCGCATTCCGGATACAAGAGCGCTTTCGAATGCTCTCCACGCCATTCCGGGCGTGGTCGAGCATGGTCTTTTCATCGGGCTGGCTTCAGCGGCCATCATCGCCGGCGGCGACGGTATCCAAACCGTCCATGCCGCCCGAAAACCAGGGAGTTCTACCGATCATGATGTTGCATAACCGGGTTCGCAGCCTTTCCGTCCTTCTGGCGGCGTCGGCCGTTTTCGCCTTCTCTTCGCCGGCGTTCTCGCAGGATGTCACGGATTCGCACCTGAAGGCCGCCCGCGCGGCGGTCGCTGCGATCCACGCGACCGACCCGTTCGACAACATCCTGCCGCAGGCAGCCGCGGCGCTCGAATCGCAGCTGATCCAGAAGAACCCGGACATGCAGGAACTGATCGGCAAGACCATCGCCGAGAAGGCGTTGGCGCTGGCTTCGCGCCGCGCCGACCTCGAGAAGGAAGCAGCACTCGCCTACGCAAAAGTGTTCTCCGAAAAGGACCTGACCGATATCGCCGCCTTCTACAATTCCGATGCGGGCAAGAAGCTGCTCGACAGCGGCCCGACGGTGACCCGCGACCTGGTCAAGGCAGCCGACATCTGGCAGAACGGCGTCGGCCGCGATCTCGCCCAGCAGGTCGGCGAAACGCTGGCCGCAGCCGCCAAGGCAAAGGCCCCGGCAGCACCCGCCGACGGAGCCGCCGCTCCGGCCGATGGCGCAGCGCCCGCCGACGGCGCCGCCCCCGCGGACAACAACTGACCCGCATTTTCAATGGCCTTGCGGCCCACTGCTTCAAATGGCCTTGCGGCCTACTGCGAAAGCCCGGCCTGTCCGGGCTTTTCTTTTGCCCTTTTGCGGCCTACCTGTCTGACACATTTCTGAAGCCTGGGAGCCGCGTCATGGCTGGTTACGACTACGATTTTTTCGTCATCGGCGGCGGTTCGGGCGGGGTGAGGGCGGCGCGCGTGGCGGCCGCACTCGGCAAGCGTGTCGGCATCGCCGAGGAATACCGTTATGGCGGCACCTGCGTCATCCGCGGCTGCGTGCCGAAAAAGCTCTATGTCTATGCCTCGCAATTTCCCGAGCACTTCGCCGACGCCGCCGGCTATGGCTGGACGGTGCCGGAAGCCAGTTTCGACTGGCAGACGCTGGTCGCCAACAAGGATCGCGAGATCAGCCGGCTGGAGGCGATCTACGTCAGGAACGTCGAGGGCGCCGGCGGCGAGACCTTCCACTCGCGCGCCATGATCGTCGATCCGCATGTCGTGCATCTCCTGGGTGAGGATCGCACCGTCACGGCAGACCAGATCCTGATTGCCACCGGCGGCCGCCCGGCGGCGCATCCGGCGCTGCCTGGCCATGAACATTGCATCTTTTCCAACGAGGCTTTCGACCTCAAGGAATTGCCCAAGGCGATCATGATCGAGGGCGGCGGCTACATCGCCGTCGAGTTCGCCAACATTTTCCACGGTCTCGGCGTCGACACCACGCTGGTCTATCGCGGCAAGGAGATCCTCAGCCGGTTCGACATGGACCTGCGGCGCATGCTGCACGAGACAATGGAAAAGAAGGGGATAAGGATCCTCTGCCATTCCGTGTCCGAATGGATCCGCAAGCGGCCGGACGGCCGGCTCGACGCGCTCGTCAGCGGCGGCGAGGTGCTGACCGTCGACCAGGTGATGCTGGCCATCGGCCGCATTCCCAACACCGAGAATATGGGCCTGGAAGGCATCGGACTGGAGATGACCAAGACCGGCGCCATCGCCGTCGACCAATACTCCCGCACCAACATCGACGGCATCTGGGCGATCGGCGACGTCACCAACCGCGTGCAGCTGACGCCGGTGGCGATCCATGAGGCGATGTGTTTCATCGAAACCGCCTTCAAGGGAAATCCGACCGCGCCCGATCACGAGACGATCGCGACCGCCGTGTTTTCACAGCCGGAGATCGGCACCGTCGGCCTGTCCGAGGACGATGCCGTCAAGCGCTTCCCCGACATCGAGATCTACCGCGCCACATTCCGGCCGATGCGGCACACGCTGTCCGGGCGCGACGAGAAGATGCTGATGAAGCTGGTGGTCAATGGCGCGTCGAAGAAAGTGCTTGGCGCCCACATATTGGGGCCGGACGCCGGCGAGATGGCGCAGCTTCTCGGCATCCCGCTGAAGGCCGGCCTGACCAAGGACGATTTCGACCGTACGATGGCCGTGCATCCGACAGCGGCGGAAGAACTGGTCACCATGTACAAGCCGACCTATCGCGTGAAGGACGGCGAGCGGGTCGATTGACGGCAAATCCGGGTTGAGGATCTCCGCCGCGGCAAGGTCATGCCACGGCGGAGATAGTAGCTACAGCAGCGTGCCGCGCAGGATCACCAGCGCCACCGAGAAATAGATCACCAGCCCGGTGACATCGACCAGCGTGGCAACGAACGGCGCCGATGCGCTTGCAGGATCGAAGCCGATACGTTTCAAGGCGAACGGCAGCATCGATCCCGACAGCGAACCGAAGGTGACGATGCCGACCAGTGCAGCACCCACCGTCGTGGCGATCAGCGGCCAGTGTGGGCCATAATCGTAGAAGCCCATATATTGCCACAGCGCGATGCGGCAGACGCCGACCACGCCGAGCATGGCGCCGAGCACGAGGCCGGTGGGCAGCTCGCGCAGCGCCACCCGCCACCAGTCGCCAAGGCCGATCTCGCGCAGCGCCAGCGCGCGGATGACCAGCGAGGTCGCCTGCGAGCCGGAATTGCCGCCGGAGCTCAT
This sequence comes from Mesorhizobium sp. M7A.F.Ca.US.006.01.1.1, assembly GCF_003997935.1. Lineage (GTDB taxonomy): Bacteria > Pseudomonadota > Alphaproteobacteria > Rhizobiales > Rhizobiaceae > Mesorhizobium. The sequence continues at coordinate 4,089 of NZ_RZQL01000110.1, forward strand.
GATCAGCGGGATGAACAGCGTCAGCACGATCGCCTTCTCCAGCTCGCCCTCATAGCTCTGCATGGCGTTGGCCGTCAGCATCTCCGAGATGAACAACGCACACAGCCAGCCGCCGCGTTTCTTGATCATGGCGAGGAAGCTCATCTTCATGTACGGCTCGTCCAGCGCCTCCATGCCGCCGAAACGGTGCGCGTCCTCGGTCGTCTCCGCGATCATCGTGTCGATGATGTCGTCGATGGTGACGATGCCGAGGATCTTGCCATGGTCGACGACCGGAACGGCGAGCAGATCGTATTTGGAGATCGTCTGCGCCAGGGTTTCGCGATCGGTCAGCGGGCCGACCGTCACCGGAAGATGATCCGGCGCCACCGTCATGATCGGATCGTCAGGCTCACCGGTGATCAGCCGGCGCAGGCCCGTCGAGCGCACAAGCAGGTGCGTCTGCGGATCGACGATATAGATCGCGTACACGGTCTCGCGCGTCCGCTCCACCTTGCGGATGTAGTCAAGCGTTTGCCCGACGGTCCAGTCCGAGGGCACGCTGACGAACTCCGTCGTCATGATCGATGCGGCGCTGCCTTCGGGATAGCCGAGGATGGACAGCAGCGTTGCGCGCAGCGGCGGCGCAAGCCCGCCAAGCAGCTCGGAACGGGCCGGCTCTTCCAACTCGCGCAGGATGTCGGCGGCACGGTCGACCGACATGGCGGTGAGCAGCTTGCCCGCCTTGGCGCGCGGCAGCGCCTCCATGAGTTCGGACGCGCCGTCGAGTTCCGGCTGGTCGAAGATCTCGACCAGACGTTCGAACGTCACTTCACAGAGCAGTTCCGTCGCGGTCTCTCGAGGCTCCCTGTTCAGGGCCTCGACAATGTCGGCGACGTGATCGTTGGCTAGGATACGGGCAATCGCGACGGCCTCGTCGCTTGCCACTGTGGCAAATTCGTTCATGGCTCACTCCTTGCCGTCCGGCAGGACATGAACCATGCGAGGTCACGTCAGGGCGGACGGCTGTTGCGTTCGACTGTGACTGTCGCCAGGCATGGCGCGGTGACCTTTCCGCTTGCGGGTTCGCGTTTTTACTATCTACAAGCGGGCGCAACATAGGAGCGCGCCTTGCCGAGTCAATCGCGGTGAGGAGGGAAAATGTCGACGAGCGGCCAAGATCGCGAGACTGTGATCGCCGGCCGCCGTTCGACTAGGCAGACCGGGGTGGAATAACCGCTATTTCTGCTTCAGCCGGCGCGAGAAGCGCAGCCACTTGTCTTCGACCGGCCTTGGGACAGGCCTTGGCTGCACCAGAATGGTGGTGAGTTCGGCGGGCAGGGTCGGAACCAGCGGCTTCTTGGTGGCGACGCCGTCGGCGATCGCGACGATGCTGTGATAGAATTCGCTGCCGGTCATCGATCTCGGCGCAACCGCCTCGTGCATGACGCTGATCACCGTGACATCGGGGCAGTTGTCCTTGATGGCCTGGTGGAAGGCGACCTTGCCGTCGGGGTCGAGCGCGCCGGTCGCCTCGTCGAGGAACAGCAGCCCCGGCTGCTGCAGCACGATGCGAGCCACCACCAGCTTCTGCTTCTGGCCGCCCGACAGCACCTGGTCCCAGCTTTTGCCTTCGCGGCTTTCGTCGGCCATGTGCTCGATGAAGTCGCCAAGCCCGGCCTTGTGCAGCGCCGACGCCACCTGCGCGTCGCCATGTTCGTGCTCCGAGCCGGGCAGGCAGACCAGTTGCTTCAGCGACACAGGCTGCAGCTTGACCTCCTGGGCGGCATAGAAACTCTTCACGCCTTCGGGAAAGACGATGGTGCCGCGGCCATAGGGCCACAGGCCGTTGATCGCCTTGATCAGCGAGGTCTTGCCGCAGCCGGACTCGCCCTTCAGGAAAGTCCATTCGCCGCGCCGGAAGCGCAGATTGGCGGCGCTGAGGAAGGGCGTCGCATCCTCGCCCTGATGCGCCAGTTCGAGCTTCTGGATGGTCAGGCCGAAAACCGGGTTCTGGCTGGTGTAGTGGAAGTCGGAGCGGCCGGTCTGGCTGTAGAATTCCTGCGGATGCTGGACATTCTCGATCGCGTTGGCCAGCTCGGTGACACGCTGGCTGTTGGCGCGCAGCGTGGCGATGGCGGGCATGACGTGGATGAACCACGAACACTGGCCGATCAGCGAATTGACCAGCTCGGAGCCGGTTATGTAGCCCTTGAGGTCGAGGCCGTTGTGAATGAACGGCACCAGGCCCGGTCCGTAGGCGACAATGCGGGCGCCAATGAAATTGTAGATCAGCTCGAACGACATGTAGACGGTGTTGACGATGTTCAGCCGCGTCCAGGTGCCGTCGATATCGACATAAAGCCGGCCATGCATGGTCCTTTGCACGCCTTCGCCCTGAGACGCCGCGACGTGGAAGGAGCGGCGCAGGAATGTCGTCAGTTCGCCGCGATAGCTGCCCTCGGCCTGCTGCATCCTGACGTTGAGGCGTTCGAGCAGGCCGCCGAGCTTGACCGCGATCCAAGTGTTCAGCGGCACGTAGATGGCGACGGCCAGGAAGGCGAGGATGGCGCTGCCATAGCTGCCGAGGAATTCCAGCCCCTTCACCTCAACGGAGTTTTCGAGCAGCTTCTGGCCGACGAAATAGAGCGATGTGGCGACCCCCAGCACGCCCATGGCGAGCCCGATGGCGCCGCCGGTCATGTCCTTGATGGATTCCTGGACACGCTGGTCGATGTTGTCGGGGGCGGGTGCGCCGCTGCCGGTCGATGCATGCTGGGCATGGAAATGCGTATGGTTGCCGTCCAGCAGCGCTTCATTGAAGCGGCTGTCCAGCCAGCCGCGCCATTTGCGGTGCAACGTCGCCGAGACAAGGTTGCGGATACCGGTGAAGCCAGCGTCCTTGAGCACGACCAGCAGCACGAGGACGCCGGCATTGACCAGCAGCGAGCGAAGCGGCGTAGTGTTGGCGGCGTCATGGAAGAAGGCGATCGAATTGACCAGTTCGCCGGAGGCTTCGGCAAACCAGACACCGGCCTTGCTGGACAGCGCCGTAAGCAGCGCGATCACCAGCGTCAGCGTCCAGGCTTCCTTCCAGCGGTCGGAAACCCAGTAGGCCCGCATCAGGCCCCAGAAGCTGCGCATCGACGACACCGGCGTCAGAAGCGATCGCCCTGCGGCATCGCGAGGTGTTTTTTCCGGTACTGACTCTTGCGATGGTCTACCGACCCGAATCACGATCCCGCCCAAACCTTTTTTCTTTTGTTACGGATGGTAACACCAATTGATCATTTTCCATTAATTTAAAACCGGACCGACCGGATTGCCCCGGCAGCCGTTGCCGTGAGGCAACAGATTACATGCTGAAATATAGCGAAAACGATCGGCAAAAATCCAGATATTGCTTTTGATTTCAAGTGCTTGAAATATAAGGGCGTGACATTCGCGCGGCTTCCCCTGGGGAAGGTTTTCACACGGTTTCGTGAACTCGAAATCGTATCGAGCGATCGGTTTTTCTTACTTCGGACGGCCCAGAGAGCTCGAAAATCTGCCGTTCGCGACTCGCCAGGATTGCCGTGATCGTCCTTGCGGGGGCAGGAAGTGACGAGAGAATCGATCGAGCGGCGCGTTCCGTCTTGTCCGGTCAGCTGATGGACTGCGTTTGACAATTCATCGGCTTGGGATTGAACCTTGCCTGGCATCGTCGACACTCATGCATATCCGGTTCTCCAACAAGGAAGCTCCCAATGCTTGCACGCGCGGCCGTAATCCTGTCCCTCTTCGCCTGGCTGCCCCTCGTGCCTTTGGCGCATGCCGGCGGGCAGAGCATCCCGGCCAGCGCCGAAGGCCAGATCGAGTTCAACACGCCGTCGGGGAACATCGGCTGCATCTACACGGCCAAAGGCGGCACCGGCACCTATGAGCCAAAGGATGGTGGCCCGGAGCTGAGCTGTTCGCGCGTCGAGCCAAGCTATGTCACGATCATCCTGGGTCCGAAGGGGCCAGCCACTCTGATCAAGAACCCAGGCGAGCAGGGCTGCTGCGGCGATGTCGACAAGCTTGGCTATGGCAAGAGCTGGAGCGCCGGGCCGTTCGCGTGCCAGTCGTCAACCAAGGGACTGACCTGCACGGCGAAGAACGGCCATGGATTTTTCATCAGCAAGGCCAAGGTGACAGTGAAGTAACGCTTGCTGCTGCGGAGAGGAGAGGGCGGTCGGCCTCAGCCGGCCTTGTCCAGTTCGCCGCGCGCCTTGGCAGCCGCCACCTGGCGAATGGCATCGGCCAGCGTATCGGCATCCTGCGCGCCCATGACCGCGTATTTGTCCTCGAGCAGGAAGCACGGTACGCCAGAAATGCCCATGCGCGACGCGGTGGCGATCTCGGTGCGCACCGCCTCGACATCGGCCTCGGTCGGCAAAAGCGTGGCGGCTACGGACGCATCCATGCCGGCCTCGCGCGCGGCCTCGACCAGCACGGCATGGTCGCCAATGTCAGCGCCTTCCTCGAAATTCAGCTGGAACAGCCGGCGCACCAGCCTGTTCTGCACGGCTTCGCCGGCGGCACCCGCCCAGCGGATCAGGCGGTGCGCATCCAGCGTGTTCGGCGCCACCTTGATCGCGTCGAAGGCGAACGAGATGCCTTCGACTTCGCCCAGTGGCTCAATGCGGGCGTGAATCTCGCGGATGCGCTCATCGCTGCCGAACTTGGCCAGCATGTATTCGCGGCGGTCCTTGCCCTCGGGCGGAATGGTCGGATCGAGCTGGAACGGCCGCCAGCGGACATGCACGTCGACATCGCCGACGGCAGCGATTGCCCTGTCGAGCCGCTTCTGGCCGATGAAGCACCAGGGGCAGACGACATCGGACACCACATCGATGGTGATGGCGTTCAATTCGCTCATCTCGATCTCCTGATCCCTCAGTTGGGTTTGCGCCACCATGTTGGCAGTTGATACCCGAATATGGGCGTCTTTTGCGGATGTTCCAGGTAGCTCCAGTAGGCGATCCATTGCTGCGTGTTGTACTGCATCGGCACCATGTAGTTGCCGGAGATCAGTAGCCGGTCGAGAACGCGAACGGCGGCAACATAATCCTCCTTGGAACGGGCGCGCAGCATCGCCTCGATTGCCGCGTCCACAGCCGGATCGGCAACGCCGGCGAGATTGAACGAGCCTTCCGTCCTGGCCGCGGCCGAACTCCAGCGTCCGCTCTGCTCGATGCCGGGTGACAACGAATTGTTAAAGCCGCTCGATCCGACCAGGACCTCGAAATCGAAGCGCTGCTTGCGTGACTGGATCTGATCGCCGTCGAGGCTGCGAATGGTGATGTCGATGCCGATCTTCTCCAGCGTGCGCTGGTAGATGCCGGCAAGGCGCTCCTCGTCCTGCGACGCGGTTAGTATCTCGAAGCCGAAAGGTTTGCCTTCGGGATCGAGCATCGTTCCATTCTGCACGTGGTAACCAACACTTTTCAGCAGATCGAAGGCTGCCTTCAAGACGCGGCGGTCTTGGCCCGATCCGTCGGTCACCGGCGGCCGCCATGTGCCGTCCATGACATCGGCCGGGACGCGGCCGGGGTAGGGCGCCAGAAGCGCCTTCTCCCTGTCGTCGGCCGGATGGCCGAGCGCGGAAAGCTCGGAATTCTGCCAGTAACTCATCGTGCGCGTGTATTTGCCCCCGAACAGGTTCTTGTTGGCCCATTCGAAGTCGTAGAGCATGCCGAGCGCGCGCCGCACGACCGGGTTGGCGAATTTCGGCAACCGCGTGTTAAACAGGAAACCGGTCACCACGGGCGGAATGCCGGTGTCGAAGGTTTCGGCGATCACATCGCCCTTGTGGAAAGCCGGAAAATCGAGATCGCGCTCGCGCTTCACCGGATCGCTGTCGTCGTCGATGGCGCAAAGGCCTTTCTTGAACGCTTCGAGCTTGGCGTTGGCGTTGAGGAAATACTCGATGGTGATCTGGTCGTAATTGTCGAAACCGCGCTTGGCGGGGACATCCTTGCCCCAGTAATCCGGGTTGCGCTTGAAGACGATGCGCTGGCCGGGCTGCACCTGCGCGATCGTATAAGGGCCACTGCCGATCACCGGCTTGAGCGTCGTCCTGTCGAAAGTCTCCTTGTCGAAGGCGTGCTTCGGGATGATCGGGGTCAGCGCGATGATCAGCGGGAATTCGCGATCGGCCTTGTCGTTGAAGGTGAAGCGCACGCTGTGATCGCCGGTCTTTTCGAGCTTGGCGACCCTGGCCATGCGGTCGCTGTAGGGCGGTCGCCCTTTCTCGGTGTAGACGTCGTAACTGAACAGCACGTCCTCCGGCGTCACCGGCTGGCCGTCCGACCATCTGGCCTTCGGGTTGAGATGGAATTCGATGCTCTTGCGCTCCGGGTCCATGTCGGCGCTGTCGGCCAACAAACCGTAGAGCGTGAAAGCCTCGTCGGCATTGCGCTGCATCAACGGCTCGAAGACCAGATTGCCGAAGATCGTATCCATCATGCCGCGCGCCGTCGTGCGCAGGCTCTTGAGGATGAAAGGATTGAGATTGTCGAAGCTGCCGACGACGCAATAAGTGATCGAGCCGCCCTTCGGCGCATCGGGATTGACGTAGTCGAAATGCGTAGAGCCGGGCGGCAGCGCCGGTTCGCCCTGCATGGCGATAGCGTGCTTCGGCTCCGATGCGGCCGGCTGATGCGAAAGGGCGAGAAACGATATCCCGGTGATCAGCCAAACAACAACGCGGCCCATGACCGTCTCCTTACTGGGTCGGCTTGATGATTCGGTGTGCACCCTAGCATGAGGCGGCGGCGCGCCGGCCAACCGCGCGTTCAACAATTGCTGACGCCGGGCTGGATTCGGCCTCGCTTGCAGTGTAACACGCCCTCCGAAGTCATTCTGTTGCCTCATTTCGGCAACAGGTAGCTGGACCACACGGCACGAAGAAGCCGGTCCCGGGATCATTTGAGAGGAAGTGCACGACATGACGAGCCTGAACAGCAACGCGTACCGCCTGTCGGTCATGGCCGCTGGCGTGATCGGCTTTCTGGGTGCAGGACTCCCCGCCGCTTCCGCACAGCAGCAACAGCAGATTCCGCAAGGCTGGTTCAAGGCCTGCACCAAGCAGGAAGATGTCGACATCTGCAACGTCCAGAACATCACCACCGCCGGCAACGGCCAGCTGGTCACCGGCGTCAGCCTGATCGAGCTCAAGGGCAAGGTGAACCGCAAGGTGTTCCAGGTGACGGTTCCGACCGGCCGTCTGGTGCCTCCCGGCATCGGCCTGCAGATCGACACCGGCAAGGCGCAGAAGCTCGACTATGTGATCTGCTTCCCGGATCGTTGCGTGGCCGAAGTGCCGCTGACCGATCAGCTCGTCGCGGCATTCAAGAAAGGCCAGGCGATCACGCTGACTTCCGTCAATTTCCAGAACCAGCCCAATCCGATCAAGATCGCCCTGCAGGGCTTCAGCGGCGCCTATGACGGCCCGGCGCTGCAGCAGTCGGACATCGAGGACAGGCAGAAGAAGCTTCAGGACTTCGTCGCCAAGAACAACCAGGATTTCGCCAAGAAGCTCAAGGAAGAGCAGGACAAGGCGAAGACCGCCAACTGATCGGCCGATATCGCCGAGCCAACAAAAAAGCGGGGTCATGCCCCGCTTTTTTTGTGCCCGTCTCTCCGCGGGTCAGTGCCTTGACTGCCGTTTCGGCTGGTAGCCGCCGTCCGGCCTCTTGTCGAACATCTCGTTGATCTGCGGATGCCGGACCGGCTCACCCGACTGATCCTCGAGCAGATTCTGCTCGGAGACGTAGGCGATGTATTCGGTCTCCGAATTCTCGGCGAGCAGGTGATAGAAGGGCTGATCCTTGCGGGGCCGAACGTCGGCGGGGATGGCTTCGTACCACTCGTCGGTGTTGGCGAATTGCGGGTCGACGTCGAAAATGATGCCCCTGAATGGAAACAGCCGGTGGCGAACCACCTGTCCGATTGCGAATTTGGCTGTTTTCATCGTACTCACCACTGAATTCCTTGGGCTTATTTGGCGCAGACCGCGCATCAATTCAATCCCGAGGCGCTTGACGCCCTATTAAGCAACGGGCTAGCCCGGCGCCAGGGTTTCGGACCAGCATAAAAATGTCTGACGTCATCGGTCTTGTTCTTCCGTTCTTCGGCTTGATTTTTGTCGGGTTTCTGGTGGCGCGCATCACCAGGCAGCCGCTGGAGGCGCTCGGCTGGATGAACACGTTCATCGTCTATGTCGCGCTGCCGGCACTTTTCTTCCAACTGCTCGCCAAGACGCCGTTCGAAGACCTGACGGAATGGCGCTTCATCTTCGGTTCGGTCGTCTCGACCTTCATTATATTTTCCTTGATGTTCATGGGGTCGGTGCTGACCTCGCGCGGCGAGATAGCGCAATCGACCATCAAGGCGCTCGCGGCCGCCTATGGCAATATCGGCTATATGGGGCCGGGCCTGGCATTGCTGGCCTTCGGCGAGGAGGCGGCAGTGCCGGTCGCCTTGATCTTCTGTTTCGAGAACATCATGCATTTCGCCATCGCGCCCATGATGATGGCGCTGTCGGGCGACGAGAAGACAACTCCTCTCCGGCTTGCGCTGGGTGTCGTGCGCAAGATCGTGCTGCACCCGTTCATCATCGCAACCGCCTTGGGTGTCGGCGCCGCCTATATCGGCTTTCGACCGCCCGTGCCGGTGGAGCGATTTCTGGAATATCTTTCCCGGGCGGCCGCACCCTGCGCGCTGTTTGCCATGGGCGTCACGCTGGCGCTCAGGCCGCTCAATCGCGTCCCGCATGAGATGGTTCCGATTGCGGCGCTGAAACTGATCCTGCACCCGTTGCTCTGCTATGTCGTGCTGAGCTGGATCGGCAATTTTTCTGAGACATGGGTCTTCTCGGCGGTGCTTCTGGCGGCGTTGCCGACCGCCACCAACGTCTTCGTCATCGCCCAGCAGTATGGCGTCTGGGTACAGCGCGCATCGGCCAGTGTGTTGATCACAACCTGCCTGTCGGTGGTGACCGTCACCGGGCTGCTCTACCTGATCCGGCACAATATCCTAGCGCCGGACCTGTTTCCCTAACCCGCCGGCAAGCGCGGCAAAACCGCTGCCGGGACGAAGCCCCTCGCGCATGAAAAAAGCCCGAAGCGGCGCGAAGCCTCCGAGCACGCCGAGCCCGGCAACGCGGGCCATCTGCGCCGGCAGCATGTCGGAAAGCAGCGACATGTTGAGCAGGTTGACCGCGCTGCTGCGCGCCAGAATGTCGGGGCGGCGCTTGAAATCGTAGGCCGCAAGCGCCTTGGCTGCACCTGGGTCGGTTCGATTTTCACAAGCGATTCCAATCAGATCGTCGACATCCCTGATGCCGAGATTGAGGCCTTGCGCACCGATCGGCGGAAACACATGGGCGGCTTCGCCGACCAGCGCCACCCGATCCCTCGCGAAACGCAGCGGTGTCACCGCCGATAGAGGGTAGATCTGCCGGCCCGGCTCGACCGTCACCCGGCCCAGCATCGACTGCATCTGCTGTTCGATCCGCTGAGAAAGCGTCGCATCGTCCAGTGCGGCGAGGTCTGTCGCGGTCTCGGGCTTGACCACCCAGACCAGGCTGGAGCGATTGCCGGACAGGGGAACCTGCGTGAACGGACCGGTCTCGGTGTGGAATTCGGTCGAGGTGAAGGTGTGGTCGCCGCTATGGCCGAAATTGAGGACGAGAGCTGCCTGCGGGTAGGAGCGGGCCGAGGTCGAGATGCCGGCCGCCTGGCGCGCCGGTGACAACCGCCCATCGGCCGCGACTGCAAGTGATGCGTCGACCGTGCTGCCGTCGGCCAGGACGGCACGGGCGTGCTCGACATCGAGACGCCAGTTCGCCACCATCGACCGCTGCCATTCGACGCCGGCATGCGCGGCAACGGCGCTGGCGAGTGCCGGGTTGAGGACGCTGTTGGGAAGGTTCAACCCAAATTGGTCCTCGTCGATTTCGCTGGCGCGGAAGGTGACGACCGGGCTGCGGATCAGCCGGCTGGTGGCGTCGACGATGCGCATCACTTTCAGGGGCGCCGCCTTGGATTTGACGACTTCGAGCACGCCAAGCCGGTCGAGCACTTTCAAGGCAGGGTTCATCAGGGCCGTCGTACGGCCGTCGGGGGCGGTGGCCTCCGGCCCGACCAGTGTCACCGGGAAACCTTCGGCGGCAAAACCGAGCGCCGCGATCAGTCCTGCCGGCCCCGTGCCGGCAACCAGTATCCGCGCAGTTTGCTGATGCTCCAAGATAGGCTTCCGGCTTGCAATGCGAGGCGGTCCACCCGACCTGCCGTTCGATGAGCATATAGGTCAGATCATGCCGCTTGATCAACGCGGCGATTCGGCCCATTCGGATGTCATGACCGGCCAGCAGGACGACTTCAGCCATCTCGACCGCGCCGGCCGCGCCATGGCCGGCATCGCGCGCAATCCTCGCGTCACGGTAAACGTCGTTGTCGTCGCTTGCATCCTGCTTGCCTGGTTGTCTCTTGCGGCGATGGCGATCCGCGGGGCTGAAACAGGGATTGCGGGCATCAACGCCCCCGGCGACACGATCCTGCGCAGCCTGCCGCAACTGCCGCTGCCCGATTTCCTGGAACGGTTCTTTGTGCTGTGCCTCTCACCGGTGCCGCTGGACGCGAGCCTCGGCTTGCAGGCCGGCGCGCTCGTTTCGATGTGGTTCCTGATGGCGGTCGCGACGATGCTGCCTTCGGCCGCGCCGATGATCCGCACCTATTGCGAGATCGCCGATACAGCTCGCATCAAGGGCGAACCGGTCGTTCACCCGCTGGTGCTGGTCGCCGGTTACCTCAGCGTCTGGCTCGCCGCTTCAATTATGTTCGCGGCACTGACCTTGGCCGCCCATGCATTCGCCTCGTCAGCCGGGATGCTCGATCCGGTCGTCGGCATTGCCGGTGCGCTCGCTCTGCTGATCGCCGGCCTCTACCAGTTCAGCGGCCTGAAGGAAGCTTGCCTGAAGAAATGCAAGAACCCGTTCTCGATCCTTTTCGCGAACTGGAGCGCCAGGCCGGCCAGCGTCTTTCGGCTTGGGATCGCGCAAGGTCTGTGGTGTCTCGGCTGCTGCTGGGCCTTGATGCTGGTGATGTTCGCCGTTGGCGTCATGAATATTTTCTGGATGGCGTTGATCGGGCTGTTCACCCTGATCGAAAAACAAACAACCAGCAGGGTTCCAACCCGGCTGGCCGGTGCGATACTGCTTGTCTGGGCAGCCGCGCTGCTAGTAGTCTCGCTGTGAGTGGGGAAAAATCGATGGCAGACCAGAGCTGGGCGATGAAGGGAGAGCTCGTACTCTCCTGCAATTGCACGGTTTTTTGCCCTTGCGTGCTGTCGCTCGGCAATCATCCGCCGACCGAAGGCTATTGCCAGACCTGGGCGGGGTTTCGCATCGATGCCGGCCATTTCGGTGAGATCGATCTGTCCGGCCTCAATCTTGGGCTGGTCATGGAAATCCCCGGCTACATGAGCCGCGGCAACTGGACCGCCGGCTTGTTCATCGACAGCCGAGCCTCGGTCTACGCAGTCAAGGCGCTGACCAAGATCTTCACGGGCAAGGCAGGCGGAACCACATCGCTGCTCTCCATCCTCGTCGGCAAGTTCCTCGGCGTCGAGCAGGTGCCGATCACCTATGAGACGCGTGACAAGACGCGTATCTTCCAGATACCCAGGATTATCGACGGAGCGGTGACACCCATCCAAGGCAAGGACCGCGACAAGGACACGGTGATCAGCAATTCGGAGTACTGGATCGCGCCTGAGATCATCGTGGCCAGGTCCGACAAGAGCAAGATGCGGGCTTTCGGCCGCAACTGGAATTTTGCCGGCCGTTCGGCCGAGATCTGCAAGCTGGATTGGCGGGGCCCGTGAGCAAGAACACAACGGCCAGGAATACAGCGGCCCGAAAAGCCGCCAAAAAGATCACGGACCGGATTCCCAGGCCGAAGAAGAAGGTCACCTGGCCACAGGCCCGGGCGTTCTCCGTCCACCTCTTGACCGCCTCGGGGTCGTTCCTGGCCTTCCTGTCGCTGGTAGCGGCAAGCGAAGAGCGCTGGACGGCGATGTTCTGGTGGCTCGGGCTGGCATTGTTCGTCGACGGCATCGATGGACCGATCGCGCGCAAGCTCGAGGTCAAGGAAATCCTGCCGACTTGGTCGGGCGAACTGCTCGACAACATCATCGACTACGTGACCTACGTGCTGATCCCGGCCTTCGCCCTCTATCAGCGCGGCTTCATGGGCGAGGGCCTGTCATTCCTGTCGGCGGCGATCATCGTCGTTTCCAGCGCCATCTACTATGCCGACACCGGCATGAAGACGAAGGAGAATTTCTTCAAGGGTTTCCCCGTGGTCTGGAACATGGTGGTGTTCACCCTGTTCGTCATCGAGCCCGGACAATGGGTTTCGTTCGCGGTTGTGGTGGTGGCCGGCGTCCTGACTTTCGTGCCGATCAACTTCATCCACCCGGTGCGGGTGGTGCGGCTGCGGCGTATCAACCTTGGGATGACCCTCTTGTGGTGCGCTTTCGGCGCGCTTGCCCTGGCCCAGGCGGCACTCGCTGCCTTCTACGATCAGATCGGCGTGCTGGGCGAGCAGGTCAGCACCTTCACCAAGATCGGCATCACCATCACCGGGCTTTACCTTGCCTGCATCGGTGGCATCATGCAGTTCTTTCCCAATCTCGGTGCCAAAAAGGCCTGATCAGCCATCTCAAGGAAGCCTGACCATGTCCAAAGCGATCCGCATTCACGCCAATGGCGGCCCGGAAGTTCTGACCTATGAGGACGCCGACCCCGGCCAGCCGGGAGCCGGGCAGATCCTGGTCCGACACACCGCGATCGGCCTCAATTTCATCGATGTCTATCATCGCTCCGGCCTCTATCCGCCGCCCGGCGGCTTCCCGCTCGTGCCAGGCAGCGAAGCCGCCGGCGTGGTGCTGGAGGTCGGCCAGAGCGTCGACTGGCTGAAGCCTGGCGATCGCATCGCCTATGCGGTGACGACGGGGGCTTACGCACAACAGCGCGTCATCGATGCTAGCCGCGTCGTCAAGGTTCCGGATGGCATCAGCGACGAACAGGCCGCGGCGATGATGCTGAAGGGCATGACCGCGGAATATCTGCTGCGCCGGACGTTCAAGGTGAAGGCCGGCGACACGATCCTGTTCCATGCCGCGGCAGGCGGCGTCGGGCTGATCCTCGGCCAATGGGCAAAACATCTCGGCGCCACCGTCATCGGCACCGCCAGCTCGTCCGACAAGATCGAGCTCGCCAGGGCGCATGGTTTCGATCATGTCATCAACTACAAGGAGGAGGATTTCGTCGCCGGCGTCGCCGCCATCACGGGCGGCAAAAAATGCGATGTCGTCTATGATTCGGTCGGCAACGACACATTTCCGGCTTCGCTCGACTGCCTGCGGCCGCTTGGCATGTTCGTCAGTTTTGGCCAGTCCTCGGGACCCATACCGCCGTTCAGCATGTCATTGCTGGCCCAGAAGGGCTCGCTGTTCGCAACAAGGCCGACACTGTTCGTCTACAACGCAAAACGCGAGGACCTCGACGCTTCTGCTGCCGCCCTGTTCGAGGTCGTGCTCAGCGGCGCGGTCGAGGTCAAGATCAACCAGCGCTACGCACTCAAGGACGCCGGCAAGGCGCATTCCGACCTTGAGGGCCGCAGGACGACAGGGACGACCATTCTCATCCCTTAGGTGCGTTGACATTCAGGTGATGCCGGCCTGCAAACGGCGGCTTCCGGTGCTCACGTACTTCAGTACGCTCCGCTCCGGTTCTCGGAAACCACCATTTTCGGCTCGGCCTGACCTGAATCTCAACACACCTTAGTTCGTTCTGCCTTGCTATCCCTTGAATTTCCGCTGAAATTCTTGAAGCTCTTTCAAGACGCGTGCCGCTTTCCGATGAGAGCCGGCCGCGCCTACCATGCCTGCGGGAACACAGAACATGTCTGGCTAACCAGATGGGAGGCACTGTGAGTGCAAATCAGGACGGCACGAACCTGCTTGAGGTGCGTGGCCTCACCAAGATATTCGGCACGCTGACGGCGTGCGATCACATCGATCTCGACATCGCCAGGGGTGAAATCCACGCTTTGCTCGGCGAAAACGGCGCCGGCAAGTCGACGCTGGTCAAGATGCTGTTCGGTTCGCTGGAGCCCAATGCCGGCGAGATCTTCTGGAACGGACAGGCCGTCAGGATTTCCAGCCCCGGCGTCGCGAAAAAACTCGGCATCGGCATGGTGTTCCAGCATTTTTCGCTGTTCGAGGCGCTGACCGCGGCCGAAAACATTGCCCTGTCGCTGGACGACGGTTCGCCGATCAGTAGCATCGCGGCGAAGGCGAGGGCGCTTTCATTCAGCTATGGCCTGCCGCTCGATCCTGAATCGCTGGTCGGCGACCTGTCGGTGGGCGAACGCCAGCGCATCGAAATCATCCGCTGCCTATTGCAAACGCCGCAGCTCATCATCCTGGACGAACCGACCTCGGTGCTGACGCCGCAGGAAGCCGACAAGCTGTTCGAGACGCTGGAGCGCCTGCGCTCGGAAGGCAAATCCATCCTCTACATCTCGCACCGGCTCGAAGAGGTCAAACGCATCTGCGATCGCGCCACCGTGCTGCGCCACGGCAAGGTCGTCGGCCACTGCAATCCGCGTGAGGAAACAGCCTCTTCGCTGGCCCGCATGATGGTCGGCAACGAGGTGCAGGCCGTGGTGCGCGCGCCGGTCGAGGGCATCGACAAGGCGCAGCCGATGCTCGAAATCCGCAATCTCAGCCGCAAACCGGCAACACCGTTCTCGATACCGCTCAAGGGCATCAGCCTGAACGTCCGCGCCGGTGAGGTGATCGGCATCGCCGGGGTCGCCGGCAACGGCCAGGGAGAGTTCTTCGAATCCGTTTCAGGCGAAGTGCTGCAGCAGGATGCCGCCTCGGTGCGCATTCGTGGCAAGGACGCCGGAGGCCTCACCATTACCGGACGCCGCCTGCTGGGCGCTGCCTTCGTGCCAGAAGAGCGCCTCGGCCACGGTGCCGCACCGCGCATGAAGCTTTCCGAAAACCTGCTGCTGTCGCGCCATGCCACCGACGGCAAGGCGTTCGTCGGTTCCGGCGGAATGGTCAAGAGCGCCGCCATCCAGGCCGCGTCCCAACGCATCATCCAGGCGATGGATGTGCGCAAGAGTGCGCCGGATCCGGAGGCCGCGGCGCTTTCGGGTGGCAATCTGCAGAAATTCATCGTCGGCCGCGAACTCGACCGACGGCCAAGCGTCATGGTGGTCAACCAGCCGACCTGGGGCGTGGACGCGGGCGCCGCCGCTCACATCCGCCAGGCCTTGATCGAGTTGTCGCGCAGCGGATCGGCGGTGCTGGTGATCAGCCAGGATCTCGACGAGCTGTTCGAGATATCGGATGCGATCGCGGTCATGCACAATGGCGAGCTGTCGAGACCGATGCCGATCGCTGAAGCCACCTTCGAGAAGGTCGGCTTGCTGATGGGCGGCGCCGAACCAGGCCACGCCGAACACACGCTGGAGACGGCATGATGCGCCTCGAACTCGTCAAACGCCCGCAGCGTTCCATGCTGTTTTCGGCCCTGTCGCCGTTCATTGCCTTTGCGCTGACCATCATTGCCGGCGCCGTCATGTTCGCGCTGCTCGGCGTCAATCCGCTGACCGCGTTCAATATCTATTTCATCGAGCCGATCAGCCAGGTCTGGCAGTTGCATGAGCTGGCGATCAAGGCCGCGCCGCTCATCCTGATCGCTGTCGGCCTCTCTGTTTGCTACAAGGCCAACATCTGGAACATCGGCGCCGAAGGCCAGTTCATCCTCGGCGGCATCGTTGGCTCGATGGTTCCGGTGCTGTTTCCGCAGTTCGAAGGCCCGCTGGTGCTGCCGCTGATGCTGTTGCTGGGCATGGTCGGAGGTGCGGCCTATGCCGCGATCCCGGCTCTGCTCAAGACGCGCTTCGGCACCAACGAGATCCTGACCAGCCTGATGCTGGTCTATGTCGCGCAGCTTTTCCTTGATTGGTTGGTGCGCGGCCCTTGGCGCGATCCGCAGGGCCATGGCTTCCCGCAAACCATCCAGTTCAACGATTCGGCCGTATTGCCGGAACTGATGCCGGATGCCGGACGGGCGAATTGGGGTTTTGTCTTCGCGCTGGTCGCCGCGGTGCTGGTCTGGATCCTGATGAGCCGCATGCTGAAAGGTTTTGAGGTGCGCGTTCTGGGCTCAAGTCCGCGGGCAGGGCGTTTCGCCGGCTTTGGCCTCAACCGCATGGTCTTTTTTGCTTTCCTGCTGTCGGGTGCGCTGGCGGGTCTTGCCGGCATCTCGGAGGTCTCCGGCGCCATCGGCCAGCTGCAGCCCGTCATCTCGCCCGGCTACGGCTTCACCGCCATCATCGTGGCCTTCCTTGGCCGCCTCAATCCGCTTGGCATCGTTGCCGCCGGTCTGGTGCTGGCGCTGACCTATCTCGGCGGCGAAGCGGTGCAGAGCGCGCTCGGCATCTCCGACAAGGTGGCGCGGGTGTTCCAGGGCATGCTTTTGTTCTTCGTGCTCGGCTGCGACACGCTCATCCACTACCGCATCCGCGTGATCGGCCTGGCGCTGACCAAACCGGAAGGCGTGGCTAAACTCGAAACCGCGCCGAAGCTGAAGGAAGCCCGCTGATGGACATCACCGTAAACATCCTTCTGACCATCGCCACCGCGGCAACGCCGCTGCTGATCGCGGCAATCGGCGAGCTGGTGGTCGAGCGCTCCGGCGTGCTCAATCTCGGCGTCGAAGGCATGATGATCATGGGCGCCGTCGGCGGCTTCGGCGCGACCTATCTCACCGGTTCGCCTTGGATCGGCCTCTTGGCGGCCATCGCCATGGGCGCGGTGTTCTCGCTGCTGTTTGCCGTCATGACGCTGTCGCTGGCCACCAATCAGGTGGCGACCGGCCTGTCGCTGACGCTGCTCGGCCTCGGCCTGTCCGGCATGATGGGCACCAGCTTTGTCGGCCAACCCGGCGAAAGGCTGCCCAACCTCTACATTCCCGGCCTGACGGAAATCCCTGTGGTCGGCAGGCTGCTGTTCGGGCAGGATCCGATCTTCTACATCTCGATCGCGCTCACCGCTGCCGTCATGTGGTTCCTGTTCAAGACCCGGACCGGATTGACGCTGCGTTCGATCGGCGACAGCCACACCTCGGCGCATGCGCTTGGCATCAAGGTGATCCGCTATCGCTACCTCGCGGTCATCTTCGGCGGCGCCTGTGCCGGTCTCGCCGGCGGCCATCTCTCGCTGGTCTACACGCCGCAATGGGTGGAGAACATGAGCGCCGGCCGCGGCTGGATCGCGCTGGCGCTGGTGGTGTTCGCCTCCTGGCGGCCATGGCGGGTGCTGGCCGGCGCCTACATCTTCGGCGCGGTGTGGATCGGCCAGCTTCATGCACAGGCTTTTGGCATTCCAGTGCCTTCACAGTTCCTTTCTTCGCTGCCCTATCTGGCAACCGTCGTGGTTCTCGTTCTAATCTCGCGCAACAAGCGTCTGACGATGATGAACACGCCGGCTTCCTTGGGGCAGCCATTCGTTCCGGATCGTTGATAACAAAAAAACAAACGGGAAGCTCAAGGCTAACTCAGAGAGGTAACACAATGAAAAAACTGCTTATTGCCCTGATGACCACGACCGCCGCCATGTCGCTGGCAGCGACGGCGCAGGCCGCGGACAAGCTGAAGGCATGCTGGGTCTACACCGGCCCGATTGGCGACTTCGGCTATTCCTACCAGCACGACCAGGGCCGTCTCGAAGTGGAGAAAGCGCTCGGTGACAAGGTCGAGACCGCCTATCTCGAAAACGTCTCGGAAGGCCCCGATGCCGACCGTGCTTTCGAGCGCCTGGCACGCGAAGGCTGCAAGATCATCTTCGGCACCTCCTTCGGCTTCATGGACCCGGAAGTGAAGGTCGCCAAGAAATTCCCGAAGGTGATGTTCGAGCACGCCACCGGTTATAAGACCGCTGACAATCTCGGCATCTACAATGCGCGTTTCTATGAAGGCCGCTATGTGCTCGGCCAGATCGCCGCCAAGGAATCGAAGGCAGGCGTTGCCGGCTACATCGTCTCCTTCCCGATCCCCGAAGTGGTGATGGGCATCAACTCCTTCATGCTCGGCGCACAGTCGATCAACCCGAACTTCAAGGCCAAGATCGTCTGGGTGAACTCCTGGTTCGATCCGGGCAAGGAAGCCGACGCCGCCAAGGCGCTGTTCGACCAGGGTGCCGACATTATCGTCCAGCACACCGATTCGACCGCTGCCCTGCAGGTGGCTGAGGAGCGCAAGCTGAAAGGCTTCGGCCAGTCCTCCGACATGATCAAGTTCGCGCCGAACGCGCAGCTGACCTCACTTACCGACGAATGGGGTCCCTACTACATCAGCCGGGTCCAGGCAGCCCTCGACGGCACCTGGAAGC
>NZ_RZQL01000010.1 GCF_003997935.1 Mesorhizobium sp. M7A.F.Ca.US.006.01.1.1
CACCACCTCGACCTGCGGCTCGGCCTTGAGCGGGTCAAGATCGTCGAAATTGGCGATGCGGCCAAGCATCGGCACCGCCACCTTCAGCGCGCGCGCTTCGCCGGACGCCAGCCGTTCCAGCACCACCGAATCTTCCGAAGGCAGGCGTGCCGCCGCCTTCAGCCACGGAACGACACCGAAACAGCGCCATCCCGTGAATGTCTCGATCGACCTTATGCCGTCGTCGAACAGCGAAACGTCGCCGCGGAACTTGTTGATGAGGTAGCCGACGATCATGCGCCGGTCCTCCTCTGGCAGGATCAGATGCGTGCCGGCCACGGACGCGATGACGCCGCCGCGATCGATGTCGCCGACCAGCACCACGGGCACATCGGCGCGCGTGGCAAAGCCCATATTGGCGATGTCGCGGCTGCGAAGGTTGATCTCAGCCGGCGAGCCGGCGCCCTCGACGATGACCAGATCGGCGCCCTCGCCGACCTTGCCCCAGGAGTCCAGCACGGCATCCATCAGCCGGCCCTTCATCGCCTGGTAGTCGCGCGCCCGCGCTTCGCCGAACATTTTGCCCTGCACGATGACCTGCGCGCCGACATCGGTCTGCGGCTTCAGCAGAACCGGGTTCATGTGGACCGATGGCGCCACGCCGCAAGCGATCGCCTGCAGCCATTGCGCGCGGCCGATTTCACCGCCGCCGGCATTGTCGTCGCCCGGAATGTCGGCGACGGCGGCATTGTTCGACATGTTCTGCGGCTTAAACGGCCGCACCTTCAACCCACGCTTCTTTGCCGCACGGCACAGGCCGGCGACCAGCACTGTCTTGCCGACATCGGAACCCGTGCCTTGCAGCATGATCGCTTTGGCCATCAGCCCCTGCCCTGCGCCACGGTTCCGGCAATGTCGGATTTCTGCGCCAGCGGCCCGCCGCGCCAGATGTACAGCGCCAGCAACGGCTCCTTGCTGGTGTGCATGGCGTGATTGACGTTGGAAGCGTGGTGAACGACCTCGCCGGCCGTACGCATGCAAAAGCCGCTTTCGCCCATGCGCCATTCGGTACCGCCGGTCAGCGGAATGTAGATTTCCTCCGCAACATGATGGTGGTCGGGATAGACGATATCCGGCCCAAGGATCAGCAGGCCGGCGGCGGTCTCGTCATTGGCGAAGTGGCCTCGCGTGCCGAACACTTCCAGCCAGCCGTAATTGTCGATGAACTCTTTTCCGAAATCCGCCTCGCCATAGGTCTGCCCCCAGCGGAAATCGTTGCGCCGTTCGGCAAGCAGTTGCACCAGAGGCTTGGCATCTGGCAGCGCCAGTTCGGCGGCGCGATCGAGATGGCGCAGGCAGGCGAGCGGATGCGGCTCCAGCGTGCGAGCCGGCATGTCCCAGCTGATCCGCGTCACGGCATCGCGCACCAGGGCGTGATCCACGGACGCAAGGTATGCGTGGAGCCGGCCCAGCAGTTCATCGAATTTTGTCGTCACATCTTGCTCCGGACATGCATTGATGCACAGCCGCTCCGCAGAGCGTCGGGTTGCGCGGCGGCATCATTGGTCTAGATTGGTGCGCGCGCAAAGCCAAAAACGACAGGCCAGCGAGCTAGCTGGCCAGCACACAGGGAGCACGCCATGGACGCCGCGGTCGATGCGAGCACCAGCCAATTCGAACTCAACGAGGAGCAGCGCGCCATCCAGGAGATGGCGCAGGCCTTCGCCGCCGACCGAGTCGCGCCGAATGCGCTCGATTGGGACCGCAACAAGCATTTCCCGGCCGACGTGATCCGCGAGACCGGGCCGCTCGGCCTCGGCGGCATCTATGTCAGCGACGATGTCGGTGGCTCGGCACTTGGCCGGCTCGACGCCGTGCTGATCTTCGAGGCGCTGTCGCATGCCGATCCGGCCTTTTCGTCCTTCATCTCGATCCACAACATGGTGGCCTCAATGATCGACCGTTTCGGCAATGACGAACAGCGCCAGCGCTTCCTGCCGAAGCTCACGTCGATGGAATGGCTGGCGAGCTACTGCCTGACCGAGCCCGGCTCCGGCTCCGACGCCGCGGCGCTGAAAACGCGTGCGGTGAAGAGCGGCGACGACTATGTCCTCAACGGCACCAAGCAGTTCATCTCCGGTGCCGGCGACAGCGATGTCTACGCCGTCATGGTGCGCACCGGCGCCGATGGGCCGAAAGGCATTTCCACCATCATCGTGCCGAAAGACGCGCCAGGTCTTTCCTTCGGCGCCAACGAGCACAAGATGGGCTGGCACATGCAGTCCACCCGCCAGGTCATCTTCGAGGATTGCAAAGTGCCGGCGGAGAACCTTTTGTCCGGCGAAGGCGCGGGCTTCGGAATTGCCATGGCCGGGCTCGACGGCGGCCGGCTGAACATCGCCGCCTGTTCGCTGGGCGGCGCGCAGTCGGCGCTCGACAAGGCGCTTTCCTACACCGCCGAGCGCAAGGCCTTCGGCTCGAAGATCAACCAGTTCCAGGCGCTGCAATTCAGGCTGGCCGACATGGAGACCGAGCTGCAGGCGGCGCGTATTTTCCTTTATGCCGCCGCCTCGAAACTCGACCGCAAGGCGCCGGATGCCGGCAAATGGTCGGCGATGGCCAAGCGCTTCGTCACCGACACCGGCTTCAATGTCGCCAACGATGCGCTGCAGCTGCTCGGCGGCTACGGCTACCTGCACGACTACGGCATCGAGAAACTGGTGCGGGACCTGCGCGTGCACCAGATCCTCGAAGGCACCAACGAGATCATGCGCGTTATCATCGCGCGAGCGCTGATCGGCCGCTGACGTTACAAAAATCGGGAGAGAGACAATGACGACGATCGCCTTCATCGGCCTCGGGAACATGGGCAATCCGATGGCCGCCAATCTGGTCAAGGCGGGGCATACGGTGAACGGTTTCGACCTCATGCTGGAGAACCTCACCGTCGCCAAAGAACATGGCGTGACGATCATGGCGAATGCCTTGGCCGCGGTGAAGGATGCCGAAATGGTGATCACCATGCTGCCTGCGGGCAAGCATGTGCTGTCGGTCTATGAGGACATAGCGCCCAAGGCGAAAAAGGGCGCACTATTCATCGATTCCTCGACCATCGATGTCGAATCGGCGCGTAAGGCGCACGCCATTGCCGCCAGACACGGCCTGCTGTCGATCGATGCACCGGTCTCAGGCGGCACCGGCGGTGCCGCAGCCGGCACGCTGACCTTCATGGCCGGAGGCTCCGATGACGCCTTTGCAACTGGCGAGCCGATCCTGAAGGCGATGGCCGGCCGCATCGTCCATTGCGGCGGCGACGGCGCCGGCCAGGCGGCAAAGATCTGCAACAACATGATCCTCGGCATTTCGATGATCGGTGTCGCCGAAGCCTTCGTCCTGGCCGAAAAACTCGGCCTGTCGCATCAGGCGCTGTTCGACGTCGCCTCGACCTCCTCCGGCCAGTGCTGGTCCTTGACCACCTACTGCCCGGTGCCCGGGCCGGTGCCGACTTCGCCCGCAAACAGGGACTACCACCCAGGATTTGCAGCCGCCTTGATGCTGAAAGACCTGAAATTGTCCCAGGAAGCCGCGCAAGGTGCGGGTGCTGTAACGCCGCTCGGTGCCGAAGCAGCCCAGCTCTATGCCTTGTTCAACGCGCAGGGACATGGCGGCGTCGATTTCTCCGGCATAATTAATTTTCTCAGGGGTAACCCAGCGTAACCCACAGATTTGGCGGGTTTTCCGATTTCCTTCGGTGGAAAAAATGCAAATTTAGATTTGCTTAAGCTCTCGATAACTCCGCGGTAACGATGTCCCTATAAAACGGACTGCGAGGCGGACATATCTCATCCGCCCGGCGCTCCGGATCAGGTCTCGCGTACCGGAGCCCGTAAGTTTCGACAAGTGCTATAAGTTTCGCAAAGTGTTTGCGTAGCGAAGCGCCATGCGTATCTGGCAAAGCCGCGTTCCCGATGGAGCGCGGTTTTTGCGTTTTGCCCTGCAGCGCGCTTTGAGACATCGATAAACCCGGAAACTGTGCGCCGGGATGGCTCACATGCGCCCACGGGCGCCTTCCGGATCATAGGGCGAGTCGGCGATCACCTTGGCCGCGCAGCGCTCGCCGAGGATCGAAACCTCGAGCTCGGTACCGGGCAATCCAAGATCCAGCGGCAGCAGCGCGAGCGCTACGTCATGACCAAAAGTGTAGGAGTAGCCTGCCGAAGTGACGTGACCGACGAGCGCGCCTTCGCGGTAAACGCACTCGAAGGCGAACGCGCTCGCGCCATCCGTATCGATCGACAGCGTGGCGATCCGGCGTGTCACCTGCTGCTGTTTTGCGACCAGTGCCGCGCGGCCGATGAAGTCCCCTTTGTCGAGGCTGATGAATCGGTCGAGGCCGCTTTCCCAGGCTGACAATTCGGGGTTCATGTCGCGATACATAGCGCGGTAAGATTTATCGAGACGAAGCGATTCCAGCGCTTGAAGTCCGACCAGCTTCAGCCCGTGTGCCTCTCCCGATGCCAGGAGCGCATCCAGCAAATGCCGCTGATAGCAGAGCGGATGATAGAGTTCCCATCCCAGTTCGCCGGAGTAGTTGACGCGCAGCAGCCGCACGTCGCTGGCCATGCCGACGGTGCCGGATTGCACGCTGAACCAAGGGAAGGCCTCGTTGGAGAGGTCGATCTCCGTCAGCGGCTGCAATATGTCGCGCGCCTTCGGCCCAACCAACGTGAAGCTGCCGCGATCCTCCGTGACGTTGCGCAGATGCACGCTGCCGTCCTTCGGCAACAGCCGGCCGAGATCGTCAAGGTTCCAGCGCTCGGCGCGCGGCGTCGATATGAGGTAGAACAGGTCGCTCTGCAGCCGCGCCACCACATACTCGGCCTGCACGCCGCCGGTCGGCGTCAGGTGATGGGCAAGAGCGACACGACCGGGACGCGGCAGTCTGTTGGCCAGGATTCCGTCGAGCCAGTCCCTTGCGCCCGGACCGCTGACCTCGAGCTTGGTCATGGGGGTCATCTCGACCAGCCCTGCGGCCTGGCGGACAGCCTGGACCTCTGCGGCGACGTGGTTCCCTTTGGCGGTCCAGCGCCAGCTGTAGACATTGCGCGCTTCGACACCGGCAGGCGCAAACCAGCTCGGCATCTCCCAGCCGTTCAACACATCCCATACCGCGCCAAGCTGGCTTAGACGGTCATAGGAAGGGGCCGTTTTCTGCGGTCGCGCCGCCGGCATGTCCTGGCCTGGATAGTGCTGCGCGGCGTGGGTGCCCCAGGCCTCCCGGACCTTTGCCCGGGTCCAGTTCTTGTTGGCATACTGGCCGAACCTGCGGGGATCCAGCTCCGCCGTGTCGATGCTGTTGCCGCCCTCGACGATCCGTTCGGAGAGGTAATAGCCAATCGCACCGCCCCAAAGGATGCCCCCAGGCACCCCTTCGGCGAGCCAGACATTCTCCAGGCCCCACGCCTGCCCCATCAGCGGCAACTCATCGGCCGTCATCTGGAAAGGTCCTCGCACATTCCGCTTGATGCCAGCGCGTCCGAGCGCGGGGACCAGTTCGGTCGCGCGCTCCCAGTTCCAGGAGACGGCGTCGAAGTCTTCATCGAGCAGATCGGCGCCGAACCATTCCGGGACGCCGTTTTCGGCGAACAGCTTGAGCTGTTCGGTGCGCTCATAGGGACCGAACATCAGCCCGTCCCCCTCTTCGCGCAGATAACCCTCGTAACCCTCGTCCCTGAGGATGGGCATCTCCGGAAGACCAAGCCGTTTGCGTTCCACAATTTCGGGAACCGCCTCGGTGATCCAGTACTGATGCAGGATCGGGATCGCGGGAATGTCCAGGCCCAGCATGGCGCCTGTCTGGCGTGCGTAATTGCCGGTTGCAAGAATGACGTGTTCACAGACGATGTCACCGCGTGAGGTCTTGACCCTCCACTCGCCGCTCGGCATGCGCTCGAAACCCACGACCTCGGTATCAAGATGGATCTTCGCGCCGAGGTCGCGTGCTCCCTTGGCCATCGCCTGGGTGACATCGGCGGGTGCAATGTGGCCGTCATCGGGATGATAGAGGGCGCCCAGCATGCTGTTGTTGTCGAGCAGCGGCCAGATCTCTCGCGCCTCAGCGGGCGATACGATCCGGGCCCGCACACCCTGGACCTCGGCAACGTCCATATAGCTTCTGTACTCGTCCAGCCTGTCGCGCGTGTTGGCAATGCGCAGTTGCCCGCATTTGTGCCAGCCGACGTTCTGGCCCGTCTCCGCCTCCAGACCTTCATAGATCTCGATCGACCTGGCGATCATGCGGCCGACATTGCGGCTGCGCGCGTAAGAGGGGATGAGCCCCGCGGCATGCCATGTCGACCCGGCCGTAAGCTGTGTTCGCTCCAGCAATGCCACATCGGTCCAGCCGCGCTTTGCCAAGCCGTAGAGAATGCCGGCACCCACACAGCCGCCACCGATCACGACCGCACGAAAGGAACTCACCATATGCGCGTGCCCTTGTCTGAAATTGCCACCAGCCCACCTGGACGTACGCGCATACTGTCAGACAGCATCCGGTTTTTCAGCATATTTCCTTGTCTGGAACGCAGCAGTGGTCACCCGACTGTTGGGCCACAAAGTCGGCCGAACAGTCAGCTGCCGCACCCGCGTCTAGGCTGCGATCTTGCGTTTTGCCCTGCTATATTCCGATTGCCGCATTCGGGATCGGGACGTGATCTTCGTTGATCAGCACGATCGGTGCATCGGCTCCCTCGACCCTGACGACCAGCAGGCGCAGGCTCCATGTGCCGGCTGTCCGGACAGCGGTCGAATATGCCGTGCCTTTGCCCTTGGCGCCGTGGAGCGGAATGCCGAACTGGGCGTCGCCGGTCCCATTCGCATTGACGTTGAGATGGCCGCCGACCCAGAAACTGTCGGTCAAATCATCACCCAACGCCGCCTTGACGCGGTCGTCGGCGCGAAGTCTTTCCATCGTCATATGATAGGCATCGCTGCCTTTCAGGACGTAGGGAATGCTGCCCACCATTGTCGCGCAGCCGCCGATCCCGACCACCCAGACGGCAAGGCCGGCGATTGCCCAATTGCGCTGCGTCTTGCGGAACTGTTCCGCATCACGCCAGGCGCGGTTCCGCCACGCCCAGCGGCTGCCGCGCGCGCCCAGCACGATGATCATGACGATGTTGACGACCGGGATCAGCGCCAGCAGCGCGATGAAGGTGCTGTTGCCGATACCCCAGATCCAGTTGAGGAAGAAGGCGCCCCAGTTCCAGCGGTCGAGTTCGGCTGGAATTTCAGCCGGCTGGTTGAGCGGTTGTCCGGCCATCGTATCCCCCATCGGTAACGTACCGACTGATTCTAGCGCATGCGCTCCTCGATGCGCAAAATCAAAGTTCTGCAACCTCGGTCAGGTCTTGTTGGACAGCCGCCGAAAATTCGCTTTCACGGCACGGCTTGCCGGCTTCAGCGCGGCGCTGATCGAGCGCTCCGCCGCGACACCGTTGAACAGCGATGGCGTGCGGCCGGAAAAGACTTCCGGCCAGAACCGCGATGCCGATTGCAGGAAAGACATTTGTGCCGCAAACGCGCCTTCGGCCATAGCGGCGGTCTTCTCGTTGACCGCACGCGCGGTCTCCGTGCTCCATGGCTGGCTGCTCCCGCGATCCATGGCCATCAACGGCAGCCGCATCATCGCCACCAGCGGCGCCAGCATCAGGTCGCCGCCGATGCTGGCCGCTTCTTGCGTCCGTCGGCTCTTGCCGGTCTTTCTCATGGAAACAAACCCCTTGTCGCGGCCGAATCAGCCGCTGCCCCACACACTACGCGCTTGTGATGGAATTCGTTCCCTCCCCCGCTTCAGCATGGTCTCAAGGCTGGGCGCTCCCGCCGAGGAGCGCTCAGCCTTGGGGTCGAGTTCTACCGCTTGCGAAGATCGGCTTGCGCCAGATCCAGCGCCTTCGAGATGCGGTCGCAGGCCATATCGATCGTATCACGGGTCCAGATCAGCGGCGGCGACAGGATCATCGTGTCGCCGGTGGCGCGCAGCATCATGCCATTCGCGATGGCATGATCCCGCACGGTTACCGCCGCACCTCCAGCCGGAAGGAACCGCTCCTTGGTCGCCTTGTCCTTGACGATCTCGATCGCGCCCATCAGTCCGATCGAACGCACCTCGCCGACCAGATCATGTCCGGCAATGCGCTCCTGCAACGCCTTGGCGAGGTAAGGGCCGGTGTCGTTCCGGACGCGGTCGACTAGCCCTTCGCGCTCGATGATCTCGAGGTTCTTCAGCGCCACGGCGCAGGCCACCGGGTGCCCGGAATAGGTGTAGCCATGGTTGAACTCGCCGCCCTTCTCGACCAGCGTCGAGGCGATGCGGTCGCCGACCAGCAACGCCGACAGCGGTTGGTAGCCCGATGTCAGCGCTTTGGCGGTGGTGATCGTGTCGGGCTCGATGCCCAGCGTCTGGGCGGCGAACCATTCGCCGGTGCGGCCATAGCCGGTGATGACCTCGTCCAGCATCAGCAGGACATTGTATTTGCGGCAGATGCGCTGCACTTCCGGCCAGTAGCTAGCCGGCGGTATCTTCACGCCGCCCGCCCCCATGACCGGCTCGCCGATAAACGCGGCAACCTTGTCGGCGCCGGCTTCGAGGATCGCCTCCTCGACAGCCCCGGCCGCGCGCAGGCCGAAATCATGATCGCTCTCGCCAGGCAGCGCCAGTTCATAGGCGTAGGGCATCATCACATGGACGATGTTGGGCACCGCCCCGTTGAGCTGCTTGTGCATACCATCCATGCCGCCGAGCGAGGTGCCGGCAACGGTCGAGCCGTGATAGGCCATCTTGCGCGAGATGATGCGGTTCTTCTCCGGCTGGCCTTCCAGCACCCAATAGTGGCGCACGAGACGCAGTGCCGTGTCGTTGGCCTCCGAGCCCGACGAACCATAAAACACCTGGTTGACGTGCTTCGGCGCGATCTCCGCCAGCTTCTTGGACAGCAGCACTGGCGTCGGCGTCGAGCATTTGAAGAAGGAGTTGTAATAAGGCAGCTCCTTCATCTGGGCATAGGCGGCCTCGGCCAGCTCGTCGCGGCCATAGCCGATGTTGACGCACCACAGCCCGGCCATGCCGTCGAGGATTTCAGCCCCCTCGGAATCGTAGATGAAAGGGCCGTTGGCATGGGTGATGATGCGCGACCCGGCCCCGCGCATTTCCTTGTGGTCGGTGAACGGATGCAGATGATACGCGGCGTCGATCTGCTGAAGCTGCTTCAGCGAATAATTCTGATAGGTCATGTCTGATCTTCCCTCTGGATTCTATCCGGCAAGCCGGGGCGAATGCTTCAGAGGCACAGAGGTGGCGAATAGCCGATGCGGGCACACAGCCGCAAAAGCTCGGCGCGCAGCGTACGCGGTGACGGTGTCACCGCCACCCGCAGCGCGCGAGCCTCAAATGCGTCAACCAACATCCTGACGAGAGCCATGGCTGGCACCTTAGAGCAAAGGATGGTCGAGGTGAACCACCCTTTGCGCCGGCAACGCTTGGTCTGCCGGTTATGCCGTCCCGCCCAGCGCCCTCTGCAGGAAGACATATTTCATCGCCGTCTGCGCCGCCTGCGGCCGGCGGTCGCCACGCCCGCCATGACCGCCCTCGGTCTCCTCGAAGAACAGCGTCCTGGCATGGCCGGCTTCCTGCAGGCGGGCGGCCATCTTGCGCGCATGGCCGGGATGGACCCGATCGTCAGCGGTCGATGTGGTGAGCAGCACCGGCGGATAGGCGGCAGCGGCGTCGACATGCTGGTAGGGCGAGTAGGCTGAAAGCCACTTCGCGTCTTCGGGTTTCGACGGATCGCCATATTCGGCCATCCACGAGGCGCCAGGCGGCAATTCGACGTAATGCAGCATGTCGAGCAGCGGCACCTCGATGATGACGGCGCCGAAAAGTTCGGGATGCTGCGTCAAGGAAACGCCGGTCAGCAAGCCGCCATTCGAACCACCCTGGATGCCGAGTGAGCTTGCTGTCGCGATGCCGCGCTTGACGACGTCCTGCGCGACCGCTGCGAAATCATCGAATCCGTTTTGGCGATTGCCCTTGAGCGCCGCTTGATGCCAGGCCGGGCCGAACTCGCCGCCGCCGCGGATGCAGGCCTGCACATAGGCATTGCCCTTTTCCAGCCATAGCCTGCCGCGCACGCCGGCATAGCCGGGCAGCAGCGGCACTTCGAAACCGCCATAGCCGTAAAGCAGCGTCGGCACCGGGCCCTTCTGGTCGCGCCGCCTGACGACGAAATAAGGGATCATCGTCCCGTCCTTGGAGCGTGCCTCGAACTGTTCCGAGATCAGCGGCGCAGCATCGAAACGCGCCGGCTGCGACTTCACGGTTGCGAGCGTCTCGCCATTGTCGTCCGACCAGATGATCGAGCTCGGGGTCAGGAAATCGGTGAAGGAGAAGGAAACGGTCGAGCCGAAATGCTCGGCGTGGCTGATGCCGACATTGCCGTTTTCGGGCAGCGCGACCGGTTTCAGCGACCATCTGCCATCCCTGCGCTCGCAGACGACGACCTTGCCGCGCACATTGTCCATCAGGCTGATGAACAGCCGGTCCCGCGTACGGGCAATGCCGGCGATGGACACGCGATATGCCGGCTCGAACAAGGTTTCGACAGGTCCGAGCGCGCCGGTCTCGACCCAGCGCGCCAGGTCCAGCGAATAGAGGCCGTCGGGCTTGCACAATGTGCCGTCCGGCGCGGTCCACGGGCTGCGCACGCCGAAGACGAGCTGATCCCTGAAGATCGCAGTGTCGGTCATGTCATCAGGCAGCGGCAGACGTCTGTTCTCGCCGGACGACAGCCGCAGGAAGATGTGCGAGGCAAAGAAATTGAGCGTCCGGGCCAGGACCAGATAGCGCCTGTCGCCGTCGAACTCGACGGCTGCGCCCACAGCGAGGTCCTCTTTCTGAGCCTCGAAAATCGGCGTCGCGTCTTCCAGCTTGGAGCCGCGCCTCCACAGCTTGATGACACGCGGATAGCCGGACTCGGTCTTGTCGGCCTCGTCGAAAGCGGCCGAAACGATGACGGTGTCCTTATCCAGCCAGCTGAAACCCGACTTGGAAGCGGGTGCACGAAACCCGCCCTCGACAAACGACTTCGCCGCGATGTCGAATTCGCGCATCTCGCTGGCGTCGCCGCCATCGGGCGACATTGAGACAAGGCAGAGATTGAAGTCTGGATAGAGTCGGCTTGCGCCGCCAAAAACCCATTTTATCCCCTCCTTCGCCGCAAGCTGGTCGAAGTCGATGATCGTTTCCCATTCCGGCTTCTCGGTCTTGTAGGAAGCGACGGTCGTGCGGCGCCAGAGGCCGAGCACATTAGTCTTGTCCTGCCAGAAATTGTAGACATGACCGGCTGTTGCCGCGCCGACCGCGATGTTGTCCTCGGCCGTCATCAGGTCGAGCGCTGTCTGGAACGACGCCTGATAGGACGGATCACTCTGCAATTCGCCAACTGTGATCTCGTTCTGACGATGCACCCAGTCCAATGACTGCTTGGCCGTCCTGTCCTCCAGCCAGAGGAAGGGATCGTCGGTGGTGGGGGCGGAATTCGGCGTCTGGGTGGCAGGCTTGGTCATGAGGTCTCCGATAAACGTGTCGCCTTTGGCACTCCCAACATCGATATAAGGTGTTCGATATTCAATATGTTCAACCGACAATTGAAGCTTTCCGCCGGCCAACGACGCTCGCAGCCGCCAGCGCCACGCACATCAGGCCGAGTGTGATCGGCAGCCCGCCGGCACCCAGAATATCCATTGCGCCGCCCGCCAGCGGCGGCACGGCGATGCCGCCGACGCCCCACATCAAGGAAAAGGCCGCATTACCGGCAACCAGTGCGGAGCCGGTGAAGCGTTCGCCGAGCTCGATGATCGACATCGTGTAGATGCCGTAGGAAACCGCGCCCCAGATAAAGACCATTGGCCAGATGAGCGGCGACTCGATGAGAAGCGGAAGCAGGACGCAGCCGAGCACCGTGATCGCGACGCAGGCGAGCCGCACCAGGCGCGCGGAAAGCCTTTCCGCCAAAAGGCCGAGCGGCACCTGCATGGCGATGTTGCCGGCGATCATCACCGACAGCAGCGCCGACATGCGGGTTTCGGTGATGCCGTGATGGGTGCCATAGACCGGCAGCAACGCCAGCGCGCCCTGTTCGAAGCCGGCGGCGACTATGACGGCAAACAAAAGCAGCCACGCCAGCGGCACGAAACCCAGGACGGAAACCTGATGCCCGGCCTCGTCGACCTTGGGCAAACGCGGCAGCACCAAGCCCAGGCAGATGCCGCACAGCACGAAGGCGGAGATGCCGACGAGGAAGGGCGGCCAGCCCTCAGTGCCGACTGCAAGCAGGCACAGTGGCCCGGCCGCGAAACCGGCCGAGATGATCGTCGAATAGACACCCATGACGCGCCCTCGCCGGGCCGGCGGCGCCAGCGCGATGACCCAGATCTCGCTCAGCACATAGAGCGGATTGGTCACCACGCCGATCAGGAAGCGCAGGGGAAACCACAAATAGACATTTTGCGTCCAGCCGATCAGAGCCAGCACGACAGCCGAAAGGGCCGCACAGGTGAGCGCCGTGCGCCCTGCCCCGAACCGCCGCGCCAGCGTCGGGATCAATGGTGACGACAGGATGAACCCAATCGGCGTCATGGCCGCCGACAGGCCGATCATCGCCGGCGAAACGCCCTGGCGCTGCAGGATGAAACTCAGCAGCGGATAGGACAACCCTTGCGCGATGGCGAACACCGACACGGTCGCGATCACACCGGTGATCGCCGCCCATTGCATCGTCTCGTCCTTGTTCGATTCAACCAAATTCATTGTGCGCACCGCTATCGAGGCTGCAGGATTAGCGATTGAGCAACGTGGTGGTAAGCCCTTGGCAGGCGAAAACAGTTTGCTCCAGACAATGCCTGTCATGAGGCTGGGCCTGTCAGGAAGCTCGGCGCACGGACGACCGATACAGCGCGAACATCACCAGCACCGCGTCGAGGCCGGCGATCACGAGCGGCAGCCCGAGCGGGCCGATGCCTTGCATGAGCAGGCCGGCACCGGGTGGGCCGACGATGCCACCGACGCCCCACATCAGTGCAAAGGCAGCGTTGCCGGCGACCAGCACAGAGCCCTTGAACCGGCTGCCGAGTTCGACCAATGCCATGGTGTAGACGCCGTAACCGACCGCGCCCATCACCAGCAGCACGACCCAGATCGACGGCGTTGTGATCAGCAGAGGCAGCAAAAGCGCGCAAACGGTTGTTGCCAGCGCGCAGACGATGATCATGGCGCGGCCGCCAAAACGCTCCGCCAGAAGGCCGAGTGGTATCTGCAGCAGGATGTTGCCGAGGGAAAGCGCCATCACCAGCGAGGCCAGAACGGCTTCCGCCAGGCCATAGCTGGCGCCGAAGACCGGGACCAGCGCATAGGTGCTCTGCTGAACCGCCGCCGAGACAAGCACGGCAAGCAGCAGCGCAGGCGCCACCCTGGCAAAGCCGACAAGGCCGCTGGCAGGCTGGTCGTCATCCTCGAAACCGGTGAGCTTAGACGAGACCGCGTGCAGGATCACCGCGCAGAGCGCGAAACCGGCGACGCCGACCATGAAGGGCGCCCAGCCCGACGTACCGAGCAGGGTCAGCGCGAATGGCCCGGCCGCGTAACCGGCGCCCATCAGCGTGTTGAACACTCCCATCACCCTGCCGCGCCGCGATGGCGGCGCCAGCGACAGTGCCCACACCTCGCCAAGGATGTAGAGCGGGTTGATGACCACGCCGATGATGAAGCGAATGACGAACCACGCCACCCAATCCTGCAGATAGCCGATGCCCAGGAAGCAGAGCGCGCCGATCAGCGAGCAGCCGACCGCCAGGTTGCGCCCACCGACCAGCCGTACCGCCGCCGGCACGAAGGAAGCCGAAAGGATCAGCCCGAGCGGCATCATCGCCGCCGACAAGCCGATCAGCGCCGGCGACATGCCTTGTTTCTGCATCAGCAGCGTGAACAGCGGCGAGCTCAGCCCTTGCGCGGCGCCGAACATGGCAAGTGCCGCGGTGACGCCGGCAAGCGCCGCCCACTGCGTTCCCGCTTCGCCTTCGCTCGAGCCGGTCGCGACCATGCTGCTATCCAAATGAACCGCTAGCCATCAGGCCGGCAAGCCCGAGTAGCTATCGGTTCGATCCCGGGAAAGGAAGGGCCGGCCGCCGAAATCCGCTTGCGCCAACGAGGCCGCGGGATCAGGCCGATGTCGTGGCCGCGCAACTGCCGTTCCGGCATGTCGCTTCCCTCGCCCTAGTGGTCGCCGCCTCCGCAATGGCTGGACAGCCGCCGGTCCATTATGCCGCCCGCTATCGCATCCTACGAGGACCATCATGACCGCCGCCCTACAACCCTTGGAACCGGCATTGACCACCGACCGCGCCCGTCGCGGCGGCCGCGCCGGAAAGCGCGCCGGCGGCTCCGCCGCGTTCGAGCAGCCGGCTTTTCGCCAGCTGAAGAACCCGCTGACGCCGACCAGGCTGGTCTCCGACGACGAGCTGGAATCGATCCACCTCGCCTCCCTGCGCGTGCTCAGGGAAATCGGCGTCGACGTGCTGCATGACGAAGCCCGCAGCATCATGAAGGCGCATGGCGCCGACGTGCGCGAAGGCAGCGAGCGGGTGCGCTTCGACAGCGACATGATCCTCGAACTGGTGTCGCACTGCCCGTCGGAGTTCACCATCCATGCCCGCAATCCGGCGCACAATGTCCGCTTCGGCGGCAACAATGTGATCATCTCGATGATGGCGTCGGCGCCCAATTGCTCCGACATCGATCGCGGCCGCCGGCCCGGCAACCAGCAGGACTACCGCAACTTCTTAAAACTCGCGCAGATGCACAACATCCTGAACTGCACAGGCGGCTACCCGGTCGAGCCGACCGATATCCATCCATCCGTCCGCCACCTCGAATGCATCCGCGATCTCAGCGTGCTCACCGACAAGGTGTTCCACATCTATTCGCTCGGCAAGGAGCGCAATGTCGACGGCATCGAGATCGCCAGGATCGCGCGCGGCATCAGCCACGAACAGATGCTGGAGGAACCATCCGTCTTCACCATCATCAACACCAATTCGCCATTGAAACTCGATGTGCCGATGATGGAAGGCATCATCCAGATGTCGAGCAAGGGCCAGGTCGTCGTCGTGACGCCGTTCACCCTGTCGGGTGCCATGGCGCCGGTGACCATCGCCGGCGCGCTGGTGCAGCAGAACGCCGAGGCGCTGTCCGGCATCGCCTTCGCCCAGATGGTGCGCAAGGGCGCGCCCGTCGGCTATGGCGGCTTCACCTCCAATGTCGATATGAAGTCCGGCTCACCGGCCTTCGGCACGCCGGAATACATGAAGGCGCAGCTCGTCGGCGGCCAGCTTGCCCGCCGCTACAACATCCCCTACCGCACCTCCAACACCTGCGCCGCCAACACGGTCGACGCGCAGGCGGCTTATGAAAGCGTGTTCTCGCTGTGGGGCGCTATCCAGGGCGGCGGCAATCTGATGATGCATGCTGCGGGCTGGCTCGAGGGCGGCCTGCGCTGCTCCTACGAGAAGACCATCCTGGACATCGACCTGGTGCAGATGGTGGCCGAATTCCTGACCCCGCTCGACCTTTCCGACGAGGCGCTCGGCTTCGACGCCATCCAGTCGGTCGGCCCCGGCGGCCATTTCTTCGGCACCCAGCACACGCAGGACCGCTACAAGACCGCCTTCTACTCGCCGATCCTGTCCGACTGGCGCAATTACGAGACCTGGGCGGAAGCCGGCTCGCCGACGGCGCTCGAAAAGGCCAACAAGGTCTGGAAGGAACGGCTTGCGTCCTACGAGGAGCCTTACATGGACCCGGCCATCCGCGAGGAACTCAACGCCTTCGTTGCCAAGCGGCGGTCCGAAGGCGGCGCGCCGACCGATTTTTGATCGGCAGTGTTGTTGATGAACGGTCGACCCCCACTCCGTCGAGCTGCGCTCGACACCTCTCCCCCGATCGACGGGGGAGAGGAAAGGCGCGAGCTTATGCACGCTGGCACCCTTCCTCTCCCTCCGGAGGGGGGAGAGGTGGCGTCGCGAAGCGGCGACGGAGTGGGGGAAGGCGCTCATGAAACCCGCAGCCGTCGCAAAACGGGCACTACCCAGCGAGCCAGAAAACTCAGGCAAGGTGACAACCAGGCCGAAGCGCTGCTTTGGCTTGAGTTAAAGGCCCGCAAACTTGGCGGCTACAAGTTCACGCGACAGTTCTCTATCGGACCATACTACGCGGACTTCTGTTGCCGTGAAAAAGGGCTCGTTGTTGAGATTGACGGACATCAACACGCCGACAGTTCCTATGATCACCGCCGCGACGATTTCATGCGTGCCCAGGGCTATTCGATCCTGCGTGTTTGGAGCCATGAGATCCTGAAGCATCGTACTTCGGTTTGTGAAACCATCCTTGCCGCGCTCGATGGCAGGCTGGCCGAGAACATCACGGCACCTGACCTCCGCTTCGTCTTCACGCCTCACTCACCCGATTCAATCTCTTCAAAAACGGACCTATCTTGATGAAATCTCACGTAAAAGCGGTTGTCATCGGCGGCGGCGTCGTCGGCTGCTCGGTTCTCTACCACCTGGCCAAGGCCGGCTGGACCGACATCATGCTGATCGAGCGCTCTGAGCTCACCTCCGGCTCGTCCTGGCACGCGGCGGGCGGCTTCCATACGCTGAACGGCGACCCCAACGTCGCCAAGCTGCAGGCCTATACGGTGCAGCTCTACAAGGAGATCGAGGAAATATCCGGCCAGTCCTGCTCGCTGCATTTGACCGGCGGCGTGATGATGGCCGACACGCCGGAACGCATGGATTTCCTGCGCCTTGCCCATGCCAAGGGCCGCTATCTCGGCATGGACACAGAGCTGATCACCCCGTCCGAGGCCAAGGCAATGTTCCCGCTGATGGACGAGACCAACTTCGTCGGCGCCATGTGGGACCCGGTCGAAGGCCATCTCGACCCGTCCGGCACCACAATCGCCTATTCCAAGGCGGCGAAAAAGCTCGGCGCTGAGATCGTGCTGCGCAACCGCGTCGTGGAATTGACGCAAGAGGTCGACGGCACCTGGAACGTCGTCACCGAACAAGGCACGGTGAAGGCCGAGCATGTCGTCAATTGCGGCGGCCTGTGGGCACGCGAGATCGGCCGCATGGTCGGCGTCGAACTGCCGGTGCTGGCCATGGAGCACATGTATCTCCTGACCGAGCCGATGCCCGAGGTCGAGGAATTTAACAAGTCTACCGGCCGCGAGATGATCGGCGTGCTCGACTTCAAGGGCGAGATCTACACCCGCCAGGAGCGCAACGGCATCCTGCTCGGCACCTATGAAAAGGCCTGCAAGCCGTGGTCGCCGGTCAACACGCCGTGGGATTTCGGCCATGAATTGCTGCCGCCCGACCTCGACCGCATCGCGCCATCGCTGGAAATCGGCTTCAAGCATTTCCCCGGCATCGAGAAGGCCGGCATCAAGCAGATCATCAACGGCCCCTTCACCTTCGCGCTCGACGGCAACCCGCTGGTCGGCCCGGTGCAGGGCCTGACCAATTTCTGGTGCGCCTGCGCCGTCATGGCCGGCTTCAGCCAGGGCGGTGGCGTTGGCCTCGCTTTGTCCAACTGGATGGTGCATGGCGATCCCGGCTTCGACGTCTGGGGCATGGATGTCACCCGCTTCGGCGAATGGGCAGGCCTGCGCTACACCAACGCCAAGGTGCGCGAAAACTATTCGCGCCGCTTCTCCATCCGCTTCCCCAATGAAGAACTGCCGGCGGCACGTCCCGCACAGACCACGCCGCTCTACGACACAATGCTGGCCAACAACGCCGTCATGGGCGACTCATGGGGTCTCGAAACACCGCTCTGGTTCGCACCAAAGGGCAAGGAGCCCAGGGACATCGTTTCCTTCCACCGCTCCAACGATTTTGGACCGATCGGCGAGGAAGTGCGCGCCACGCGTGAACGCGTCGGCGTCACCGAGATCGCCAATTTTGCCAAATACGAAGTCTCGGGACCCGCGGCCGAGGATTTCCTCAACCGGCTGATGACCAACCGGATGCCGAAGACCCGCCGCATCGTGCTGACGCCGATGCTCAACGAATTCGGCAAGCTGATCGGCGACTTCACCATCGCCAAGGCGGCAGAAGACCGCTTCATGATCTGGGGCTCGTCGGCGGCGCAGAAGTACCACATGCGCTGGTTCGAGAAGCACCTGCCGAAGCACGGAACGGTGCGCATCCACCGCTTCGACCAGACGCTGGTCGGCCTGTCGATCGCCGGGCCGAAATCGCGGGACTTGCTACAGAAACTGGTCGATGTAGACGTCTCGACAAAAGCCTTCCGCTTCATGGATTTCCGCGAGATGGCGGTTGGCGGGGCGCCCTGCATGGTCAACCGCATCACCTACACCGGCGACCTCGGCTATGAAATCTGGATGGCGCCGGCCTACGAGCGCCTGGTTTACAAAGCGATCAAGGACGCCGGCGAGGAATTCGGCCTTGTCGATTTCGGCATGCGCGCTCTGCTCTCCATGCGCCTCGAAAAGAATTTTCCGACCTGGTTCCGCGAGTTGCGGCCGATCTACGGACCGTTCGAAGGCGCGATGGACCGCTTCATCAAGCTCGAGAAGAACGATTTTATCGGCCGCGAGGCCGCCGCCAAGGAAAATGCTGAGGGACCAAAGCTGCGCCGCGTCTCCTTCATCGTCGATGCCACCGACGCCGATGTCATGGGCGACGAGCCGATCTGGGCCAAGGTCAGCAAGGACTATGGCACGGTGGAAAAGCCGCATGGCTATGGCGCGCCGCGCTTCGACAAGGGCGGCAAGGAAATACGCGGCTCCAAGGCTGCCGAAGGCGCTTCCGCCGTGCGTGGCATCGTCGACGGTGACTGGCGCGTGGTCGGCTGGGTCACGTCGGGCGGCTATGCGCATTATGTGCAGAAGTCGATGGCGCAGGGCTACGTCCCCGCAGCGCTTGCCGAGGACGAAAGTGCCGGGCTGTTCGAGATCGAAATCCTCGGCCACCGGCGCCCGGCCCGCATCAATGTCGAAGCGCCCTTCGATCCGAGCGGCGAGAAGATGCGGACCTGAGGTTCGACCATGGACAGCGCGGGGCCGAAGGGCAGCTTTGGCCGCCATCGCAAGATCATGCCCTTCGAGCCAGGCTCGATCGAGGCCCTCCGCGACGCCTCCCGCCGGAAGGCGGCTTCGCTCAACCAGCATGTGCTGGGCTATGGCGCGCAGGCCGAGGCTGAATGGGCTGCGGCAGGCATTGCCGCTCCCGACCTGGCGGCGATGCGCCAATACCGGCTGGAGCGCATCCGCGCCGAGTTGAAGCGGCGCGGCTATGCCGGCGCCCTGCTCTACGACCCCGTCAACATCCGCTACGCCACCGACAGCACCAACATGCAGCTGTGGGTGGCGCACAATCCGACGCGGCATTGCTTTGTCGCCACCGAGGGGCCGGTGGTGCTGTTCGATTATTTTTCCTGCGAGCACCTGTCCGACCATTCCGGCGTCGTCGACGAAGTGCGGCCTGCGGTATCGTGGATGTATCTCTATGGCGGCGAGCTGACGGAGCAGAAAGTTCGCCGCTGGGCCGCCGGCATCGCCGATCTGGTCAGGGAACATGGTGCCGGCAACAGCCGCATCGCCGTCGATCACATCAACCCGGAAGGCGTCGAGGAACTGGCTCGCCTCGGCATTCCCATCGGCAATGGCGAAGCGGTGATGGAGAACGCGCGGCTTATCAAATCGTCGGACGAAATCCTCGCCATGCGCCGCGCCATCGTCGCTTGCGAGGCAGCGATGGGCGAGATGGAGCTGGCGCTGCAGCCGGGCATTTCCGAAAACGAGCTGTGGGCGGAACTGCACCGCGGCAACATCGCGCGCGGCGGCGAATGGATCGAGACGCGACTGCTGACGTCAGGCCCGCGCACCAATCCATGGTTCCAGGAATGCTCGTCGCGCAAGATCGAGGCTGGCGATCTCGTCGCCTTCGACACCGACCTGATCGGCCCCTATGGCTTCTGCGCCGACCTGTCGCGCACATGGCTCTGCGGCGATGCAAAGCCTACCAATGAACAGCGCGACCTGTTCCGCATCGCCGCCGATCAGATCGAGCACAACACGGCACTGATGCAGCCGGGCATCTCGTTTCGCGACCTCGTCGAGCGCTCGGCCGTGCCACCGGGAGACTGCTTCCCGACGCGATACGGCGTGCTCTATCACGGCGTCGGCCTAGCCGACGAGTATCCGACGCTACCGCATGCCAGCGACTGGACATCGGACACGCCGGACGGCGTGTTGGAACCGGGCATGGTGCTGTGCGTGGAAAGCTATATCGGCCGGCTTGGCCGGCGCGAAGGCGTCAAGATCGAGGAACAGATCCTGATCACCAAGACCGGCAACGAACAGCTCTCAACCTACCCGTTGGATACGAGGCTGCTCGGCTAGCCCGGCAATGGCCTCGCGCAACGCCCCAACGGTCTTTTCCGGCGTCGCTGCGGCGGTGATGTAAGGCAGGCCTTTGCGCCGCCCGGTCCAGCCGACGACCGCCACCTTTTTCGCCGCCGGCTCGAACTGTTGCGCCAGCGCCCAGCTCTCGCAGTCGATCGCAGCGATATCGGCCTTGCCCTCCGCGACGGCGATGATCGAGCCGCGATGGCCTCCGCTTTCGCTGCGCGTTGAAAAGATGTCCAAGCCTTCGCCGGCCGCTCGCAGGTCGCGCGTCAGCGCAATGGTACCCGACATCGAATCGAGGCTGTTGAAGGTGAAGCGCTTGCCCCGGATCAGATCGAGCGGGAGAAATGGGCTGCCATCCGCCGGCGATCGAACCTCTGATCCCTCGCCTGTCCGCATTACCAGTGCGCTCGAATAGAGTTCGCCCTGCCCGCCTTCATAGGCGTCGTAACCGGGCTGGCCGATCACCTGCACATGCCTGGACAGGCCAAGTTCCATCGGCCCCCAGCAGGTCTGCGCGAACAGCAGCGCCGGATGCAGCCACAATCTATAGAAATCGAGTTCATCCGGCGGCAATGTCGCCGGGTCGGGAGCGATGATTTTCCCCTCGGCACCACGAATACCGCCCGGCACCGGCGGCAGATCACCATTGCGGCGCACGATGGTTTGCGGCGCGTCGATGCCCTTTTGCCGAAACGCGTCGCGCAGCAGCACCCATTGCGCGTCGACTTCATCGCGCACTTCGGGCCAGTCATACATCGGCAACGCCGCAACCAATTCACTCATGCCGATATCAAATCATCATGTCTGGAAAAAGGATCGCGAAAACGCGGCGTTCAATCAGAATTGGCCGACATGGATTCCGGGTAGACCGGAATTATTCCTTCGGCGGCTCGGCGGGAACCGGCGCACTGCCGAGCCCGCTGATGCTGCGCGCCCTGATGCGCGGCTTGAAGGCCCTGCCCGGCTCGGCTTGACGCCGCAACACCGGATGCACGATCGGCTCTTTTGCCTTGAAGGCGTAAGCCTTGATCAGCGCGAAATAGTTCGGATAGGCATAGCCATTGTTCATCCGCAGCCATTCGTCACGGCGGTCACGAAACAGCTTGGGCAGCTTGTACCAGGCCACGGTCGGTGTCTTGTGATGGACGAAGTGCAAATTGTTGTTGAGGAACAGGAACGACAGCGGCGAGCGCTCGACGATCACCGTGCGGCCTTCCGGATGTTCCGACCATTGATGCTCGGCGAAAGTGCGGATCGAGATCAGCGACTGGCCAAGCCAGACCGGCACCAGAATGTAAAGCCACAGCGGGATGCCGAAGCCGAACTGGACGATCGGCAGCACGATGGCAAGGCCGATCGCATGCAACAGCCAAGCCTTGCGGATCGCCTTGTCGCCAGCGATCACCTGCTTGGCATCGTCGATGAAGAAGCCGACGCAGGACAGCCACGGGCCGAGCACGAAACGGCCGGCCATGGTGTTGTTGATCTTGAGCAGGAATTTCATCGTCGGCGGCAGCTCGTCATGCTGCCAGAGCGCCTGATAATAGCTTTCCGGATCGTCCAGCGGGTCGGTAAGCCGCTCGTCGGCGTGGTGACGCAGATGGATTGTCTTGAAGCGGCGAAACGGCCAGACCAGACCGATCGGCAGAAACACGAAGGCTTCATTGACCCGCGCGTTGCGTGTCGGATGACCGTGCAGCACTTCGTGCATGATCGACGATTGCAATGCGGCTGTGAAGGCGAGGACTGCGAGCGCCAGGACGGGATAGGTGGGCCAGAGCAGGAAACCGGTGGCGAACCATGCCGCGTAACAAAAGAAAGCGAGAACCACGGTTGGCCACTCGATGGCCGGTGCGCTGTGTCGCCTGATGCTCTGGCTCGTCATGCTATCGACCACTGTCCTCAGTCGCCGGAACCCCAATTGGCTCCTGACAGCATAATGTCAGGAGAAATGATTCCACTCAACGAGACAAAGTGCACAAACTGTTGCGATTGCGCATTTTTGACCGCATATGTTATACATTGTAAACAGACTTGGGGATTCATTTACGCCTGAGACGCGCACAGAACGGCTTCGGCGCAAATTTTTCCTCAATTGGCCTGGAGGACGGATATGGATAAGCGCGACCTGTCGACGACCTTCCGCGAACGCCTGAAAACACTCTTGACACGCTCCGACCTCAACCAGTCGGCCTTCGCGACCGCGGTCGGCATCGACCGCTCGGCGCTGTCGCAGCTGCTGTCGGGCGCCTCGACCCGCCTGCCCCGCGCCGAGACGCTGCTCAACATCGCCGCCGAGTTCAAGGTGTCGCTCGACTGGCTACTCGGCCTCAGCCAGGACGAGGGCCTCACCGGTGAAATCCGCGAGAGCCTGGAAATCGAAGAGGCACCGGACGGTTTCGATCGCACGCTGCTGGCCAAATGGCATGCCGAGGCGGCCGGCACCAAGATCCGCTACGTGCCGGCCGGCATTCCCGACCTTCTGCGCACCGAAGCATTGGTCGACTACGAAGCGGGCATCACCAACAAGAGCCGCCTGGCGCAGGCCGGCGAAACGCAATACCGCATCGACTACAACAGGCGGCCGGAAACCGACATGGAAGTCTGCATGCCGCGCCATACGCTGGAGATTTTCGCCCGCGGGCTGGGTGTCTGGGACCGTTTTCCCGAAGCCGACCGGCGCGCCCAGCTGCTGCACATGGCGACGCTGCTCGACGACCTCTACCCGACCTTCCGGCTGTTTCTCTATGACGGGCGGATGCGCTATTCGATCCCCTACACCATCTTCGGCCCCTATCGCGCCGCCATCTATGTCGGCGACATGTATCTGGTGCTCAACGCCACCCAGCCAATCCAGACGCTGATCCAGCATTTCGACAATCTGATCCGGGCCGCCGACATCAATGCGCACGAGGCGTCCGGCTTCGCGCACAGACTGGCCGGCATGTCGTTCTCAACAGGCACTGTCTGATCTTCGGCAACGATGATCCCTCGGACGGAAACCGGCCTCCGCATTGGTGGCCGCGCTGCCGCTATTTCATTGACTACACATAAAGACTTCTTTATATCCTTATTCGACTTCGAAACATGAAAGCCAATCCGATGACGACCACCAACCCGATCGATGCGCTGCTGGCTGAAAAGGGCGTGCTGCTGGCCGATGGCGCCACCGGCACCAATTTGTTCGCCATGGGTCTGGAGGCCGGCGAGGCACCCGAACTGCTGAACGAGACGGCGCCCGACACCATCACCAGCCTGCACCAGAATTTCGTCGATGCCGGCGCCGACATCATCCTCACCAACTCGTTCGGCGGCACCCGTCACCGCTTGAAGCTGCACCATGCCCAGGATCGCGTGCACGCGCTGAACAAGCGCGCCGCCGAGCTCGCGCGTGCGGTCGCCGGCAAGGCCGGCCGCAAGGTGATCGTCGCCGGCTCGGTCGGCCCGACCGGCGAATTGCTGGTGCCGCTCGGCGCCATGACCTATGACGAGGCGGTCGACGCCTTCGCCGAGCAGATCGAGGGTCTCAAGGAAGGCGGCGCCGAAGTCGCCTGGATCGAGACGATGTCGGCTCCCGACGAGATCCGCGCCGCCGCCGAGGCTGCCATCCGCGTCGGCCTGCCCTACACCTACACCGGTTCCTTCGACACCGCCGGCCGCACCATGATGGGCCTGCTGCCCAGGGATATCCACGGCGTCACCGACGGGCTGTCGCAGGCGCCTCTCGGCGTCGGCGCCAATTGCGGCGTCGGCGCATCCGACATCCTGGCCTCGCTGCTCGACATGACCGAGGCGAAGCCGGAAGCGACGGTGATCGTCAAGGGCAATTGCGGCATTCCCGAATTCCGCGGCACCGAAATCCACTATTCAGGCACACCCGAACTGATGGCCGACTATGTCAGGCTCGCCGTCGACGGCGGCGCCAAAATTATCGGCGGTTGCTGCGGCACCTCGTTCCAGCACCTTGCCGCGATGCGCAAGGCGCTCGACGCGCACACCAGGGCGGATCGGCCGACGGTTGCCGCGATCGTTGAGCGCATTGGTCCGATGCGCAACAAGGTGGCGACGGAAAACACCGCCGAGACCAGCGAAGCCCGCCGCGAGCGCCGCCGCAGCCGGGCCTGACCTCATCGGTTTTCGATTATTCGCTGTTGTCGGCGTAGCTCGACTGCGCCGACTTGAAGTCGACCACATTGTCGCCGCGCATCGTCATCAGCGCGCCTGAAGCGCTGGGGTCGGTGATCTGTTCCAGCATGATGCGGAAGCGGTCGTTGGTCAGCGCCGACATGGCGGTGTTGCGGGCAGCGGTGACATTGTCGCTGATGCGCCTGGATTCTGATGATGGGGCTGATGAAACCGCCGAGGCGTCTCTTGCCGGCGGTATCGAGTTGGCGATAGTCCTGATCTGCAATTTCGGCTCCCTCAAGCCCAGTACACCCGTCCTGTGTAACAAGGAGGGGGTTGCGATCCGGTACCGGAAATACGGCGCAATTTAACGATCATGCAGGTTAACGCTGCGCCTCGGATCTGTTGAGATTCAGGTCAGGCTGAGTCGAGAATGGTGGTTTTCGAGAACCGGAGCGGAGCGTACTCAAAGTACGTGAGCACCGGAAGCGCAGGGAACCCCCATTCGCAGGCCGGCCTCACCTGAATATCAATAGATCCGAAAAAAAGGCCGGCAAGGGAATGAACCCCTCGCCGGCCT
Source organism: Mesorhizobium sp. M7A.F.Ca.US.006.01.1.1 (assembly GCF_003997935.1). Classification (GTDB taxonomy): domain Bacteria; phylum Pseudomonadota; class Alphaproteobacteria; order Rhizobiales; family Rhizobiaceae; genus Mesorhizobium. Next base: position 25,234 of record NZ_RZQL01000010.1, read on the forward strand.
GCCTCACCCGCCCGTAGGTCGGTTTCCCCTGTCAGAACGATCCCATCTGAAAGAAACCGGCCGTCATCACCACTACCGGTTACCGCCCAGCGCCGAGGCAAGGCGCACAAGCGAGAGGAACTCGGACCTGTACCCAAACGGGTCGGCTCCTCGAGCGGCAGTGGCAATCTCCATAATCTTGTCGTAGCCGAACTTCGCGGTCGCATCCTCGTCGCGCAGCTTCTGGCCGAAGGCCGCAACCGCGACGGAGAAACGCTGGTCGGTGCTGGCCTGGTCGAAGGACGAAATCTCGTTGGCCGAGGTCACCGGCGTGGTGATCAGCTTCGAGACGTCTTCATTCGGCAGCTTGTAGCGGATCTTGACGAAGGCATATTCGCCCGCATTGGCGACGCCGCCATTGTCCACCGACGCCTGGCCATAACGCAGCGGATCGATCTGCTCACCGCCGCTGCCCTTGGGCGTGATTTCGTAGATCGCGGTGACGGAATGGCCCGAGCCGATATCGCCGGCATCGACGCGGTCATTGTTGAAATCCTCGCGGTTCAAAGCGCGGGTCTCATAGCCGATCAGGCGATATTCCGAGACCTTGTTCGGGTTGAACTCGACCTGGATCTTGACGTCCTTGGCGATGGTGAACAGCGTCGACGAGGCATCCTCGACCAGCACCTTTTCAGCCTCCGCCAGCGTATCGATATAGGCGGCGGTGCCGTTGCCGTTCTGGGCGATGGTCTGCATCATCTGGTCGTTCAGATTGCCGCGGCCGAAGCCGAACACCGACAGGAAGACACCGGTCTTGCGCTCGCTCTCGATCAACCGCTTCAGGTCGTCGTCGTCGCTCTGACCGATATTGAAGTCGCCGTCGGTGGCGAGCATCACCCGGTTGACGCCGTCCTTGACGAAGGATTTTTGCGCCAGCCTGTAGGCTTCCTTGATGCCCGCCTCGCCGGCCGTGCTGCCGCCGGGCGTCAGATTGTCGATGGCACTGAGGATCTTGTCCTTTTCGGACGCCTTGGTCGGCTCCAGGACTGTGCCGGCGTCACCCGCATAGGTGACGATCGAGATGGTGTCGTCGGCCTTCAGCTTGCTGACCAGCAGCCGGAAAGCCGATTTGAGCAGCGGCAGCTTGTCCGGCTCGTCCATCGAGCCCGAGACGTCGATCAGAAAGACCAGATTGGCCTTCGGCTGCTCGGTCGGCTTGACGTCAAACCCCTTGATGGCGACGTGCATCAGCCTGGTGTGCGTGTTCCACGGCGTCGGCATGACGCTGACGGTCGAGTTGAAGGGTGTCGAGGCCGACTCCGGACCCTTCCAGTCATAGGGGAAGTAGTTGATCATCTCCTCGACGCGAACAGTATCGGCCTGCGGCAGGGTGCCCTGCTTCAGCGAGCTGCGCACGAAGGAATAGGAGGCCGTGTCGACGTCGATCGAGAAGGTCGAGACCGGATCCTCGAGTGCCGCATGCACCGGATTGGCCTTGAAATCCTCGATGCGGTCGCGGTTTTCCGGTGGCGGCTGCATCTGGTCGGCCGGCAAGGTCGACGGCTGCTGCGGCGCCATCAGCTTGGACTCGGCCGGCATGCGGGCCCGCGACGTGCTGGGCGCACTTACGGCGCCATCCAATGCAAATTCGCCTGTCGGAGCCGGTGGCGCAGGCTCGGCCAGCACACCGCGCTCCAGCGCATTCTGTTGTGCCGCGCCGCCGGCAACGGTCGATTCGGATTTCTGCGGCGAGGCCGGCGCCACAAGCGCATCGGTGGCGTTGCGGCTTTCCACATCGGCGTCGGCCTTCTTGTCCTTCTCCAGCCCGGTCGGAGCCGGCTTCGGCTGAGCGGTCGTTGGCTTCACCGTCGCCGGCTTGTCGGCCAGCGTCTCGCTGATTTTCTCGTCGCCGCCGAATTTCGGCGGCTGTTCCCTCAGCAGATGGAAGGTGGCGTATCCGGCGATCGGCAGGGCGACGAGCCCGGCAAGAGCCGGCGTGGCAATGAGTTTCTTTTGCATGATCTCGCTCCAGAGCTTTTGTGCTCGCTCTGTGAGACGAAGCCCGCCAACCGATCCTTGGGTAACGGCAGAAATATTTTCCTGATCGTAGGCGCGCAGGGCGGCTTCGAAAGCACGTGCCTTGGCGTCCTGGGCGGGCGCCGGCGCCGCTATATCGCGCAATCTGTTGAGTTCGTTGTCTTCGACCATGGTCACACTTCCCCGGCCGAGCGCATCAGCGTCTTCAGCCGTTTCTTCGCTTCATGGATGTGCCAGGAAACCGTCGTCTCCGAGATCGCCATCGCCTCGGCGGCGGCCGCATGGCTCAGGCCCTCGCCATAGACCAAAAGCACGGCGTCGCGCTGCTTGTCCGGCAATCGCCGGACGGCTGCCCACAGCGCTTCGGCAGGGTCTTCCGGTTCGACCGACGCTTCGCCCGAAATCAGTGCATGGACGCCATAGGCCTCGGTCTTGACGGTCTCGCGGGCGGACTTTCGCATCATGTCGCGCGCGGCGTTCATCGTCACGGAATAGAGCCATGTCGTGAAAGCGCCGCCGCCGCGATAGTCGCGGATCGCCTTGCCCAGCCTGACGCAGACTTCCTGGGCGATGTCTTCGGCATCGGCCTTCCTGCCGCACCAGCGATAGGCGGTGCGATAGACGAAGTCATAGTGCCTTTCCAGCAATGTGCTGAAGGCCACTCTGTCTCCGCCCTTCGCCCGCCCGATCAGTTCGGCGTCGGAGGCTTCGCTCTCATCCAGCATCATCGCCATCATTTGCCTGTTGGACGAAGGCTAATGGCTAATCCTTGGGGCAATGGAAAGATTTTTTTGGAAACCGCCGGATCGTGACCGCCGACACCCCGCTTGACACATTCATATCTCGACGGTTATACGTCAATCAATAGCCACAGGGTTATCGATCCCGGATGACGAACGCTCACGATGTTCTCTTCAGAACGCTCTCCGATCCGACGCGTCGAGCGATCTTCGAGCGCCTGTGCCGGCAAGGCGAGCAGACGGTCGGCGCCCTGACGGCTCAGTCAGGGGTCTCTCAACCTGCGGTGTCGAAGCATCTCGGCGTGCTCAGGCAGGCCGGGCTGGTGCGCGACCGCCATCAAGGACGGCAGACCCATTATAGCGCCCAACTCGCAGCACTTGCCCCACTGACCGACTGGACGAACCAGATGAACGCATTCTGGCAGAGCCGGTTCGATGATCTCGAAAATTTGCTCAAAAGAATGGACCAATGACCAACATCGCGACCGAAACGCGCTCCGTCATCGTCGAACGTGAGATCCCCTATCCGCCGGAAAAAATCTGGCGCGCGCTGACCCAACCGCATCTGATCGAGGAATGGCTGATGAAGAATGACTTCAAGCCAGTCGTAGACCACCGTTTCAATCTGCGAAAGGAACCGCAGCCTGACGTGAGCATTGTTATCGACTGTCAGGTAACAGCCGTCGAATTGAACAAGACACTGTCCTACACGTGGCAGGCCTATGGCCTTGAGAGTGTCGTCACCTGGACACTCCTGCCGACCAGCACGGGCACCCGGTTGCGCATGGAACAATCCGGCTTCCGGCCGGATCAGGAGCAGGCGTATCGGGGCGCGACGAGGGGGTGGCGGCAGTACTTTACGAATCTGAGTCAGGTCCTGGCGCGGATAGATTGAAACCCGCCGGTGCGGATCGGTGGTCCGCGTCGGCTGTTTTGACAGGAGGAACTATTGGACTGGAACATGTGGGTTCGGCAAATTCATCGCTGGCTGTCGATCATCTTTACGCTGACCGTCATCGCCAACTTCGTCACCATGGCATTCGGCCAGCCTCCCGCCTGGGTGGTCTACTCGCCGCTCCTGCCGCTCTTCCTGCTGCTGTTCAGCGGCCTGTACATGTTCGTGCTGCCCTATGCCGCCAAGGGGCGCGGCGCGCAGCGTGCCAGCGGATAGGAGTGGGCAGAATGGCCAAGACGCAGGGACAATCGACCAAGTCCAAGGCTGCGCCAGTGCTGCTCTCGGGCGGCAACCCGCAAATCGCCAAGGGCGACGGAGACGCCCCGGTGCAGGCCTACATCTCGGCAATGCCGGGCTGGAAGCGCCGGCTCGGCGAACGCCTCGACGCGCTCATCGAGCGCAACGTGCCCGACGTCCGCAAAGCCGTGCGATGGAACTCACCCTTCTACGGCATCGAAGGCCAGGGCTGGTTCGTGAGTTTCCATGTCTTCAACCGCTATTTGAAGGTGACCTTCTTCAGTGGCATCTCATTGCAGCCGATCCCACCAGGGGGCACGGCCAAGAGCAAGGATGTGCGCTGGATCGACATCCGCGAAGGCCAGTTCGACGAGGCGCGGATGGCGGACTGGGTGAAGCAGGCCGCCGCCCTGCCCGGCTGGATCCCGTAGCGGCCGCAACGACTGCAAACAAAAATTCAAATTCTTTCTGCCGAAAAGGCGGGGCCAAAGACGACAGAGGAGAAAGAGCCATGAAGATCAAGCTGACCAGCGTGTATGTGGACAACCAGGAAAACGCACTGCGCTTCTACACCGACGTGCTGGGCTTCACCAAAAAGGCCGATTTCAGCAATGGGCCTTATCGCTGGCTGACCGTGGCCTCCGCTGAAGAGCCTGATGGAACCGAGCTGCAGCTCGCGCTCAACGACAACCCGGCCGCCAAGGCCTATCAGGAAGCCATCTTCAAGCAGGGCCAGCCCGCCGTCATGTTCTTCACCGACGACGTCAAGGGCGACTACGAGCGTATCAAGGCGAAGGGTGGCGCGTTTATCAAACCGCCGACCGAGGTGACCGGCTCGACCATCGCCCAGTTGAACGACAGCTGCGGCAACCTCATTCAGATCACCCAGCTGGCGCGCTGGTAACGCGCGGCGGTTGAACGCGTCGAGGCACAGGAGACACCCAATGACCCCCTCGCAACAGATCGACCAGCTGATCGCCGGCCTCACCGATTGGCGCGGCGAGACGCTCGCCGGCATCCGCAAGACCATCCTTGCAGCCGACCCGGACATCGTCGAGGAGTGGAAGTGGATGGGCAGCCCGGTATGGTGCCTCGACGGCAACATCGTGGTCGGCAACGCCCACAAGGACAAGGTGAAGCTGACCTTTTCCCATGGCGCCAGCCTGCCGGACCCCGACAATCTGTTTAACAACGGTTTTGGCGGTAAGGTGTGGCGGGCTATCGATGTGTTCGAGGGCGACACGCTCAATGAGAGCGCTTTAAAAGAGCTCGTCCGTGCGGCCATCGATTACAACCACGCCAAAAAGAAGAAGAAGACGCCTGCGGCTGCCGGGGCGAAGCCACGGACGTAAGTCTATGCTGCCTGCCCCGCCACCCAGCCCGACGACCATGCCCACTGGAAATTATAACCGCCCAGCCAACCCGTGACATCGACGGCTTCGCCGATGAAAAACAGGCCCGGCACGGATTTCGCCTGCATCGTCTTCTGGTCCAGCCCGTTGGTGTCGACCCCACCCAGCGTCACTTCGGCGGTGCGGTAGCCCTCCGAGCCGGCAGGCTTGATGCGCCAGTCATTGACTGCGGCAGTTATGGTTTTGATCTGGGCGTCGGAAAGATCGGCAAGGTTGCCATCGATGCCGGTGCGCTCGGCGATCGACTGCGCAAGCCGCTTCGGCAGATGATTTGCCAGCACCGTCTGCACCGCCTGCCGTCCATTGCCGCGCTTGGCGGCACGAATGAGGTCTGCCACGTCAACTCCTGGCAGCATGGCGATGCGGATTTCATCGCCCTCGCGCCAATAGGACGAGATCTGCAGGATGGACGGTCCGCTGACGCCACGGTGCGTGAACAGCATCGCTTCGGAGAACCGCGTCTTGCCGCAAGCGACTTCCGCGTCGACGGCGTTGCCGGCCAGCGGCGCCAGCCGCTCGAGCGTGTTTGCGTCGAAGGTCAGCGGAACCAGCGCCGGCCGCGTTTCGACGATGGCAAGGCCGAACCGTTCGGCAAGCTCATAGCCGAAACCGGTCGCCCCCATCTTGGGGATCGACTTGCCGCCACAGGCCACGACCAGCGACTGGCAAGTAACCAAGCCTGTGGAGAGGGTGAGCGCAAACCCCTCCACGGTTTTGCGGACATCCTCAACGCTGGCCGAGAGCGCCAGCTCCACGCCCCTGTCCTGCATTTCCGAGACCAGCATGTCGATGATCTGGCGTGCGGAGCCATCGCAGAACAGCTGCCCCAACGTCTTCTCGTGATAGGCAATGCGGTGGCGTTCGACGAGGGCGATGAAATCGCGTTGCGTATAGCGGCTGAGCGCCGAAATGCAGAAATGCGGATTACCCGACAGAAAATTCTTCGGGCTGGCATGGATGTTGGTGAAATTGCACCGGCCCCCGCCGGAGATGCGGATCTTCTCGCCAGGCGCCGCCGCATGATCAAGGATCAGCACCGAACGGCCGCGCTTGGCCGTCTCCACGGCGCACATCATTCCGGCGGCACCCGCGCCGATGATCACGACATCATAAGATTGCATCAGGCTATTCGTTCCCGCTCGACCGGCTCATTTTGGGGCGCGCCACTTGTGCTGCCTGGTACCACTTTGGCTCGATGGTTTTCTAGCAATCCCGTCCCAGCAGCCTGGTGATCTGGGGGGTGACGATTGTGGTGAACAACCCGGGATCGCTGAAAGCCCTCGCGGACAGCATTGCCCCATGAACCGATGCCATCAGCATCTGGGCCTCCTCCTCCGGCCGATTGTTCAAGCGGAACAAGTCCTGCTCCATTCCAGCCTGCAGCACCGACGTAAGCCATTCCGCGAGATTTTGGAAATGGGCACGAACGCGTGATGCGACCTCTTCCGGCAGCATCTGCATCTCGCCGGCGAGCATCGCGCAGACGCAGAACGACGGCGAGGCATCGCGAATGCATGTCCGCCAATAGTTCAGATAGGACTGCAGTTGTTCAGCAGGGCTTGAGAGTTCTCCCCGGAGAGATTCCAAACCCGCTTCGGCCTGCCGCCTGTAACGATCCACCAACACCGAAACCAACTCGGCCTTCGTCGGAAAGTGATGGTGGATACTCGCCTTCCTGATGCCGATGGCAGCCGAGATATCGGCATAGCTGAACCCGTTGTAGCCTCCCGCGACGATGAGAGACTGCGCGACATCGAGAATCTTTTCTGAAGTCGAAGCCATTGATTTCATGTCGCTGCCTACCTTCTGGTAGGCAAATTGTCAAGGTTGTGCATCGTTCCCGATTCTCACAGGGACGTGTCCCGACATCGGGTTGACTCAAAGGCTTTGCCTACCTACTGATAGGTAGACAGCAATAAGGAAACCTGCCGATGCAAAACCAGTCTTTCACCCAGTCCGGATGGCTACGATCCTATTATTTCGCACGCGCCATATTTTCTATCGCCTGGGTTGCTGCCGCCATCCTATTCAACGGGCAACCCGGTCCCACCGCGCTTCTGCTCGTGATCTACCCCGCATGGGACGCCCTCGCCAATCTGGTCGACGCCAAGGTAAATGGCGGCCTGAAGGCCAACTCGTCCCAGGCATTGAATGTCGTGGTCAGCCTGATAACAGCGCTCGCCGTCATCGTGGCGGTCGCCAACGGCATGTATGCCGTTCTGGTCGTGTTTGGGGTTTGGGCGATCCTCTCGGGCCTGCTGCAGCTGAACACGGGACTAAAGCGTTGGCGCTACCAAGGCGCACAATGGGCGATGATCCTGAGTGGTGCGCAGTCGGCCCTCGCCGGCGGCTTCATGATCAGCCGATCCCTCGGCACGGCTGTGCCGACGATTCTGGACATCGCCCCTTATGCCGGGTTCGGTGCGTTTTACTTTCTGCTTTCCGCAATTTGGCTTGTCGTCGCAGCCTATCGCAAGGCAAACGCCTAGGCGCAGCCGATCCGGCGGCGGCAAGGTGAACAGTCATCTGCCGCCGTCGAAAGGGCAAGCATCGCTCACTCTTTGCCGCATCGGCTGCCGTTCTGGTTCAAGACGCGTAGCGTCCTGCTCTGGGGCGCGACCGCTGACCTTAGATCAGCGTCTCTGCGAACAGCGTCGTCAATCGCTTCCAGTGGCGTTCGGCCCCCGCGGCATTGAAAACGCTATGATCGGGCACGCACCAGCCATGCGCCATGCCGGCATAGTTCTCGATGACGTGGTCGACTTCCGCAACCCGCAACGCTTCCTCCAATCGCATCGATTGTTCCGGCGGGAAACTTCTGTCGACACCCGACATGCCGACATAGACGCGCGCCTTGATGGAGGCAGCCTTGCGATGCGGGCTGTCGGCGGCGTCGCTGGCCAGATTGCCGCCATGGAAGCTTGCGGCCGCTTTTATCCGTTCGGGATAGGTTGCAGCCGCATTCAATGATCGACCGCCGCCCATGCAATAGCCGACGGTGCCGATCGGCCCGGTGATGCCCTCGGCAGCGAGTGCATCGAGGAATGCACCGCTGTCGCGGATGGTCATCTCCTGCGTCGTGCCGGTGACCAGCGCCATCAGCGGAATTTTGGTCTTTTCCTCGGCGAAGGCGGTCTTGGCGTCGAACGGCCCGTAAGGCGCATTGCGGTAGAACAGATCGGGCACCAGCACCGCATAACCTTCATTCGCCAGCCGCTCGGCCATACCGTCGAGCGCCGGCCGCGGGCCGAAGGCATCCTGATAGAGAATGACGCCGGCCTTGGCAGGAGATGCGTTTGCCGAGCGGAAAAGCCCGGCATTGGCAACACCATCCCTGGTCTTGATCTGAAGGTCGTGTTTCGTCATCGCCCGCTCCGTTCGACTGATGCGCGATACATAGCCGCGCAAGCCTATACGGCAAGGCGTTCCCTGAACCCGGCAGTCAACATTTCGTGCAGGATTGCGTGGCGCTATTGCTCGCCTTCTCGCACGGTCCGTGCACCCACATGCAGCGCGCGGCCGGCACCGAGCCCCATAATGGCTACGCCAAGCCCGAGCACGACGAACAGGAACGCCGTTCCCGAAAAACTGCCGGTCCAGTCGCGGATCAGGCCCACCAGCAGCGGGCCGAAGGCCGCCAGCACATAGCCGACGCCTTGCGCCATGCCTGAAAGATGCGCGGCGACATGCGAATCCGGCGAACGCAGCACGATCAGGCTCATGGCAGCCGCGATTAGGCCACCCTGCCCGATGCCTTGCAGGATTGCCCAGAACAGCACCGTCGAGGTCGGAGCAAAGAGAATGCCGAGCAGCGCGATCACCGCGGTGGCAACGAGCGCCACATTGATGCCGCGCTGGTCCTTCAGCCGCATCGCGAAGGACGGCACGGCAAGGCACGTGATGACCTGCGCCATCACCGACACCGAAACCATGGCGCCGGCGGTGGCCGCATCGAAACCGCGTTCGCGCAGGATCGGCGCCAGCCAGCCGAAGATGCAATAGGCAAGTGCCGACTGCAGGCCCATGAACAGCGTCACCTGCCAGGCCAGGCGATCGCGCCAGAGACCGACGACGCGAAAGCCGCGATGACTGACCTGCCGACGGCTGCCCAGCGCCTGCGGAATCCAGATCAAAAGCACGACCAGTGTGGGCACCGCCCAGGCAGCAAGTGCCCCGGACCATGAACCGGTGACAAAATGCTCGATCGGCAGCGTGAAGCGGGCGGCAGCGGCCGAGCCGGCGCAGAGCGCCATGGTGTAGAGCCCGGTCATGACGGCGGCCCTGTCGGCGAAATCGCGCTTCACCAGGCCAGGCAGCAGCACATTGCCGATGGCAATGGCGCCGCCGGCCAGGAAGGTGGCGACAAACAGCAAGGGAACCGTGCCGAACCAGCGCAGGCCGGTTCCCAGCACCAGCAAGGCGAGCGCCCCGAGCAAGGTGCGCTCGGCTCCATAGCGCTGAGCAAGCCTCGGTGCGAAGGGTGCGAACAGGCCGAGGCACAGGACGGGCAGCGTCGTCAGCAGGCTGGCGCCCGTCGTCGACAGCCCGGTTGCCTGCATCACTTCGGGCAGCAGCACCGACAGGCTCGAAAATAGCGGCCGCAGACTGAAGGCGATCAGCACAAGGCTCGCGCCAAGCACGATGCGCGCCGCACGGCTGCGCAGTTCAGGCGGCTGCGGCATGGGCAGGCTGTCGGCCTCGGCATCGATGAGTTCCAGACCCTCCATGACCTCGGCCTTCGGGTCAGGCTGACGAAAACTCTGGTTCATTGCGAAAGCAGTCTTTCAAGTTGGGCAAGCACCGGCGCCATGAAGGCGCGGACGGCGGCAACGGCGCGCTCGGGATCGCTCGCGGCAATGGCGTCGACGATTGCTGCATGCGCCTGGTGGTCCGGTTCGGGCAGATCACCGTCGAGGGTGGCATGGATAGTCTCTGTGATGGCGGCGGTGAAGAAGTCGTAGAGCTCCATCATTGCCTTGTTGCCGGACGCTGCGACGACGGATTTGTGGAAGGCGAGATCGCGGTGGATGAAGGCTTCGCTTCCGCTTTCGGCGACAGTGCCGCGCGCAGCAAGCAATTGCCGTATCCGCTCGAGGTCGGCTGGCGTGTGACGCAAGGCGGCGAGCCTCGCGGCCTCGAGGTCCAGCGCCGCCCGCGCCTCCCACTGATCGCGCAGGCCGCTGCGCTTGACCCGGTCGAGCGCGGCAGAAGTATCGACGGCAGAGCGCACATATGTACCCGACCCCTGGCGCGTATCCAGCAATCCCTGCGAGACCAGCACCCGCACCGCCTCGCGCACCGTGCCGCGGCTGACCGACAGAAGATCGGTGAGGGCTGCCTCATTGGGAATACGCTCGCCGACGCCCCAGCGGCCGCTGACGATCTCGGCACGCAGGCTGCTGGTGGCGCTGTCGGTGAGATTGGTTCTGGTGGCGGGTTGCATTCTATTCATCAAGTCATCAGATGACTTGATGAATAGGCCCGCTGCCATCAGACGTCAAGCTACTACCTGGATCAGGGCTGCATTTCGATCAGCCGTCCACCGCCGCAAAGCTTGCCATGTGAAACGCCTGGACCTCCGGGGGGTAGCGATAGGCCGTGCCATAAGGACAGGCATTCCGGTCGAGACAGCCGCCGCTGCGACACGGTTCGCCATTCGCCCCCCGCACATGCGCCAGACAGGATTGATAGGCGGACCCTTGCGCGGAATAGGCGTCGACCGGGCAGGATTTCAGGCAGGGCTTTTCGATACAGGTGTCGCAAAGATGAGGCCCCGGCTCGACGGCTTGAACCGAAAGCTCGTCGTCGAACAGCAGCGCACCGCGATAGGCGTGCCAGAGCCCGTATTGCGGATGCATGAGGATGCCGAGCGGCGACGGCTTCAGCCCCTCCGCCCGCATCGCCCATTGCTGGAACGGCAGATAGGGCTTGTCGGAAGGCGAAACGGCCCGCGCCCCGAATGCCTCCGCCACGGCGCCGATCACTCCGCGCGACCATGTGTCGAGCGGATTGGCGATTGCCTGTGGCTGTTGCTCCCACCAACGGAGGAAATGCGGCCAGGGTGCAGCACCCGCCTGCCCCACCAGCAGAACGGCCGCTGCCGGCGCACCCGGCGATCCCGTTGGCGGCGCTTCGCCTGGCGTAAAATTGAAACCGCCCCGAAGAACAAGGCCGTTGGCAAGGAGCGCCGCAGCAATGCCGTCAACGCTGCCGGCAGGCGCAATCATTCCTTCTTGACCGGATCGGAGAACGCGCTCCGCCAGACTTCCTTGTGGATGATGTTGGCGACTTTAGCCCCGCCTGATTCGGGCTCCTTTCAAGTGAAGGCGTCGGGCATCGACCCCTTCTTCTTGGCGATGAAGTCCTTCAAGGCTTCGTCGATGCTCGGATCGAGATACGGCGCCTCGTAGCTTTCCAGCCAGCGGCGGGCGAGATCGTTGGCACGCTGCGGCGCGGTCTTCTCGCCTTCGGCCAGCCACTGCTCGTAGGAATTGTTGTCGGCAATGTTGGAGCGATAGAAGGCGGTCTGGAAATTGGCCTGGGTGTGGTCGCAGCCGAGATAGTGGCTGCCCGGCCCGACCTGGCGGATAGCATCCATCGCCTGGCCGTTCTCCGACAGGTCGACGCCCTCTGAGAATTTCTGCGTCATGCCGAGCTGATCGATGTCCATCATGAATTTCTCGTAGCAGGACGCCAGCCCGCCCTCGAGCCAGCCGGCCGAATGCAGCACGAAGTTGGTGCCGGCCAGGATGGTCGAGTTCAGCGTGTTGGCGCTTTCATAGGCCGCCTGCGCATCCGGAACCTTCGACGCGCAAAGCGAACCGCCGGTACGGAACGGCAGACCGAGACGCCGCGCCAGCTGTGCGGCGCCATAGGACACCAGCGACGGCTCCGGCGTGCCGAAGGTCGGCGCGCCCGACTGCATCGAGATCGACGAGGCGAAGGTGCCGAACAGCACCGGCGCGCCCGGCCGGATCAGCTGCGTGAACGACGCGCCGGCCAGCACCTCGGCCAGAACCTGCGTCAGCGTGCCGGCCACCGTCACCGGGCTCATCGCGCCGGCAAGGATGAACGGCGTGACAATGCAGGCCTGGTTGTGGCGCGCATAGACCTTCAGCGCGCCGAGCATGGTCTCGTCGAACACCATTGGCGAGTTGGCGTTGATCAGGCTGGTCAGCACCGTGTTGTTCTCGACGAAGTCGTCGCCGAACACGATCTTGGCCATGGCGACGGTGTCTTCGGCACGTTCCGGCGCGGTCACGGAACCCATGAACGGCTTGTCGGAATATTTGATGTGGCTGTAGATCATGTCGAGGTGGCGCTTGTTGACCGGCACGTCGACCGGCTCGCACACCGTGCCGCCCGAATGGTGGATCGACGGCGCCATATAGGCGAGCTTCACGAAATTCTGGAAATCCTCGATCGTCGCGTAACGCCTGACGCCATCGAGGTCACGCACGAAGGGCGGACCGTAGACCGGCGCGAACACGGTGGCATTACCGCCGATCTGCACCGAGCGCTCGGAATTGCGCGCATGCTGAGTGTAGACGGACGGCGCGGTCTTCAGAAGCGAGCGGCACAGCCCCTTGGGAAAGTGCACGCGCTCGCCCTTGACGTCGGCGCCGGCCTCTTTCCACAGTTGCAGCGCTTCCGCGTCATCACGGAAGATGATGCCGATCTCCTCGAGCACCGTGTCGGTGTTCTTCTCGATCAGCGCCAGGCCTTCCTCGTCCAACACCTCGTAAACGTTAATCTTGCGCTTGATGTAGGTGAGCTGCGCGCCCGGACCGCCGCCCGAACGTGCGGCCCGCCGCGCGGCAGCCCCGCCACTGGCGCCGCGCCCACGTCGCGCGTTGGACGCTTCCTGATCGACTGCCGCGTGTTCGCTCATGATGGTTCTTCCCTGAATCTGTTCTTGTCTGGAATCCATAGCGGCTGCCTCTCGCCGCTTCTTGCCAGATCGTAGCCATGCACCCTATTCGAAACGGCCCGCCAGCGCCAACGCCTGTCGCAAAATCGACAAGAATTCCAAGAGAGTTACGGTCGCTTTCCTTTTGCGGGAAGTCGCAAATCAGCTATGGATACATGCCCTCAGCGGGTTAGGTATGAACGCGAAGATGTGTGCCTTGCGACATGGTCGCGATGCCGGCAGGAGCTCGATACAAATGTCCGACGACGAGATCATCCTTTCCGAACTTTCCGATGACGAGTTGGTGCAGCAGATGCACGACGATCTCTATGACGGGCTGAAGGAAGAGATCGAGGAAGGCACCAACATCCTGCTCGAGCGCGGCTGGGTGCCCTATAAAGTGCTGACGGAAGCGCTGGTCGAAGGCATGCGCATCGTCGGCGAGGATTTTCGCGACGGCATCCTGTTCGTTCCCGAAGTGCTGCTTTCGGCCAACGCGATGAAGGCCGGCATGTTCATCCTGCGCCCGCTGCTCGCCGCCACCGGCGCGCCCAAGCAGGGCAAGATGGTCATCGGCACCGTCAAGGGCGACATCCACGACATCGGCAAGAACCTCGTTGGCATGATGATGGAGGGCGCCGGCTTCGACGTCATCGACCTCGGCATCAACAATGCGGTCGAGAAATATCTCGATGCGATCGAACAGCACCAGCCCGACATCATCGGCATGTCGGCACTGCTGACCACGACCATGCCCTATATGAAGGTCGTCATCGACACGATGAAGGAAAAGGGCATTCGCGACGACTATGTCGTGCTGGTCGGCGGCGCGCCGCTGAACGAGGAATTCGGCAAGGCCGTCGGCGCCGATGCCTATTGCCGTGACGCGGCGGTGGCGGGCGAGACCGCCAAGGACTACATGAAGCGCAAGCACAATGTGCGCGCTTCGGCCTGATTGGCCACTTCGGCGTGGACAACAGGAAAAGCCGCGCCTTGCAGCGCGGCTTTTTTGTTCCCAAATGACGGAGAAGGCCGCGCGCGGATCAGGGTTTGGTGACGGTGTCCTCGACCGCCTTGGCGGTCGATTTGACATCCCTGCCGACGCCGCGGACGGTGTTCGCGCAAGCCGCGAGGGCCAAGGCGCAGGCCAGGATGGCAATCGGCGTGATGCGTAGCAGTTTCATGGACGGTGTCTCCCTCAACAGATAAATTAGCGCCACAACAACGAAGGCCGCTCGACTGGTTCCATGGCCAAGACGCAAAAAACGAAACCGAATCAAGACGACAGGCTGCTCGTCATCGCCTGCGGGATGATTGCGCGTGAAGTTCTGGCCGTCAAGGAACAGCTCGGACTGGATCACCTCGACCTGACCTGCCTGCCGGCGGAATTCCATTTCTATCCCGACCGCATCGCTCCGGCCATGGACAAGGCAATCGAAAAGGCCAAAGCGGAAGGTTATACCAACATCTTCGTCGGTTATGCCGATTGCGGCACCGGCGGCCGGCTCGATCGTATCTGCGAAAAGCATGGCGTCGAGCGCATGGCCGGCCCGCACTGCTTTGCCTTCTACCAAGGCATGGATACCTACGCAAAGATCGCCGACGACGACATGATGTCGTTCTACATGACCGACTTCCTCTGCCGGCAGTTCGACGCTTTCTTCATGAAGCCGCTCGGCCTCGACAAGCACCCGGAGCTGATCAAGGACTATTTCGGCAACTATGAGAAGCTGATCTATCTGGCCCAGACCAATGACCCGGAACTCGACAAGGTGGCCGAAAAGGCTGCCAAAATGCTCGGTCTCGTCTACGAACGCCGCGCCACGGGCTATGGCGACCTGACGGCGGGCTTGGCGCATGCAGCTGCACGCGCCTGAAGCAATTCTTGACCCGCGATGGCTCAAGCCTGGATGACAGGCCGCTGTGAATAGGTAAGTTGTGCGTCACAAGCAAACAGGCTGCCAGCCATTCGAACATGGAAACGCACCGATGACCCCTCGCCTCTTGATAGCTGCACTCGGCCTCCTCTGTTTAGCCCTGCCCGCTCATGCCGACGGCGAGATACAGAAACTCATCACCCCAGCCGACAAGACGCGGCTCGACAATTATGGCGAGACCCGCAAGACAGCCCTTGCCGAGGCGAAGGCAGGTAACCCGGCCGAGGTCAAGCAACTCGATGCCCTGCTGGCAAAGCCGTTGGTGGCCTTTTCCGACAAGGACCTGATCGGCAACTGGCAGTGCCGCACCATCAAGGCCGGCGGACCTTTGCCGCTCGTCATCTATGGCTGGTTCAAGTGCAAGGTGACCGACGACGGTTCCGGCTGGCGGCTGGAAAAGATCAGCGGCTCGCAGCGCACCAAGGGCCGTTTCTTCGACGATGGCGAGAAACGCGCGATTTATCTCGGCTCCTTCTATGTCAACGATGATCCGGCAAAGCCCTATGGCAGCGGCCCGCAAACCGACCAGGTCGGCTACGCCTTCCGCAACAGCGCCAAGGAATGGCGCATCGAATTCCCGGCGCCCTACTATGAATCGAAGCTCGATATCATCGAATTCAAACGCTGACCGTGTATCGAAGAGCTGATCACCGCTGATCACCAAGGATTAACCCGGACACCCTAGCATCCCGTCCATTGTCGAGAACGGGTTGCTTGGAGGGGGCAGGATCCATGGCAGCAGCAAGATCCAGTGCAAGTCCGATCGTGGTCGTCACCGGAGGTGGCCAGCATGTCTGGGCTATGATCAATGCAATCGCCGATCGCGTTGGTCCTGTCAGCGTCATCCTCGAAACCCCTGAATCCAAAAAGCAATTGCTGCGTGGCCGGGCTCGCCGCCAGGGCTGGATCTCCGCCATGGGCCAGCTTGGCACGATGGTGCTGAGCAGGTTGGGCAAGCGGTTCCTGGCCAGCCATAGCGCACGATTGATTGCCGAGGAGAAGCTGGAGGTTGAGCCGCGACTAGGCCAGGAGATCATCCAAGTAGCCTCGGCCAATGGGCTTGAGTGCCTGCAGGCGATCCAGAAGATCCGGCCAGGCGTTGTGCTGCTCAACGGTTGCCGACTAATCTCGGCTGAGATGCTGAGCCAAATGCCCTGCCCGGTGCTCAACTACCATGCGGGCATCACGCCGAAATATCGCGGCATGAATGGCGGCTATTGGGCTCTAGTATCAGGCGATGCGCAGAATTTCGGCACGACTGTCCACCTCGTCGACGCTGGCGTCGACACTGGTGGCGTGCTGAAGCAGGCGCGCGGCGGATCGAAAAAAGGCGACACCATCTCAAGTCACGCGCTACGCCAGACGGCGTTCTCGCGCGACATCTGCGTGGAGGCCATCAGCGATGCTCTGGCTGGAAAACTCACGACGATCGATCCCGGCCTGCCTTCGAAACTGTGGTATCATCCGACGATCTGGTTCTACCTCTGGACTGGCCTGAGAACCGGCATCTGGTAGCGCGTTTTTCGTCCGAGACGACATGCCGCGCGCCGGCCTTTCGGGCGCATCGAGCCTGCTGCCAGCGGACGCCGCAAACGAATAAACGCACCTTTCATTTTACGACATCGAAATGCGTCGCTTTTGAATGCGCGCGCGTCGTCCCATAACAAGCGGCCCCACTGCGCTTGCGGCAATGCTCCGATATCGAGGAGTGAGAATTCATGGCCGATCTGATCGTCGTCTACTGGCGCGACATCCCTGCCCAGATCATCGTCAAGAAGGGCAGGCAGAACGCCAAGCGTGAACTGCCGCTGCGCTTCACCGAGGCGATCGACATGTGCGCCATGCGCACCGGCGCCGGCGGCACCGACGACTATCTGGCCGAATGGCGCAAGGCCGATCCCATTCCGGTCGGCGACGACCTCGAAGCCGAAGTCGAGAAGGCGTTCAACGACATCGACACGAAATATGACCGCGAGCGGCTGGTCGCTCTGGTCAAGGCGGGCGGCAAAGAAAATGTCTGAAACCGTTCCTGCCAAGGAGGGCCAAAGGGTTGTCCAGCCTGTTACCCAGGCCACTTTGGTCAAGAAGGCAGCGCCGAAATCCGACTACAAGCCGGCCGACGTATCGCCGCAGCGGCGCGTGCAGCGTTCCTTCGCGGTCCGGCTGTGGTCGGTCAGGCATTCGCGGTTGCTCGAATGGTTCTACGCCAAATTCGCCGACATGTTCCTGCTCCTCCATCCCTTATGGAAGGGCATCGGCTACGGCCGCGTCGAAGGACCGATCAAATTCGTCGAAAAACGCGTCAAGGGCTTCATGTTCGACTGTCGCATGTGCGGCCAGTGCATCTTGTCGTCGACCGGCATGTCGTGCCCCATGAACTGCCCCAAGCAATTGCGCAACGGCCCTTGCGGCGGCGTCCGCGCCAACGGCAATTGCGAGGTCGAGCCCGATATGCCCTGCGTATGGGTCAAGGCCTGGGAAGGCTCGCAGAACATGGTGCATAGCGACAGGATCCTGACCGTGCAGAAGCCGGTCGATCAGTCGCTGCGCGAAACCTCGGCCTGGCTGCGGGTGACCGCGCAGGCGGCCACCGCGCGCGAAGCCGCCGCTGCCGCCAAGAATGGCGCGGCAAACACCGGGGCGTCGGCATGATCGGACGTCAGCGCGATGAGAACCCGGCCGGCATCGATCTGCCGCTCGAACCCCTGCCCGGCCACACCTCGCGCGGCCGGCTGGAACGCGTGCTTCGGCGCGGCGAGTTCGCGGTGACGACCGAGCTCAACCCACCCGATAGTGCCGATCCCGAGGACGTCTACAACCGGGCGAAGATTTTCGACGGCTGGGTCGACGCCATCAACGCCGTCGACGCTTCGGGCGCCAATTGCCACATGTCTTCGGTCGGCATCTGCGCGCTTTTAACCCGCATGGGCTATGCGCCGATCATGCAGATCGCCTGCCGCGACAAGAACCGCATCGCCATCCAGGGCGACGTGCTGGGTGGTGCCGCGATGGGCGTCGCCAACATGCTGTGCCTGACCGGCGACGGCGTGCAGGCCGGCGATCAGCCCGGCGCCAAGCCGGTGTTCGACCTCGACTGCATGTCGCTCCTGGAAACCTGCCGCATCATGCGCGACCATGGCAAGTTCCTGTCCGGCCGCAAGCTGACGACGCCGCCGCAGCTTTTCCTCGGAGCTGCGATCAATCCGTTCGCTCCGCCGATCGACTTCCGTCCGCATCGGCTGGGCAAGAAGATCGCCTCCGGCGCGCAATTCGTACAGAGCCAGTATTGCTTCGACGTGCCGATGTTCCGCACCTACATGCAGAAGGTGCGCGACCTCGGCTACACCGAAAAATGCTTCATCCTGGTTGGCGTCGGCCCGCTCGCCTCGGCCAAGACGGCCAAGTGGATCCGCTCCAACGTGCCGGGCATTCATATTCCCGATTCTGTCATCAAGCGGCTGGAAGGCGCCCAGGACCAGAAAAAGGAAGGCAAGCAGCTCTGCATCGACATCATCAACGAGGTGAAGGAAATATCCGGCGTTTCCGGCGTCCATGTGATGGCCTACCGGCAGGAGGAATATGTCGCCGAGATCGTCGATGAATCGGGCGTGCTGAAGGGCCGCCAGCCATGGAAACGTGAGATCCGCCGCGATGATCAGCTTGTCGCCGACCGGCTCGACAGCATCTTGCACGACGACATTACCGAAACGCAGGTGGACATGGTGAAGACCGCGCACTGACGGCGCGGACGGCCACCCATTCGCTTGAACGAAATCAGACAACGATATAAAGAAATCTTTATATCACGGCGGAGAGAATTCATGACCCGTACCATCGTCGCTTCGGCGACACGAGAAATCATCATCGGCTTCGACCAGCCGTTCTGCGTGATCGGTGAACGCATCAACCCGACCGGCCGCAAGAAGCTGGCCACCGAGATGATCGCGGGCAATTTCGAGACCGTCATCAGGGACGCGCTCGAGCAGGCAGCCTGTGGCGCCACCATGCTCGACGTCAACGCCGGCGTCACCTCGGTCAATCCGAACGAGACCGAACCCGGCCTTTTGGTGCAGACGCTGGAGATCGTGCAAGGGCTGGTCGACCTGCCGCTGTCGATCGACTCTTCGGTCACCGCCGCGATCGAAGCCGCTCTCAAGGTCGCCAAGGGCCGGCCGCTGGTCAACTCCGTCACTGGCGAGGAAGAAAAGCTCGAAGCCATCCTGCCGCTGGTCAAGAAGTACAACGTGCCTGTCGTCGCCATCTCCAACGACGAGACCGGCATTTCCATGGATCCGGACGTGCGCTTCGCCGTCGCCAAGAAGATCGTGCAGCGCTGCGCCGATTTCGGCATTCCGGCGCATGACGTCGTCGTCGATCCGCTGGTGATGCCGATCGGCGCGCTGGGCGACGCCGGCCGCCAGGTGTTCGCGCTGCTGCGCCGCCTGCGCGAAGAGCTCAAGGTCAACACCACATGCGGCCTGTCCAACATCTCGTTTGGCCTGCCGCATCGCCACGGCATCAACGCCGCCTTCATCCCGATGGTGATCGGCGCCGGCATGACCTCTGCCATCATGAACCCGGTGCGTCCGCAGGAAATGGAAGCCGTGCGCGGCGCCAATGTGCTGAACGGCACCGACGAGAACTGCACCAACTGGATCCGCACCTACAAGGACTACAAGCCGGCCGAAGGCGGCCAGGCCGTTGCCGCCCCGACGCAGGTCAATGCGCCGGGCGACGGCGCCGGCAATGGCGGTCGCCGCCGTGGCGGCCGTGAAGCCCGGATGGGCCGAGGATAAGCGCGCAATCGTGAATTCACCTGCAAACATCACCGATCCGCTCGTGCTGTTCATGCCGTCGGGCAAGCGCGGGCGTTTTCCAGTCGGAACGCCCGTGCTAGACGCCGCGCGCCAGCTCGGCGTCTATGTCGAAAGCGTCTGCGGCGGACGCGCCACCTGTGGACGCTGCCAGATCGAAGTGCAGGAAGGCAATTTCGCCAAGCACAAGATCACCTCCTCCAACGACCACATCACGCCCAAGGGCGCCAAGGAAGAGCGATACGAGCGCGTCCGCGGCCTGCCCGAGCGGCGCCGCCTCTCCTGCTCGGCGCAGATCCTCGGCGACCTCGTCATCGACGTGCCGCAGGATACGGTCATCAACGCGCAGACCATCCGGAAGGATGCCGACACCAGGGTGATCGCCCGCGATGCAGCGATCCGCATGTGCTATGTCGAGATCGAAGAACCCGACATGCACAAGCCGCTTGGCGATCTCGACCGCCTGAAGATCGCGCTGATGCACGATTGGGGTTTGAAAAGCCTCGATTTCGATTTTTATCTGCTGCCGCAGGTGCAAGGCATCCTGCGCAAGGGCAACTGGACCGCGACCGCCGCCATCTACAAGGATGCCGACTCAGAGACCGCGCGCGTCGTGGCGCTGTGGCCCGGCCTCAAGAACGAAGCCTATGGGCTGGCCTGCGACATCGGCTCGACCACCATTGCCATGCATCTGGTGTCGCTGCTGTCGGGCCGCGTCGCCGCCTCGTCGGGCACCTCGAACCCGCAGATCCGCTTCGGCGAGGATCTGATGAGCCGCGTCTCCTATGTGATGATGAATCCTGACGGCCGTGAAGGCATGACGGTTGCCGTGCGTGAGGCAGTCTCCGGGCTGGTCGACAAGGTCTGCGCCGAAGGCAATGTCCAGCGCAACGACATCCTGGACAGCGTCTTCGTCGGCAATCCGATCATGCACCATCTGTTCCTCGGCATCGATCCGACCGAGCTTGGCGGCGCGCCCTTTGCGCTGGCCGTGTCGGGCGCTGTGCATATCAAGGCATCCGACATCGGCCTGAAGCTTAACCAGGGCGCCAGGCTCTACATGCTGCCTTGTATCGCCGGCCATGTCGGTGCGGACGCAGCGGCGGTGACGCTGTCGGAAGGCCCGCATCGCCAGGATGAGATGATGCTGATCGTCGATGTCGGCACCAATGCCGAGATCGTACTCGGCAATCGCCAGCGGGTGGTTGCGGCCTCCTCGCCCACCGGCCCTGCCTTCGAGGGCGCCGAAATCTCCGGCGGCCAGCGGGCGGCGCCCGGCGCCATCGAGCGCGTGCGCATCGATCCCGATACGCTTGAACCAAAATACCGCGTCATCGGCTCTGAGCTGTGGTCCGACGAGCCGGGCTTCCTGGAGAGCGTGCAGGCGACCGGCGTCACCGGCATCTGCGGTTCCGGCATCATCGAAGTGGTTGCGGAGATGTATCTCGCCGGTATCATTTCCGAGGACGGCGTCATCGACGGCGGACTTTCGGCCCGCTCGCCGCGTGTCACCGCCAATGGCCGCACCTTCTCCTATGTGCTGAAGGAGGGCTCCGCCGCATTGACGGAAGATGGGCCGAAGATCACCATCACCCAGACCGACGTGCGCGCCATCCAGCTTGCCAAGGCAGCGCTTTATGCCGGCACCAAGCTGTTGATGGAAAAGCAGAACACCGAGCATGTCGACCGCATCCATTTCGCCGGTGCCTTCGGCTCCTTCATCGATCCGAAATACGCCATGGTGCTAGGCCTGATCCCGGATTGCGACCTCGACAAGGTCTCGGCCGTCGGCAACGCCGCCGGCGCCGGCGCGCGCATGGCCCTGCTCAACCGCGGCTATCGCCGCGAGATCGAGGACACGGTCAGCAAGATCGAGAAGATCGAGACGGCGCTGGAACCGAAATTCCAGGAGCATTTCGTCTACGCCATGGCGCTGCCCAACAAGGTCGATCCGTTCCCTAAACTGTCGGCCGCGGTGAAACTGCCGCCGCGCAAGACGGTCAGCGAGGATGGCGCTGCCGGCGACGCCGCTCCGCGACGGCGTTCGCGCGAAGGCCATGCCGCCAGGCGTGGACGGGAATAAGCAGCCGCGCCCCCGGCCGCCTCCTTTCCAAACTCATTTGCGTGCAAATGTTTCCGGATCGCTTGATCCGGAAACCAAAGCGCTGTTTTCGTGAAATTCGCCAGATACATGGCAGGCGCATTCAACCGGCATCGAACGGCAGGCAGGGAAATATCTTTCAGCCGCCGCACGCTCCAAGGGAGAGAACGATGTCGATGCTCGAAAGCCTCGGCCGCTATGGCGCGGCCATCAAGAATGCTCACGACCGCAGCAAGGCGCGGCGCCTGCTGAACAGCCTGCCGCCTGAAATCCAGAAGGACATCGGCTGGCCGGTGCCGCCGAGATCCAGCGAAAAGACTGCACTCATCAACACGATCTGGAGCGCCGCTCGCTGATGACCTTCGCCGACAAATGCAAATTGCTCGGCATGCGCCGGGGATCTCGCGTGTCCCCGGCGACCACCAGAAACCGGCTGCGTGCCGCACTTCTGCCGCGCCGCTGACCACTGGGGCGCGGATCACACCGCCGTGTAGACGCGGGCGTAAATCTTGACATTTTCAGCCACGGCACGATCTTTCGATTTAGGGGGTTCTCTTAGTCGGCTTTGGCCGAAGTTCGTGTATTCGCATGCCAAGTTTGAAAAGCCATGTCGTGTCCTTCGTCCTGCGGCACAGCCGCAAGCAGGCATTTGCCAGTCCGGAAAATCTGCAGCGCTGGATCGCGGCCGCGCGCAAGACCGAGAACCACCGGCCGCCCGCCTCGCTGCACCAGCGTCTCGACATCGAGATGCACACGGTCAATGGCTTCCCCGTCTACGAAATCCCACCCAAGTCCGGCGAACAGAAGCGGATTCTCTACTTGCACGGTGGCGCCTATGTCTTTGAAATCACGCCCTATCATTGGCACCTGATCGCCGAGATGGCGGATCGGCTGGGCTACGGCGTCACTGTCCCGATCTATCCCATCGCCCCCGAACACGATTTCCACGCCATGTTCGGAATGGTTGGCGAGGTCTATCGGCAAATGCTCGCGGAGACGGAGGCCGAAGACATCGTCTTCATGGGGGATTCCGCCGGCGGCAATATGGCTGTGGTCCTGACCATGATGGCCGCCGAAGAAGGACTGCCCCTGCCGTCGCGGCATGTGCTCATTTCGCCGGGTCTCGACGTGTCGCTCACCAATCCCGCAGTGTTCGAGGCGGAACGCAACGACCCTTGGCTGGGCATAGCTGGGGGACGAGAGGCAATTCGTCTGTACAGTGCCGGCATCGATCCCAGCGACTGGCATATCAGCCCGGTCTACGGCGATCTGTCGGTGCTGCCGAAAACGCTGCTGTTGACCGGCTCGCGCGATCTTCTGACCCCCGACAATCTGATCTTCGCAGAGAAGGCGCGCGCCGCCGGCGTTGAAATCGATCTTGTCTATGAGGAAGGCATGTTCCACGTCTGGCCGCTGATCGACATGCCGGAAGCCCGACGCGCCCGCGAGCGCATCGTCGCGTTTCTGGGAGAGAGCCGGATCGTGCAAGACACGAGAATAAGGCCTGAAGAGCGCCCCGCCGAAGCGGCGGAGTAGCTCTATAGTATCGTCCTTACCAGCCGCTCAGAACTTGCCGGTTTCCCGGAAGACTTCGAAGGTCGCGCGGATGTGGTCGGCGACCGCCTTGACCGGGGCACTGGCATCCGGCGCCACCACCATCGCCAGATTGTAGGTGCCGATATCGGGCATGCCGTCCTTCGGGCAGAGCTCGACCATGTCGTTGCCGAGGAACGACTTCGGCAGCGGCGCTACGGCGAGATCGGACATGATCGCGGCGCGCTGGCCGGCCGTGTGCGCGCTCATATAGGCGATGCGGTAGTTGCGGCCCTCGCGGCCAAGCGCGTCGAGCGCTCCGGCGCGCCAGGCGCAGCCCTCTTCCCAAAGCGACACCGGCAAGGGCTCGCGCAGATGCGCTGAGCCGCCCTTGGCACCGGCCCAGACGATCGGCTCGGTCAGCAGCACCTCGGCGCCGAGCGCGCTGGTCTTGTAGGAATTGGTCAACAGCGTGATGTCCAGCGCCCGGTCGTCCATGCGCCGGCGCAGATTGCTGCTCTGGTCGATGGTGACGTCGACGGCGATCGACGGATGCGACTGCGCGAAACGCTTCAGCACATGCGGCAGCACGCGCTCACCGTAATCGTCCGGCGAACCAAGCCGCACCACACCGACAATCTCGGGAATGATGAATTTCGACACCACCTCGCGGTTGATCGACAGCAGCCGGCGGGCATAGCCGAGCAGCATCTCGCCGTCCGTGGTCAGCGACACTGAGCGGGCGTCGCGCGCGAACACCGAGCGGCCGAGAATGTCCTCCAGCTTCTTGATCTGCATGGAGACGGCCGACGGTGTGCGGAAGACGGCATTGGCCGCAGTGGTGAAGCTGCCGGTCTCGGCAATCGCCACGAAAGTGCGCAAAACATCGAGATCGAGCAGTGGCAGCGGATGATTGAGCGGGGCGTTCATTGGAGCCGACCTTCAATTTTTCTGATACAAAGCATCATTCCATTTCGTTTGATTGAACATCAGATTGAGAGGATAGTCAACTCCATCGAAGCAGGTTGCTGCCACAAGCAGCCATGAAACGACCACGACACAGACCTGCATTCGACACGAAATGAAGTTGAAACAAACCCGACTTAACCAGCTCGCTGTCTGGCACCCGCCAGCCACCAAGGGAGAATGAAATGTCTATCCTGTCGTCCCTCGGCCGCATCGCGACCGAATTCAGCGCGGCCCGCGCCCGCTACCAGACCGAACGCGCCATCCGCTCCCTCCCGATCGAACTGCAGAAAGATATCGGCTGGCCTGAAGCTTCCGACACCAAGACCGGTACTCGCAATGGCATCGGATCCTGGGCTGGAGCAAAGTAGATCGTGTGTACCATGTGCTGAAGGCCTGCCGCGCAGCCCGCCCGGCAGGCCTTCTTTGTTTCATTTGTATTCAAATGAGTTTTTGGAGCCATGCCGCCGGCGCATGACGCATATGAGAAAGCCGCATAGCAGCTCCTGCTTCCAATTAATGCCTTGTAAATAATCGTAAATTTTGGGCACCGTGCCCAAATCTGTCGCAATCGATGTCGCATTTCATATCAAGCGCTTCGCTTTTGCGATTTAGTTTCTGCTTACACAAGCCTATATCAACGCCAGCAAACGAGCTGCCCCACTCCATCAAGCGAAGGCGACCCGTCTGAGCAACCGAATGGAGATGATTATGAAGCTTTTTGCACGCCTCTTTGCCCGCCGCGAAATGAACCTGACCACCGCTCTCGAGCGTCAGCGTCTTGCCAACACCATGCCCGGCCAGACCGGCGCGATGAATGCGGCGCGCCTCGGCTTCGTTGCCTGAAGATTTTTAGGGGCAGCGCATCCCTGCCGCTGCTTTAAACCTGTAACGCCGCCCGGCTCCGGCCAAGGCGGCGTTTTTGTTCTGCGCGCATACCGTACGTTGCTCGTCCCTTGAACAGTTCGTGCCACTTCCAGGGCTCGCTGCACGCCGATTGCCCATTTGCGACCCATGTCGCAAATTTAATCTCGTCGTAGCGGCGTAGCCGATTGACAGACATGGTTTTTCCTGATGTCGCTATGCTATTCGCGACATCCTGTTCGCGTCATGGCTGTGTGAGGTTCCCTTGAACGCCGTAAAGCATCCGATCAAGCGATCGTTTGTATTCTTCCTTATTCCCGATTTCACCATGATCGCTTTTGCGACCGCGCTCGACCCCCTGCGCTCGGCCAATCGCATGCTCGGCTACGAGGCCTATCGCTGGCGCCTCGCCAGCATCGACGGCAAGCCGGTGCGCGCCTCGAACGGGGTCGAATGCGCGGTCAACACCTCGCTCGAGGACGAGCGCAAGAAGATGGCAGGCCCCGACCGGCCGAACATGGCCATCGTCTGCAGCGGCATCAATGTCGAGCGTTATCAGAACAAGTCCGCCTTCGCCTGGCTGCGCGAGGAATACAATCGCGGCGTCGCCGTCGGCGGCCTGTGCACCGGCGCGCATATCCTCGCCGCCGCCGGCCTGTTGTCCAACAAGCGCTGCGCCATCCACTGGGAGAACCTGCCGGGCTTTTCCGAGGCGTTCCCGAAGGCCAATGTCTTTGCCGACCTCTTCGAGATCGACCAGAACATCTACACCTGCGCCGGCGGCACCGCCGCACTCGACATGATGCTGAAGCTGATCGGCGACGACTTTGACGAAAACCTCGTCAACCGCGTCTGCGAGCAGGTGCTGACCGACCGTGTGCGCAGCCCCACCGACCGCCAGCGCCTGCCACTACGCGCCCGCCTCGGCGTCCAGAACTCGAAAGTGCTGACCATCATCGAACTGATGGAGGGCAATCTGTCGGAGCCGCTGTCACTGATCGAGATCGCCGACCATGTCGACCTGTCGCGCCGCCAGATCGAGCGGCTGTTCCGCACCGAGATGGGCCGCTCCCCCGCCCGCTATTATCTCGAAATCCGGCTCGACCGCGCCAGGCATCTCTTGATCCAGTCGTCGATGCCGGTGGTCGAGGTGGCGGTCGCCTGCGGCTTCGTCTCGGCCTCGCATTTCTCCAAATGCTACCGAGAACTCTACGCCCGCTCGCCGCAGCAGGAGCGCGTCGACCGCAAGCAGCTGCTGGCGGCCTGATCCGATACCCCTTAGATTGTCATGACATTGTCTGGCAAAATGTGATATCCTTCTGCCGAAAGGTGTCACATGACCACGAGAACGACTCGATCCGAAAAACTGGACTTGCGTCTTACCGTCGAAGCAAAGCGGACGCTCGCGACCGCAGCCGCCGTTGAACGCCGTTCGCTGAGTGATTTTGTCCTTGAAAGTGCACTTGGGCGCGCCGAGGAAACACTGGCGGACCGACACAGCTTCTCCCTCGACGCAGAAAAATGGGCTGCGTTCATGGCGGCGCTGGATGCCCCCACGCGAGATCTTCCGCGCCTGAAGCGCCTGCTGAGTGAACCGAGCATCTTTTCCGGCCGCGATCCGGCGTGAGCCGGTTTCGTATCGAGAAACTGGCTCGCACGCATCTGGTGGATGTGTTCGATTGCGGCGAGCTGCCGCTCAATAGGTTTCTCGCCAGGTACGCACTTCAAAACCAGCAAGCAAATGCTTCGCAAACCTATATTGGTCTCTCCGGCGAAGATGTGGTCGGCTTCTATACGCTCGTGGTTGGTGAAGTCGCCTATGATGGTGCGCCCGAGCGATTGACGAAAGGCCTTGCGCGCCATCCGGTTCCGATAATGCTGCTGGCGCGTCTCGCGGTCAGCCTGAACTGGCAGGGCAAAGGCGTTGGCGGCGGAATGCTGCGCGATGCCATCCTGCGCAGCCTGCAGGCGGCTGACATTGCAGGCATTCGCGCGGTGACCGTACATGCCAAGGATCACAACGCCCGCGCCTTTTACGAGCGTTATGGTTTCATTCAATCCCCAACCGACCCGCTACACCTCTATGTGCTTGTAAAGGATTTACGGAACCTTTGAGGCACACGTAACCGGTCTGCGCTCCGCCGCCTGAACCTCAGTAGTCGTCGCAGGTGCATTCCGCCGAGGAGATACGGTCGTTCCAGTCAGTGCCACCCAAATTGCGGATCCTGCGCGTGATCTCGATCGAGCGGCCGCCCATCCGAGAATCCTCATAGGCCACGAGCGTGCAGCCGCGGCGAACGATCACCGACGACACACGGTCATTCCAGAACTGGCCGCCACGAAAATTTACGGAGTCCTCGGCACCCATGCCGATGGACCGCCCGCGAAAATTCCCGTTCTCGAACATGATACAGGCAGCCTGATTGTACTGGGCGCTGGCGACGTCGGCATAAAGCATCGACGCGACTGCGGTCAGGATGGCAAGACGTCTCATCGGCGTTTCCTCGGTTTGGCCGCGCTCCTGGCTGGATCATGCGGCCTTGCCAGTTTGCCACTGCTTCGGTCGCGGAGGCAAGTCTGAGCGTAAGCCCGAGCAGGTAGGCAGCGGGGCAAGAATGGGGTCGGTTTGGGCCAAAGATCACGCTCGACGGGAAGAGCTTTAGCGGCTGTCAAACATCCAGCTGCGGTTGCGCCACATTTTCTCGCCGACCAGGCAGTCGGTGGCGGGCTTGTCCTGCGCCAATACCACCGGCGGATGCGTGGCTTCTTCCGCCGCCCATTGCGGCGAGGCCGGGCCGGCGAGTTCCAGCACCAGCTTGCGACGGATGGCTTCGGGAAACTGCGTCCAGTCATTGACCGGAATCATGAAGGCTCCGGGTCCGCCGATGACGCAGTCGCTGTAGTAGCTATCGAGATTGCTGACGTCGTAGGCGCCGGAAAAACCGCCTCGCGTCATCAGCGGCAGGCCATTGATGACGATGCCTTGCTTGATCAGATCGTCGCGGGTCAGGTTGACCGGCGCACCCTGGTTGTTGGGGCCATCGCCCGAAATGTCGATGACCCGCTTCGTGCCCTGGTAGCCGCTTTCGGCGAACAGGTCGTTGCCGAACTCCAGCGCGCCGGAGATCGAAGTGCGCCGCGCGCTGCCCGGCGGCTGCGCCGACAATTGCGCAACCACGCGTTCCGCGTCGGTGCGGCTGGCGATTACTGTCCACGGCACGATGACGCGCTGCCAGGTGGTGCCAGCCCATTCGACATAGGTGACGGCGATCTTGCCATGGGCGCCATCGGCAATGGCCTGCAGCACATTGTCGTGCGTCAAGGCG
Source organism: Mesorhizobium sp. M7A.F.Ca.US.006.01.1.1 (assembly GCF_003997935.1). GTDB lineage: Bacteria > Pseudomonadota > Alphaproteobacteria > Rhizobiales > Rhizobiaceae > Mesorhizobium. Next base: position 54,044 of record NZ_RZQL01000010.1, read on the forward strand.
GCTGCATAGCCGTGACGCTGGATCTCGAGCTCCTCCGGCGACATCGACAGCGACACATCGACGGCCAGCACCAGCTCGACATCGACCGGTTCGTCCGCAAGGGCCGCCGGCGCCAGCCAGAACGTCAGCGCGAACGCGGCGCAGCCTGAAAGGAAATGTCTTGCGCAGGCAAAAGCAGACATGCCGCGAAGGTAAGCGAAAACCGTCGACTTAAAAAGAGAAAAGCCCGGCCGATGGCCAGGCTTTTGCCTTCATGCCCTTTGCGCCGGCCAACAATCAGCTGCGCGGCTTTAAATTCTCCGGGTCGTAGAGCGGCTTGTAGCCGACCGCAGCCACTTCGACGGGATATGTCTCACCGAAATACTCGATCGTGAGCTTGCGGCCTTCCTGGGCGTACGCCCACGGCAGATAGGCAAGACCGATATTCTTGCCGATGGTCGGGCCGTAGGCCATCGAGGTGGTAAAGGACCGCCGGCCGAGATCGTCGACCAACGTCTCGCCAGTCTTCGGATCCATCACTGGCATGGTGCCGACGGGATAGCGGGCAACGCCTTTGGAATCGACATTCTCGGTCATCACCAGCGTGCACAGCATGGCCGGTTGGTGCTCGCGGGCGCGGTATTCGACGTGCTTCGCCTTGCCGCAGAAATCGTTCTCCTTGACCTTTGGACGGGCGAGATCGGCTTCGAGCAGATTGTACTCGGTCAGAAGGTCGGCGTTCTGCAGACGCAGGCTCTTCTCCATGCGGCGGGTGTTGGCATAGGTCTCGACACCGAAAGGCATCACGCCAGTCGAGCGCAGCGCGTCCCACACAGCGAGACCGTCCTCATAGCGCATATGCAGTTCCCAGCCCTGCTCGCCGACATAAGAGATGCGGAAAGCAGTGACGTCCTTGCCGACGATCCTGACCGGCTTGATCGCCGCGAACGGGAAATTCTCGAGCGAAAGCCCATCCGGATTTTCGACCACCTTCTGCAAGGTCGCCCGGGCGTTCGGCCCCCAGATGCCGATGGTCACATACTTCTCGGTCACGTCGGTGATGGTGACGTCGAAACCTTTGTCCTGTGCCGTGCGGCGCATGTACTGGAAGTCACGCGGGCCAGCGTCCGCGCCGTCGATCAAACGACAGCGGTCGGCCATGCGGATGACGGTAAAGTCGGCGCGCACCATGCCTTCCTCGTCGAGGAAGTGGGTGTAGATGCCCTTGCCGATGTTGTTGTCGCCGCCGATCTTGGCCGCGCACAGCCATTCCAGCAGCGCGACATGGTCGGGACCTTCGATGTCATACATGGCGAAATGCGACAGGTTGACGATGCCGCAATCCTCACTCATGGCCAGGTGTTCGGCATTGGAGACGCGCCAGAAATGGCGGTTGTCCCACTCGTTTGCACGCACCGGCACGCGTTTGCCGTATTTTTCCAAGAGATGCTGGTTGGCGGCATAGCCGTGGGCGCGCTCCCAGCCGCCCAGTTCCATGAAATAGCCGCCAAGTTCCTTCTCGCGCTCCCAGAACGGCGAGCGCCTGATGTTGCGGGCCTTGGAGAACGGTTCGCGCGGATGCACCGCCGGATTGTAGACCTTCATCGCCGTCTCGGTGCAGCGGTCCCAGATGAACTGCTCCTTGGTCTGGTGCGGATAGAAGCGCGCATAGTCGATAGCGTGATGGTCGATTTCCGTGCGGCCGTCGGTCATCCAGTCGGCGATGAGCTTGCCCATGCCGGGACCATCCTTGACCCAGATGGCGACGGCATACCATAGGCCCCGCACCTTCTGGCTTTCGCCCATGGACGGGCCGCCATCGGCCGTCACCTGGAGAAGCCCGTTGAAGGAATGGCTCTCGTTGTAGCCGAGTTCGCCGAGGATCGGCGTCAGTTCCATGGCGCGTTCGAGCGGCGCCAGGATCTGCTCCATGTCGAGATCGCGCTGCGACGGTGAAAGCCGCGCCTGGTCCTTCTCCAGGAGGTCGCGCGGATGGCAAAGGCGCGGATTGGTCTCTTCGTAATAGCCCCATTCGATCTGCCCGCCCTCGGCTGTCTTGGGATCACCGGTGTCGCGCATATAGGCCGAATTGCCCTGGTCGCGCAGCAGCGGCCAGCCGATCTCCTTGCCGGTGCCGGCGAACTCGTTGTAGGGACCGAAGAAGGTCAGCGGATGGTCGATCGGCATGACCGGCAGGTCTTCACCGACCATCTCCGCGATCAGCCGGCCCCATATACCGGCGCAGACGACGACATAGTCGGCCTCAATGGTGCCGCGGTCCGTCACCACGCCTGATATGCGGCCGTCCTTGACGACGAGCGACTTGGCCGATGTGTTGGCGAAGGATTTGAGCTTGCCCGAGGCTTCCGCCTGGTCGACCAGCTTGCCGGCGACCGTCTGCGAGCGCGGGATGACCAGACCGGCATCGGGATCCCACAGGCCGCCCTGGACAATCGCTTCTTCGATGAGCGGAAATTTTTCCTTGATCTCGGCTGGCTCGATCAGCCGGGCGCGCGTGCCAAACGCCTTGGCCGAGGCGATCTTGCGCTTGATCTCTTCCATGCGGCTGTCGTCGCCGACGCGCGCGACTTCGAGGCCGCCGATACGCGCGTAGTGGCCCATCTTCTCATAGAAATCGATGGAATAGAGCGTCGTCCAGCAGGACAGGAAATCGTGGCTGGTCGTGTAGCAGAAGTCGGAGGCGTGCGCCGTCGAGCCGATATCGGTCGGGATGCCTGATTTGTCGATGCCGACAATATCGTCCCAGCCGCGTTCGATCAGGTGATGGGCGATCGATGCCCCGACAATACCGCCCAGGCCGACGATGACGACCTTCGCCTTTTTCGGAAACTCTGCCATTGCCCGCGACTCCAAAGTGATAAAGCGGGCGGACTATAGGGCGGAGCGGCAGGACGATTGAAGCCTGTTTGCGACATTGGCAAAAAGCCGAGCGACCAGACGGCAGAATGCTTCCTGTCGGGCGCCTTGGACGGTTCGCTTTTCGGGGTGGACGCTAACTCAAGCAAACGCCCAGACGTCCTCGGCCTGGAAGCCGACCTGATAACCCGATGTCTTGAGCT
>NZ_RZQL01000111.1 GCF_003997935.1 Mesorhizobium sp. M7A.F.Ca.US.006.01.1.1
GACTTCAGACTTCGCGGCCAGGCGCAGAGCAAAACTGCCGCAACCGGCGAAAAGATCCGCCACCTTCTTGGCACGCTTCAGATGTCCGCCGACGATATCGGCCATCGCCTGTTCGGCGGCCTCGGTTGCCTGCAAGAACGCGCCGGGCGGCACGGCAACAGCGACGCTGCCGAACATCACCACCGGCTTTTTGGGTTCGATGATGATTTCGTCGTCGATCGAAAGCCGGGCAAATCCCTGGGCCATGACGAAGTTCGAGGCGACCCGACGCTGGTTCTCGCCAAGTTTGCCTGACTCATAGACCGCGACATCGAGGCCCGAACCGGTCACGGTGACCGCCATCCGGAACGATTTGGTGGTGGCGCAGACCAATATGGCGAGCGCCTTCAACCGATCGAGCGAAGCGACGATCTCGGGCAGCGAGATCGGGCATTCCGATATGGCGACGATCTCCGGCGACAGATGGCGATGGAAGCCGAGCAGCATCCCTGTGTCGGTGCGCCGGGCAGCCAGCACGACACGGCGGCGCGTCTGCGGCGCACAAGCGACCAAGGCGCCAATCTCGCAATCGATGCCCTTCAGAGCGTGCACCACCTTTTCGCGTTTCCACTGGCGATAGGCTTCGGCTTCGAAATGCTGGAGCGCGCAACCGCCGCATTCGGTGAAATGGCGGCAGGCGGGATCGATGCGCAACGGCGATGCTTCCAGCACCGCCATCAGCATGGCGCGATCCCTTTCGCGCGCGGCGGTGACCGTTTCACCGGGCAGTGTGAAGGGAATGAACAGATCGCCTGTCTCGGTCTCGGCGATACCGTCGCCCTGAGCGCCAAGTTTCCTGATGCTGAAGCGCGCGCTCATCGGTCCTTGATCCCACCGAGCAGGAATTCGCGATTGCCGTCGCCGCCCTCGATCGGCGACAAATGCAGCCCCAGCGAGCGCCAGCCGGGAACGGAGTCCAGCCAATCCTGCAGCAGGCCGGCGACACGGGAGGCGTCGTAGGGGTCTTTCAACAGACCGCCCTTGCCGATCGCATCACGGCCCGCCTCGAATTGCGGCTTGACCAGAAACATGGCCTTGGCGCCAGCCTTCGCCAGGCCAAGCGCCGGCGGCAGCGCCAGTTTCAGCGAGATGAAGCTGACGTCGGACACGATGAAATCCGGAATACGCCCGCTGAGATCGGCGACGGCGAGGTCGCGGGCGTTCAGCCCTTCGATCACCGTCACACGCGGGTCGCCGCCAATATCAGGATGCATCTGGCCATGACCGACATCGACGGCGGTGACATGGGCCACGCCGCGCTCGAGCAACACTTGGGTGAAGCCGCCGGTCGAGGCGCCGATGTCGAGCGCTTCACGGCCGGCAGGGTCGAGGCCGAAATGATCGAGCCCGCCGATCAGCTTGAGTGCCGCCCGCGACACATAGCCTTGCGCCGGATCATCGATGGTAACGTGGCTTTGCGGCAAAACGCTCTGGCCGGGCTTGCGCGCAATGACGCCGTCGACGGTCACCGTGCCACGCTCGACCGCGTCGCGGGCACGCGAGCGGCTGGCAAACAGCCCGCGCTGGACGAGCAGGTCGTCGAGCCGCTGGCGTGCGCTGGCTGGCAGAGGCGAATTCATCGGCCTTCATGGCGAAAGCCGACGACGATGGCAAGAGCGCCAGCCGGAAGCATTTTGTCTCCCCTTCCCATCATCACGCCCAGCATCTTGGATCGCGACGATGATGAGGTGTTCCGTCACGCCGACCATCCTTATGAATATCCATCCGTTACGCCCGTTGAGACGGATGACCGCCGAAGCATGAGGTCTCGCCGCCTGCGGATAAATACCAGAAATCTAGAAAGTCTCATGATTTCTTAACCAATTTTCATCGCATTTGCTTGAGGACTTCAATGTTATGACCGCGACGACCGGAAAACCCGGATGAAGAGGCGGCAACCTTGGAAATGGCCAGCGATATCGTCTACAAGGTTCTTGACCGGATTTCCGGCGCCGGCCTGTTGGCGACCGGACTTCTGTTGCTGACTGCTTTGGTCAGCGCCCTGGTCGCCTACTGGCGCACGGTCGAGAAAAAGAGCTGGAAAGAGTTCTTCGAGTTCGCGGTCCCGCATGAGGTCATCACGCATCCTTCGGCGAAAGCCGACCTTTTGTTCTGGGTGACGCGGAAGGCGCTGATGCCATTCCTCATGCTGCCCGCCGGCGTCGTCTTCGTCAGCGCCGTCGGCTATGCGACGAACTGGTTGCTCTCCACGCTGCTGGCAATCCAGCCGCCCCTGATCGAAGGGCCGGCAGGGCCTGTGACGGTGACGATCTTCACCATCACCATGCTGCTTGCCTACGACATTTCGTACTATCTCTATCACGTCGCCCAGCACCGCTACCCGGTGCTCTGGGAACTGCACAAGGTGCACCATTCGGCCGAGGTGATGGTCGGCATCACCAAGGATCGCGTCCACCCGCTCGACGAATTGATGAACCGGGCCTGGGACGGTGTCATTCCCGGCATCTGCTTCGGCATCTGGTCGCTGGTGTCGCTGAACCTCGTTGAGCTGACGGTCTTCGGCGTCAACGTCTACATCATACGCAACATCCTGATGATGGATTTCGTCAGGCATACGCATTTCAAGATCTCGTTTGGGCCGTTGAACAATCTGATCCTGTGCCCGCACTGGCATCAGTTGCACCACAGCACCGACCCGCGCCACTACGACAAGAACTTCGGGCTGCTCTTCTCGTTCTGGGATCGGCTCTTCGGAACCCTGTGCGTTCCGCGACCCGACGAGGACTTCAATTTCGGTCTGATCGAACGCAACGTGCGCGACTACCAGTCGCTCGCAGGCCTCTATGTCATGCCGCTGAAGCGGATGTGGCGGCAGATCGCCAGACACTTCCGCACCGACAAGCCCGTGCCACAGCAATCGTCGCAAAGGGGTAAGCCATGAACGGACCCGCCGTGTTCCGGATGCCGCGAACGCACCGGATCGAAATTGCAACCTCGTCAGCGCGACTGGCAGAAATCGCGCCGGCCTGGGCAGCGCTCTGGCAACGCGCCGGCGGCCTCGTTTTCCAGCATCCCGACTGGATCTCGGCCTGGTGGCACACCACACCGCATCAGGATCGTCGCGGTCTCAGGATCGGCCTGGTCTGGAGCGGCGAGCGCCTCGAGGCCGTCATTGCGCTCGCGACCTTCTGGCGCTCGGGCATCCGTATGCTGGAATGGGCGGCGAAGGATCACTGCGACTATGGCGATGTCCTGCTTGCTCCCGATGCCGAGCCACAGATCCTGCCGCAACTCTGGCAACACATCCTCGACGATGGCGGCTTCGATCTTGCGTATCTCAATCGTCTGTTGCCCGATGCCCGATTCCGGACCCTGCTTGGTCCCGCCGCCCCAGGCCAAGGCAGCATCTTGCAGCCGAGCCACCGCAGCGAGGTCAGCTACCGAGTTTCCAGCGCCGGACAACGCGGCGCACAATGGTTTGAAAGCCAGTCGAAGAAAACCCGGCAAAACTATCGCCGTGGCTACAAATTCATGGAGGAAGGCGGCGCGCTGCGTTTCCGCCTGATGGATGCGCGCGAAGCCCGCGAGCCGGTGCTGGAGCGCGTCGCGGCGCTGAAGCGGCTATGGCTTGCAAAACACGGCCGCGTTTCGGACCTCTTCGACGAAGGTTCTCCCGCGCTGGCGGCACTGATCTCCGTTCTGGCCGGGCTTGGATTGCTGCGCATCTTCGTGCTCGAACGCGAAGACGAGATCATCGCCATCTCGATCAATTTCGAGCAGCATGGAACGATGATGGCTTTCGTCACCACCTATGATCCGGCCTTCGAACGGGCCTCGCCGGGCATGGTCTTGATGATGGACTACATCCAGTGGTCGTTTGACCGGGGCTTGACCACGATCGATTTTCTCTGCGGCGGCGAGGATTTCAAGCGCCGCTTTGCGACGCATTCGGTGACCTTGTCGTCAGTGGTGGGTGGACGAAACCTGCGCGGACGCCTTGCCGCCCTGGCAGACCGCGCCCGCCACGCAGCGCAATCCTGGCGCCCCGAGAAACTGGCGCAACAAGCGGAGCTGGTGGCGGCGGAGTAGCATTGCCGACGCTTTCTTAGATCACCCGCACAGCGGCAATCACGATGAAACGATCGGGCAATCCCGATCAAGGCTTGCTGGTCTCCAGCTCAGAATACGCTTCGCGAAACCGGGCGCTCGACGGCTGGAGACAACCCATCCTCACGCTCTCCCGAAGCTTGCGCGCGTGCAGGCTCGATGGCAAGCGCAGGTGCGGGAACAGGGGCCGGCAGAACCACCAATTGCGGCACCTGCTTGAAGGAGAAGCCGCCGCGGATGTCGCCCATCTTGCCGGCGATGATGCCCATGGCGGCCTTTTCGAGGCTGCGATCATAGCGCGTTTCGGCTGCGGCCGGCGCGACGATGACGGCGCAAAGCGCTGCACCGCACAGAAGCGTTTTCATTGTTGTTGTCTCCCTGCCTGATCACGATCTAGCAGGGCGCCATTGAAAAACGGCCAACAGACACGGTAAGTAAAGCGCCAAACGGCAGCGTAAACAACGCGTTAAGATCGTTGGCCGGCAAACTGATTCAAGTCATTGAGACTTTGATTCAGGCGCGCTGGGCGCGAATCGTATGCCCGAGCGCGACGAATACGGTGCGCACGATGCCGGCAGCATCGAGCCCGGCATCGGCATACATCTTTTCCGGCTTGGCATGGTCGGTGAACGCGTCGGGCAGTACCAGCGGGCGCACCTTCAGGCCGCTTTCCAGCAGCCCTTCATGGGCGAGGAACTGCAGCACGTGGCTGGCGAAGCCGCCAACGGCGCCCTCCTCCACCGTCACCAGAACCTCATGCGAGCGGGCCAGCCGCCGGATCAGATCCTCATCGAGCGGCTTGGCGAAACGGGCGTCGGCGACCGTCGTGGACAGCCCGGCAGCCCCTAGCTCTTCGGCAGCGATCAGGCAATCCTGCAGCCGCGTGCCGAAGGACAGCAGTGCGACCTTGGTGCCCTCCTTGACGATGCGGCCCTTGCCGATTTCGAGCACCGAGCCACGCTCCGGCATGTCGACGCCGACGCCATTGCCGCGCGGATAGCGGAAGGCGATCGGGCCGTCATCATAGCTTGCCGCGGTGCGTACCATGTGGCGGAGCTCCGCCTCGTCCGCGGCCGCCATCACCACGAAGCCCGGCAGTGTCGCCAGGAAGGTGGTGTCGAAGGCGCCGCAATGGGTGGCGCCATCGGCGCCGACGAAGCCGGCGCGGTCGATGGGAAAGCGCACCGGCAATTTCTGGATGGCGACGTCGTGGACGACCTGGTCGTAGGCGCGCTGCAGGAAGGTGGAATAGATGGCCGCGAACGGCTTGTAGCCTTCCGTGGCAAGGCCCGCCGCGAAGGTCACCGCGTGCTGTTCGGCGATGCCGACATCGAAGGTGCGCGACGGGAACGCTTCGCCGAACAGGTCGAGACCGGTGCCGCTCGGCATGGCGGCCGTGACGGCGACGATGCGGTCGTCCTCGCGGCCTTCCTGAACCAGGCTTTCGGCGAACACCTTGGTGTAGGCCGGTGCATTGGCCGGCGCCTTGGCCTGCGCGCCGGTGATGACGTCGAACTTGTTGACGCCGTGATATTTGTCGGCGGCGGCTTCGGCCGGCGCATAGCCCTTGCCCTTCTGGGTGACGACATGGATCAGCACCGGGCCTTTGCCATTGTCACGGACATTTCTGAGGACCGGGATCAGATGCTCCAGATTGTGGCCGTCGATCGGGCCGATGTGATAGAAGCCGAGTTCCTCGAACAGCGTGCCGCCGGTGACGTAGCCGCGTGCATGCTCGACCGCCCTTGTGATCGCACGATCCGCGCGCTTGCCGAGATAGGACGTCAGTTTCTTGCCGAAATCGCGCAAGCCGATATAGGCCTTGCCGGAAGCCAGCCGCGCCAGATAGGCGCTCATGGCGCCGGTCGGCGGCGCGATCGACATGTCGTTGTCGTTGAGGATGACGATCAGCCGTGCATCGAGCGCGCCGGCATTGTTCATCGCCTCGTAGGCCATGCCGGCAGACATGGCGCCGTCGCCGATGACGGCGATGACATTGTTGCGGCCGCCGGAGAGATCGCGGGCCGCGGCCATGCCGAGGCCGGCCGATATCGATGTCGAGGAGTGGGCGGCGCCGAAGGGATCGTACTCGCTCTCGGCGCGGCGGGTGAAGCCGGACAGACCGCCTTCCTGGCGCAGCGTGCGGATACGGTCGCGGCGGCCGGTCAGGATCTTGTGCGGATAGGCCTGGTGGCCGACATCCCAGATCAGCCGGTCGTCCGGGGTGTTGAAGACATAGTGCAGCGCCACCGTCAGCTCGACCACACCAAGCCCGGCGCCCAGATGGCCGCCAGTGCGGGAGACCGCGTCGACCAGCTCGGCGCGAAGCTCGGACGCCAATTGCGGCAGTTCGCTTTCGGCGAGCGTGCGCAGGTCGGCCGGGATGCGAACCTTGTCGAGAAGCGGCGTATGCGGCGTTGCGTTCACGGTGCTCAGGCTTTCGGTTGATGGGCGAAATAGGCCGCCGGCCGGCGAAAGTAAATGCGTGTCAGTGACGCGGATCAGGCCGTGGCCTTTTGTTTCCACGCATGTCGTATCCCAGAAACCGGGACACCTTGGGCGCCAGGCATCAGCTTTCCGGCAGCGGAATAAACTCTTCCTCGTCTCCGGGAACGATGTCGAAGCGGCCCGTCTTCCATTCCTCTTTCGCCTGTTCGATGCGCTCCTTCGATGAGGAGACGAAATTCCACCAGATATAGCGCTTCGAACCAAGCGAGGCGCCGCCGAACAGCATGAAATGCGCCCCGGTCTGCGACGACACGACGATCTCGTCACCGGGACGGAACACCAGCAGCCGTTCGGCTGGGAACACATCACCCGAAATCGAGACCTCGCCCTCCAGCGTGTAAATGGCGCGCTCTTCCGCATCGGCAGGGATTTTCACGCTGGCGCCGGGCGCCAGGCGCAGGTCGGCGTAGAGCGTCTCCGAGTCGGCCCTGACCGGGGACCGCAACCCCTGGAAATCGCCGATGATGAGGCGCCCGTTGACGCCTTCGGCATCGATCTCGGGAAGCCTGAGCGCTCCTGTGTTCTCGAACACAGGAGCCACCTCTTCCTTGTCGTCCGGCAGCGCCAGCCATGTCTGCAGGCCGGATACCGACATCGGCGCGCCACGCAGTTCCTCCGGCGTGCGCTCCGAATGGACGATGCCGCGGCCGGCGGTCATCAAATTCACGTCGCCGGGCTGAATGACCATTTCGGTGCCGAGTGAATCGCGATGCCGGATCTTGCCGTCGAACAGATAGGTGACTGTCGACAGGCCGATATGCGGGTGCGGACGGACATCCAGTGCCTGGCCGGCGCGCAGGATCGCCGGACCCATGCGGTCGAAGAAGATGAAAGGCCCGACCAGCCGCCTTTTTGCCGTCGGCAGGGCGCGGCGCACCTGGAAACCACCGATGTCCTTGGCGTTCGGGATGACCATCAATTCGATCTGGTCGCTGGCAAAGGCGTCGCCTGCCTCAGGGTCTTTCCCGGGGAAGAAGCTCATGGACTCTCCTTGTCAGCGGCCAACGGCTGCTTTGACAGCATTAGGCGAACCGGATGGCTGCCTTTGCCCGCAGCTTGGACGCCACCTCTTCGCGGTTACGCGGATGCTGATGGGTTTCCAGGGAATCGAGCAGTTCGCGCGCCGAGGCCGCGATGGCTTCGACGGCATGGTCGAAGGCGTGCTGGTTCTGCTTCGAGGGTCGCGTCGTTCCGCTCAGCTTGCGGACGAACTGAAGAGCCGCGTCGCGCACCTCGTCATTGGTTGCCGGCGGATCAAAATTGAACAGGGTCTTGATGTTTCTGCACATCGCTTCCGTATCTCCTCTTGTCCTTGAGCTGTTTCAAGCGGAACGAGTTATATCCTCGATCATGATCATGTCCAAAAACCGGTGAGGCGAGGCCATCGTTCGGACCGGGCCTCAATCCGCGTCGAGTGGCTCCGTTCCAACCGGCTTGCCGTCGCGCGACAGCCTGATCTTCTCGACCTTGTCCTCGGCGGCCTTCAGCAGCCGGTCGCAATGCGCCTTCAGCGCCTCGCCACGCTCATAGATCCTGATCGACTGGTCGAGCGGCACGTCGCCGCGCTCCAGATCATCGACGATCTTCTCCAGCGCATCGAGTGCCTGCTCGAAGCTCATCGCCTTGACGTCTTCGTTGGTCTCACCAGCCATCATTCATCCTTTCATCAGTCGCCCGACATGGGCGGCGACCGAAAATGCCAATCCCTGCAGATCGTAGCCGCCCTCGAGCAGGCTGACGAGCCGGTTGCCGCTGTGGCGTGCCGCGCGCTGCATCAGCTGGCCGGTCGCCCAGTCGAAATCCTCCTCGGTCAGATTGATCTCGGCCAGCGGATCGCGGTGGTGCGCGTCGAACCCCGCCGAAATGATGATCAGGTCGGGCGCGAAATTGTCGAGCGCGGGTAGGACGCGCGACAGGAAGGCATCGCGAAACACCTCGCTGCCGGTCTGCGGCGCCAGCGGTGCGTTGACGATGTTGCCGGCGCCCGTTTCGGTCTTCGCTCCGGTGCCGGGATAGAGCGGCATCTGGTGTGTCGAGCAATAGAGCACCGACGGGTCGTCCCAGAAAATGTCCTGCGTGCCATTGCCGTGATGCACGTCCCAGTCGACGATGGCAACGCGCTCGACACCGTGTTTCTTCTGCGCATAACGCGCCGCGATCGCCGCCGTGTTGAACAGGCAGAAGCCCATGGCCGTGGTCTTTTCGGCATGATGGCCGGGCGGCCGGGCGGCGACGAAGACGTTGTCGGCGCGGCCCGAAAAGACGTCATCGACGGCGGCGTTGGCGGCGCCGATCGCGGTGATCGCCGCTTGCCAGCTCTTCGGACTGGCAGTGGTGTCGGCATCGATGCGGGCAATCCCCTCGTCGGGGATGGCGGCGCGCACGCGGGCGACGAAATCGGCGGGATGCGCGTAGAGGATGGTGGCCTCGTCGCCTTCCGGCGCCTGGATACGATCGAGCCCGGCAAAGGCTTCCTCATCGAGCACGCGCTCGATGGCACGCAGGCGGTCGGGCCGCTCGGGATGTCCGGGCGGCGTGAGATGCTCGAGGAAGATCGGATGGGTGTAAAGACGGGTGGTCATCGTTCTAATCTAGTGACCCGGATCGACAAAGGCCATGCACGGGCGGCCGATGACTGGGGAAAATCGCGACTGCGTCCATTCGCGTCGCCGCAGGCATTGGCCTCGCCGGCGCTTCGGCGTAAGGTCCCTGGGTACTGCCTGGTGCCCGCCGCAAGCGGGAGAATCGGGAACACGGTTGAATTCCGTGGCGTGCCCAACGCTGTGAGGGGGACCGCGCCGGTAAATGCCACTGTCGATGACGGGAAGGCACCGGACGCGGGTTGATCCCAAGCCAGAAGACCGGCCTGGCAGGCATCGTCATCCGCATGGTCAGGCGGGTGGCATCAGAGCGACGTGCGTCCATTTGGACGCACAAAGTACGCTCTGACAGTTTTGAATCTGCAATCGCAAGGGGACAAGCGATGCCGGAACACATGACCGCTGCCATTGACGATGGATTTGACCAGAATGCGCGCGATGCGGTCTATCGCGCCATGTTCACGCGGCGCGACGTGCGCAGCCATTTCCTGCCCACCGCGATCGATGACGACGTGCTGGCGCGGCTGCTGCTTGCGGCCCATCACGCGCCATCGGTCGGCTTCATGCAACCTTGGAACTTCATCGTCATTCGCGATGTCAAACGACGGGCGGAGGTGCGCGACCTGTTCCTGGCTGCGCGCGAACAGGAACTGCCGAAGATCGAGGCGGAAAAACAGGCGCTGTACCGCAAGCTCAAGCTGGAAGGCATCTGCGAAAGCGCGCTCAATATCTGCATCACCTGCGACCGGCAGCGCTCGAAGGGTTCGCCGCTGGGACGCTGGCACAATCCGGAGATGGATCTCTACAGCACCGTCTGCGCGGTACAGAATTTCTGGCTGGCCGCGCGTGCCGAGGGCGTTGGCGTCGGCTGGGTGAGCATCATCGAGGCTAAGGCGCTAAGGCGGCTGTTGGCCATTCCGGATCACGTAACGCCGATCGCCTATCTCTGTGTCGGCCGTGTTTCCGAGTTCGCTCCCAAACCGGACCTTGAAACGCATGGCTGGGGACGGCGGCTGCCGCTGCCGGAGCTGATCATGAGCGAGACTTTTTCCGGGCAAGGCGAGACACAGCTCAAATCCGCCGTGGCGCGCCTCAACACCGTTTCTGCCTCACCAGACACCATCCGCCCAGCCGATCAGGGTGTGGCGCCGGCCGTATCCCAGCGCGAACCGCCGAAGGAGGCGAGCGCCTTGTCCTTGAGCTCCCTGAACTTCGACGACGCCTCGGCCAGCCGGGCGTCCCAGGCCGGATCCGGCACCTGGCCCGCGATGGTCTTGAAATAGACCTGCATCAGGCAGGCGATGGCGAAGGGTTCAATGAACGCCGCCTTGAATGCCCAGGCGAAGACGATGGCGAGCACAAAAGCCCAGCCGGCGAGTTGGCCAGGCATCAGGAACAGAATCGCACCAGCAGGCGCCAGCATCATCAGAAAGATGATGAACGATACGCCCCACATGATGACCGCCAGCCAGACGGCGTTCTTGACCATGACCTTGCCGTTCTGGGCATAGAGCACGACGCCTTGGCGTGCCGTCTCGAAGGGCGAGGCTGAATTGATGCGGATGTTGTAGCCGAGGATGATCTCGTCGACATAGGTCAGCGACAGGCGGATCACTGTGTTGATGAAGGAGACCAGGCCGCTCAGGCCCGGTATCGGCAGGAAGGCGGCGATACCGCCGAGCAGGCCGGTGATGGCGCGGATGGCGCCCTTGACCAGCTGGTCGACGACGAAAAGTATGTTGGCCTCGGCGAAACGCTCCGTCACGACCTGCTTTGCGTAGGCGATCTGGTCCTGACCGCCGGGAATGTCGCGGCCGTCGATCAGATGAACCATGACGGCGATGTGGCCGGCTTTGACGACATAGAGGATGTATTCGCGGATCCAGTAGACCGCGATCGAGACGATGCCAAACCCGACCACGCCGCCCCACAGGGCAAAGGACATGGGCCCGTCGGGATCGGTAGAGATATGGCCGACGCCATAGCCGACCGAGGCACCGGTGCCGGTTGCCATGATGTAGGCCAGCGTGATGCCGAAATAGACGATCATGCGAAAGACGATGAACGGCCAGGTCCGCATCATGATGGACACCGACCGGCCGATCTCAAAATCCCACATGTGCCCCGAATCTCCGCCTCAGAGATGGTGGAAGAGGATGGACTCAACCCGGCGATTGTCAATTGCCGGCCCCTGACGCCGAAGGGCGACGAATTCGGGGTAACGGGTTCCTTCGGAGCCTTTCGCCGGCGCGTGGCTGACGGAGCATCAAACGAAAACCCGCCTGTGCGGCGGGTCACTGGCGCAAATCAGCACCATGGACGAATATGTACCTTAGCTGAGGGCAGGTGTCAAGAAAAAATTCCTATCAGGAACAGCTGCCGGCACGAAAGCTCCGGTAAGAACTTCAATTCGACTGCGGATCCGGCTTCTTCAGCAGGCCTTCGAGCAGTTGCTTGAACGCCGTCACCACCTTCTTCGAGGTCGCTTCGGGGTCGTTCGAATTAGCGATCCGTTGCGCCGCCTGGCTGCTCGCTCCGTTGATCAGTCGCGAGGCCGTCTCGGGGTCGACGCTTGAGACAACGACCCCCTCCTCCTGCAGCGCGGTCAGATGGTCGGTCATTGAAACGACGCACGCACTGGCATTCGGCCATTGCGCTGGATCCCCCAATACGGCCGGGCCATCCCGGAACATGATGCGCTGGATTTCCGGCTCCAGCGCCATCTCGATATAGGTCGAGCACTCGTCGACGAAATGTTGCCAGCGGGTCGGCGCTCTCGACGCGACCTCATTGATGCGCGCCGCCATCTCGCCGTCGATCTGGGCTATGACCGCCTGCAGCAGCCCCTTCTTGTCGCCGAAATGATGATAGAGCGCGCCGCGCGTCAGCCCGGCCGAAGCGGTGAAATCATCCATCGAGGCTTCCGCATAGCCTGTTGTGCCGAAGGCATGGCGGGCCGCCGCGATAAGCTTTGCGCGCGTCTCGGCGATCATCTCCTTGCGGGGTCTGTGCATGGCTTCTGGCCCTATTTACATACGTCACGTATGCCAATTGACATACGTGGCGTATGCTCTATCTAATAATCATACGCTCCGTATGTAATTGTCCAATCGCCCTTTGTCGAGGAACCAACCGATGCAAAATCCCTACGCGGAAATCTTTCGTGCCCCCGGCGCCAAGGGCTTTGCGGCCGCCGGCTTCCTAGCGCGCCTGCCGATCGCCATGGCGCCCATCGGCATCGTGGCGATGCTGTCGCAGGCGCGTGGCGAATACTGGCTGGCCGGAGCCGTCTCGGCGACATACGCGTTGGCCAACGCCTTCGTTGCGCCGCAGATATCGAGACTGGTGGACCGTTTGGGCCAGACACGAATCGTGGTGCCCACCACCATCATCGCGGTGCTGGCTTTCGCCATCCTCATAGCGGCGGCCAACCAGGACTGGCCGGTATGGACGCTGTTCGTGTCGGCACTGCTGGCCGCCGCCATGCCAAGCATACCGGCGATGGTGCGGGCGCGCTGGACAGAGATTTTCCGAGGACGACCGCAGGTGAACACCGCATTCGCCTTCGAGTCCGCGGCCGATGAACTGGTCTACATCGCCGGGGCATCGCTGTCGGTCGGCCTCAGTGCCGCCCTGTTTCCGGAAGCCGGTGTTCTGGTGAGCACGCTGTTCCTTGCCATTGGTTCAGCAGCATTCATCCTGCAACGCTCGACCGAGCCGCAGGTGCGGCCGGTGGACCATGGCTCAAGCGGCTCGGCGATCCGCCTGCGACCCGTTCAGATCATCACGCTTGCCCTGATCTTCATCGGCGCGACCTTCGCGACGACGGAAGTGACCACCGTGGCGATCACCAAGGAGCTTGGCCAACCGGGCGCCGCCAGCCTTGTCATCGGCGTTTATGCGCTGGGATCGTTCGTGCTCGGCATCATCGTCGGCGCGCTCAGCCTGAAGGCGCCGCTGCAACGCCAGCTCGCCATCGCCGTCGCCCTCGTCGCGCTTGGCACGCTGTTGCCGCTCACCGCCGACACAGTGCCGCTGCTGGCGCTGACCGTGTTCATCAGCGGTGTGGCGATCTCGCCGACCTTCATCACGGCGTTCGGCCTGATCGAGCGGCATGTGCCGGAAGCGATGCTGACCGAAGGCATCACCTGGGTCATGACCGGCATCGGCATCGGCATGGCGCTGGGCTCGTTCGCCGCCGGTGCGGTGGTCGACGCGTTCGGCGCCCAGAGCGGGTTCTGGGTCTCAGTGGCTTCAGGCACGATCGCGCTGGCCACGGTGCTGCTTGGCCAGCGCAACCTTGCCACCCGCGAATGCGACCTGGATGGGTGCGAGGCTGCCGCCGTTCCGGCCGAGTGACCGCCAGGACATGTTGAGGTTCAGGTCAGGCCGAGTCGAAAATGATGGATTTCGAGAACCGGAGCGCAGCGGACTTTCCGGTCCGTGAGCACCGGAAGCGCAGAAAGCCGTCATTTGCAGGCCGGCCTCACCTGAATATCGATATATCCTAGAGGATCTCGGTCTTGGCGATATGGATGCCAAAACCTTCGAGGCCGACATAGTGGCGTTCGCGCGAGGCGATCAGGTTGATCGAGGAGATGCCGAGATCCTTGAGGATCTGGGCGCCGAGCCCAATCTCGCGCCACTCGTTTTCGCGGCGGCGCGCCTCTTCGTGATCCTCGCGGTCGCCGCTGGCCGGCCGTTTGCGTTCCTGATGCGCAACGCCGACGGAGCCTTCTCTGAGATAGACGATGACGCCGCGCCTGCGCTCGCCCATCGCCTTCATGATGGCGTCGAGCCGGTGGCTGGTGCCGAAGACATCGGTCACCACATCCTCGGAATGCAGACGCACCGGCACGTCCTCGCCGTCACGAATGTCGCCGAAGACGATGGCGACGTGATGCATGGAGTCCCAGGGCAGCGTGTAGGTGAAGACCTGTGCCTTGCCGCCGAGCGTGTCGATTTCCGAGCACGCGACGCGTTCGACCAGCGTCTCCTTGCGCTGCCGGTAGGCGATGAGGTCGGCGACCGAAACCTGCTTCAGCCCATGCTCCTCGGCGAAAGCCTGCACCTGCGGACCGCGCTTGACGGTGCCGTCATCATTGACCAGCTCGGAAATGACGCCGACCGGCGGCAGGCCGGCGAGCTTGCACAGGTCGACCGCTGCTTCGGTATGGCCGGAGCGCATCAGCACGCCGCCTTCGCGCGCGATCAGCGGGAAGATGTGGCCGGGCCGGACGAAATCCGAGCCACCGACATTGCCGTTGGCAAGATTGCGAACGGTCAAAGTGCGATCTTCGGCCGAGATGCCCGTCGTGGTGCCATGCTTGAAATCGACGCTGACGGTGAAAGCGGTGGTGTGGGCGGAATCGTTGTCGGCGACCATGGGCGCAAGGTTCAGCCGCTTGGCTTCCTCGCGCGGCATCGGCGTGCAGACGATGCCGGAGGTGTGGCGCACGATAAACGCCATCTTTTCAGGCGTGCAGTGGACGGCGGCGACGATCAGGTCGCCCTCGTTCTCGCGCCCGTCATCATCCATGACGACGACGATCTCGCCGCGTTCGAAAGCACGCAGGGCTTCGACGATTTTCTTCTGGTCGTAAGGCATGGGTACTCGCTTCGCTCGCAGGGCAGTAGGGGAATAGGGCAGTACGGCAGTAGGGAAAAGGAAAATCTGGCTGTGTTCGGCGGCTGCGTAACATATTGCCCTACTGCCTTACTGCCCTATTCCCCTCCCTTTCCCGTCTGTCCCCGATGCCGCAGATAATGATCGGCGATAGCACAGGCAACCATCGCCTCGCCGATCGGCACGGCGCGAATGCCGACGCAGGGATCGTGGCGGCCCTTGGTCATGATCTCGACGTCCTTGCCGTCCTTGTCGATCGACTTTCGCGGCGTCAGGATCGACGAGGTCGGCTTGACGGCGAAACGGGCGACGATTGCCTGGCCGGTCGAGATACCGCCGAGGATGCCGCCGGCGTTGTTGGACAGGAACACCGGCTTGCCGTCATTGCCGATGCGCATCTCGTCGGCATTCTGTTCGCCGGTGATGCGGGCGGCCTCGAAGCCGTTGCCGATCTCGACGCCCTTGACGGCGTTGATCGACATCAGGCCGGAGGCGATGTCCTGATCGAGCTTGGCATAGATCGGCGCGCCGAGGCCTGGCGGAACGCCGTCGGCGACGATCTCGATCACCGCACCGACCGAGGAGCCCGCCTTGCGGATGCCGTCGAGATACTGTGTGAAGACAGGAACAGAAGCAGGATCGGGGGTGAAGAACGGATTTTCGGCATCGCCGATGAAATTCCAGTTCCAGTTGGCGCGATCGATGGATTTTTCGCCCATCGATACCAGCGCGCCGCGCACCACTACGCCGGGCACCACCTTGCGCGCCAAGGCACCGGCTGCCACCCTGGCTGCCGTCTCGCGGGCCGAGGAGCGGCCGCCGCCGCGATAATCGCGCACCCCGTATTTGACGTCATAGGTGTAGTCGGCATGGCCGGGCCGGTATTGGCGGGCGATCTCGCCATAATCCTTCGAGCGCTGGTCGACATTCTCGATCAGCATCGACACCGGCGTGCCGGTGGTGATCATCGTCTCGCCGTCCTCGTCGAGGATGAAGCCGGACAGCACCTTCACTTCATCTGGTTCCCGACGCTGCGTCACGAAACGTGATTGCCCCGGCCGGCGCTTGTCGAGTTCGGCCTGGATGTCGGCTCGAGTGAAGCGGATGCCGGGCGGACAGCCGTCGACCACGCAGCCGAGCGACGGGCCATGGCTTTCGCCCCAGGTGGTGACGCGGAAAAGGTGGCCGAACGTGTTGTGAGACATGAAATGACCCTGCCCGGCATCGGAGCCGGCTGAAGATTGCGTTCTATTGGCGTTTTTCACAGGGGTCAAACTGTGATCTGGCGGATTTAGTTTTGACACATTCGGTTGGTTTCTGCTCTGCTCAATCCGCCGTTGAACGCCCGCCGTCATGCCGGCGCAATGATAAAGAGGAACGATTATGCGTACCCTGATTGGCGCCATTGCCGCCACGCTGCTGCTTTCCACCGCCGCTTTCGCCGGCCAGACCGAAGGCCTGATCAAGAAGATCGACAAGGACACGGCGACGCTGACGCTGGATGACGGCAAGTCCTACAAGCTGAACGCCGAGACCGATCTCGACGCGCTGAAGCCGGGCATGGACATCGTCATCGCCTACGATGTGACCAATGGCGAAAACATCGTCACCGACATGGAACTGCCGGACAGCTCTGCCAACTAGAGCTTCCAACCTCAATTGAATTCAGCTTTCGCCGAGCCGCCTGCCTAAAGCCACTCCAGACTCTTGCCTTCGAGCTTGAGCAGGCGATCCTGCGGTATTTCCAGGTTCGCTGCCTCGTCCTCGCCCAACCCCAGAACGAAGCGAAACAAGGTGCGCATGACGCCGCCATGGGTCACGCATATCGTCTGGCGTTCGATCGCGTCGAAGCATGGCCTCACCCGTTCGAGCAGCATCTGATAGCTCTCGGCGCCTTCGCCGGGCGGCTGGAAGTTCCACTTGTCCAGCGCGCGCGTCCTGCTCGCTCCGGGATACCGTGTCTCGAGCTCGGGAAAGGTAAATCCCTGCCAATCGCCGAAATTGACTTCGACGAGGCGCGGATCGGTTCGATAGGCACTCGGATCGAGCTTCATCGCGGCGCGAATACGCTGCATCGTTTCGCGCGTCCGTTTCATTGGGCTGGCGACGAAATCGAATTCCCCGGGATTTGGGACCACCGCAGCTAGCCGAAGCCCGTTGCCGGTCGCCTGTTCGCGGCCAAGAGCGTTGAGATCGGTGTCAGCCTGTCCCTGAAGCCGCATCTCGGCGTTCCACGCGGTCTGGCCGTGGCGCGCGATATAAACCAGCGGGTACATCAGGTCTTCCGGTGCGGGATCGGGACGGACGACGGTTGGCGGGGTGTTAGTCCTTGACCGTCGAAATGTCGGGCGCGTCGACGGCCTTCATGCCGACGACGTGGTAACCCGAATCGACGTGGTGGACTTCACCGGTGACGCCGCGCGACAGGTCGGACAGGAAATAGACGCCGGAATCGCCGACTTCCTCCTGCGTCACCGTCTGCTTCAGCGGCGAATTGTACTCGTTCCACTTCAGGATGTAGCGGAAATCGCCGATGCCGGAAGCGGCAAGCGTCTTGATCGGGCCGGCCGAAATGGCGTTGACGCGGATCTTCTTGGCGCCGAGGTCGACCGCCAGGTAGCGCACGCTGGCCTCGAGCGCCGCCTTGGCGACACCCATGACATTGTAGTGCGGCATGACCTTTTCGGCGCCGTAGTAGGTCAAGGTCAGCAGCGAGCCGCCATAGGTCATCAGCGCCTCGGCGCGCTTGGCGATGGTGGTGAAGGAATAGACTGAAATGTCCATGGTGCGCAGGAAATTGTCGCGCGTCGTCTCGACATAGCGGCCGGTCAGCTCGTCCTTGTCGGAGAAGGCAATGGCGTGGACGAGAAAATCAAGCTTGCCCCAATGTTTGGCGACATTGGCGAAAACCTCGTCCAGGCTCGCCGGATCGGTGACGTCGCAATGGCCGGCGACAAAGGCGCCCAGTTCCGCCGCCAGCGGCTCGACGCGCTTCTTGAACGCCTCGCCCTGATAGGTCAGCGCGATCTCGGCGCCATGATCGACGCACGACTTGGCGATGCCATAGGCGATCGACCTATTGTTGGCGACGCCAAGAATGAGGCCGCGCTTGCCGGCCATTAGGCCCTGTCCACCCGCCATGTGAGCGCTCTCCGCAAGATTTCAGCTTTGTGGGTTGCCCTATCGCACAGGCACAGAGCCCCTTCAAGCGCTCAAACCGGACAGTTCAGGGGACAAAAGCCGCCGATCAGCCTTTTTGGCTGCGCAACAGTGCTTCGAGCGCGCTATCGCCGCCCTCCGGCAGCATGATCCGCACATGGGCATAGAGATCGCCGTGGCCGCCGGCCTTTTCCGGCAGGCCCCTGCCCTTCAGCCGCAGGACCTTGTCGGAGCTCGACCAGGCAGGAACGTTGACCGCGAGCCTGCCGGTCGGCGTCTCGACCGGCACCTTGGCGCCGAGCACCGCATCCGCCAGTGCCACCGGCAGATCGGCGTGCAGGTCGCGGCCCTCGATGCGGTAGCGTGGATGTCGGCGCAGATGGATCTTGACCAGCGCGTCGCCTGGCTGGCCCGGCCCCTGCTCACC
The DNA here is from genome assembly GCF_003997935.1 of Mesorhizobium sp. M7A.F.Ca.US.006.01.1.1. GTDB lineage: Bacteria > Pseudomonadota > Alphaproteobacteria > Rhizobiales > Rhizobiaceae > Mesorhizobium. The sequence continues at coordinate 18,428 of NZ_RZQL01000111.1, forward strand.
TTGGCCCTTGAGGCGGATGGTCTGGCCATCCTCGACATAGGCCGGTAGCTTGACCGCCACCTTGCGGCCGTCGGGGAACATCGCCGTGACCTTTTCGGCGGTCGCCGCTTCCTCGATGGTGACGTCGAGCGTCACGTTCAGGTCGGCTGCTGTCGCCTGCTGGCGGCGATCGCCCGTGCCGTGCCCGCGCGCGCCCGAAAAAGTGTCGCCAAAAATCTGGCTGAAGATGTCGCTGTTGCCGTCGAACGGATCGCCACCCGGTCGGCCGGAGCGGAATTCGAACCGCGAACCGCCCGGACCCTGCTGCCGGCGGAACCCGCCGAAGGGATCGCCGCCACCGGCAGCGCCCTCAAAGCCCTGGAATCGCGGCTTGCCGTCGGCGTCGATCTCGCCGCGATCGAAAGCGGCGCGATTCTTTTCGTCGCCGACGATCTCGTAGGCCTGGTTGGCCGCGGCAAAACGGTCCTTCGCCTTCGGATCATTCGGATTCTGGTCCGGATGATGCTTCTTGGCGAGTTTCCGGTACGCCGACTTTATGTCTTTGGCCGATGCGTTCCTGGCAACGCCCAGCACCTCATAGGGGTCGCGCATGCTTACTGCCCTGGAGAAGAGTTGAGTCTCTGGTTGCCTCCTATATGCGCTCCCATAGGAAGAAATTCCAGTGCTGGAGCCGCATATCAGACGCGGAAAATCAGAGCGCCTTGAAGTCCTGCATGCGCCAGCCGCCGGCGCTGGCCAGGCACAGTTCGCCTTCGAACATGGCAACGCCGTCAAAGCTTTCGCGCGAGGCCTTGAAGCGGCGGCAGGTCTGGCCGTTGTCTTTCAATTCCGCCAGATCGGTGATGGAACCGCGCGAGCCGGTACCGGCATTGGCCCATGGGACGGCCTGGCCGCCGAGCTGCTCGATATCGGCCGAGGAGACCGCATTGCCGATCGTCGTCTGGTCGGAGTCACGATCCAGATTGGCCGGTGCGGCCGAGGCCGAGGTGCTGCTGGTCAGGATCGAGCGGTCGACTTCGGCTTTTTCCAGGCTGAAGCCGCCGGCGCCACAAGCGGCAAGCGGCAAGGCGACCGCCACGATCGCGGCTTTCGCGCTGGCCGAAGCGATAACGCTCCATTGCCTGCTGTCAAAAGCTTGCGCGATACGCGACAATCGGCAGCCTCCCCCTTGCTTCGTAAAGAATCTTGGTTTTGTAAGAATCTTCGCTTCGTGACAATTTGAGAAAAACTATGAGTGACACTGAGTTAACAAGCGGTGACTTTACCGAGGCTGCCGAGCCGTTTCGCCTGTTTGCCGCATGGCTGGACGACGCAACGAAAAGCGAGCCGAACGACCCCAACGGCGTGGCCCTGGCGACCGTCGATGCCGACGGCATGCCGGATGTGCGTATGGTGTTGCTCAAAGGATTCGATGAAAGCGGGTTTGTGTTCTACACGAATTTCGAGAGCGCCAAGGGCCAGGAGATTCTTGGCAGCATGAAGGCGGCGATGTGCTTCCATTGGAAATCGCTGCGCCGGCAAGTGCGCATTCGCGGACCGGTGGAGATCGTCAGCGACGCCGAAGCCGATGCCTACTATGCGACACGGCCGCGCGGCAGCCGCATCGGCGCCTGGGCCTCGAAACAATCGCGGCCGCTGGAAAGCCGCTTCGCGCTGGAGAAGGCGGTGGCGGAATACACGGCACGCTATCCGATCGGCGAGATCCCGCGCCCAAAGCACTGGTCCGGCTTCCGAATCGTGCCCAGTACCATCGAGTTCTGGCACGACAGGCCGTTCCGCCTGCACGACCGGCTCGTCTTCAGCCGCGACGCGAAAGGCGGCTGGGACAAGACCAGGCTTTATCCCTGAAGAAGAGGCTCAGGCCTTCTTTCTCGTCATGAACGCGGTGAGCGCGGCGCGGGCCTCATCCGATTTCAGGCGTTCGCGAAAATGCTCGCTTTCCTCGCCGATGCGGGCGACGAGGTCGTCGCGCGAGCCGCGCATCAGGTCGCGCGCGATCTTCAGCGCCTGCGGCGGCTTGGCCGCGATCTGGCCGGCCGCCGCCAGCACCGAGGCCTCCAGCGCTGCCTCCTCGACCACCTCGTAGATCAGGCCGGCGGCCTTCGCCCGTTCAGCCGAAAAGCCTTCGCCGAGGCCGAGCAGCGCGAAGGCACCCTGCTGCCCGAGGATGCGCGGTGCCAGAAGGCTCGATCCCGCCTCAGGCACCAGGCCAAGGTCGACGAAAGGTGTCCTGAACACGGTGCGTGGCGTGGCGAAGGTCAGGTCGCAATGCAGGTTGAGCGTCGTGCCGATGCCGACCGCGATGCCGTCAACGCCGGAGACCATGGGTTTCTCGACCTTGGCCAGCGCCATCAGGAAGTCCCAGACTTCGGTGCCGCCGTCGCCGCCGGTGGCGACGACCATGAAATCGGCAAGGTCGTTGCCTGAGGAGAAGGCGCCGGGCACGCCGAGGAAGACATGGACGCGGATCGCCGGGTCTGCGTCACCTTCGGCCAGGGTTTTTGACATTTTCGCGTACATGGCGCGCGTCAGCGCGTTCTTCTTGTCCGGCCGGTTCATGCGGATGATCTGGATGGCGCCCTGGCGCTCGACGAGGATATGGTCTGTCACGGTCTTTTTCCCTGGTGAGCGCTGTGAGAATTCAGGCTGATATCAGCGACTTGCCGGCGGCGGCGAGGCTTTCGGCGCCATCGATGACGCGCGCCCGCAAAGCGCTGACCTCGCCGAGCAGGTTTTCGGCGAAGAAGCGGCAGAGGGGAATACGGCCTTGATCGGCAAGAGCACCTCGCGCCAGATAAGCTCCGCCGGCGGCAAGCGAGATCAGCCTGAGATAGGGCGTCGCACCCGCCAGCGCCTCGTCCGGCCGGCCATCGGCCGCCAGTTTCTGCAGGAAGCGGGTCGCTTCACCGAGATCGCCAAATGCCGCGTCGAGAGCATCAGCGGTGCGGCCGAAACCCTGCACGTTCGAGGTCCGCACCGCTCCGGCCACATCAGCCAGTTCGGCGATGTAACCATGCACGTGGTCGCCGCCGCCGAGCGGCAGCTTTCGCATCACCAGATCGATCGCCTGGATGCCGTTGGTGCCTTCGTAGATCGGCGCGATGCGCGCATCGCGATAGAAGGCGGCCGCGCCTGTCTCCTCGATGAAGCCCATGCCGCCATGCACCTGGACCCCGAGCGAGGCAACGTCCACGCCGACATCGGTCGAGAACGACTTGGCCAGCGGCGTCAGCAGATTAGCGCGGTCGCGCCAGTGAGCCGCCTCGTCCCCGACGGAGACACGGGCCATGTCGATGGCGTGGGCACAGGAATAGCTGATGGCGCGTGCGGTTTGGGTCAGCGCCTTCATGGTCAGCAGGTTACGCTGGACATCGGGGTGATGGACGATAGGCGCCATACCCGTGCCAGTGTAGCTCGCGGCCTTGCCCTGCCGGCGCTCATTGGCATAGGCGATCGCCTTCTGCGTTGCCGCTTCCGCGACCGCGACCCCCTGCATGCCGACACAAAGCCGCGCATTGTTCATCATGGTGAACATGCAGGCGAGACCCTTGTTCTCCTCGCCGATCAGCCAGGCGACGGCGCCGGGTTCGGCACCTTCAAAGCCGTCGCCGTAGATCATGGTGCAGGTCGGCGAGGCATGGATTCCGAGCTTATGCTCAAGTCCGGAACAGAAGACATCGTTGCGCGCGCCGAGCGTGCCATCATCGCCAACCAGGAATTTCGGCACCAGGAATAACGATATGCCGCGCGTGCCGGCCGGCGCATCGGGCAGCCGCGCGAGAACCAGATGGACGATGTTGTCGGTGAAATCGTGCTCGCCATAGGTGATGAAGATTTTCTGGCCGAAGATGCGGTAGCTGCCGTCACCCGCCGGCTCGGCGCGGGTGCGCAAGGCGGCAAGGTCGGAACCGGCTTGCGGCTCGGTCAGGTTCATCGTGCCCATCCACTCGCCGGAGACGAGCTTTTCGAGATATTTGGCCTTGAGGTCGTCGGAGGCGTGTTTGTCGAGCGCCTCGACCGCGCTCATGGTCAGCGTCGGGCCGATGCCGAAGGCCATGGCCGCGGAGTTCCACATTTCGAGCGCGGCGACGCCGAGCATGGTCGGCAGCGCCTGGCCGCCATATTCCTCAGGCCCGGAG